>NZ_FXWZ01000002.1:300000-600000 GCF_900184225.1 Brevibacterium ihuae | reverse complement strand
GGGCACCGGATTCATCTTGCCGTCGGCCTCGGCCATGTAGGCCGCGCCGCCCTCGTGGCGGCAGATCACCGTCTGGATGTCGGAGTCGTGGAGCCCGTCGAGGACGTCGAGGAAGCTCTCGCCCGGGACGACGTAGACGCGTTCGACGCCGTGCTGGGCCAAGGACTTCACGATCATATGTCCGGCCGAAACCGAGTTCGGGACACCTTCGATATCGCGTACCGTAGTCATCGTTCCTGTTCGCTCCACTTCGTTGTGACACCCTGGCGCATCCGTGCAGGTACTCCAGTCTATGCGGGACCCGGTGCCGACCTACCGGCAATCATCCTCGAACGCGTCCGTGTCCTGCACGTCCTCCCGCTATTCAAGACGGTCGGTCCGGTCCGCCGAGCACGACGATTCCCCCGGGTCGCAGCACGGGACGAGGGCGGGCAGCGGGGGAGCGGCTGCCGGTGCCGTGCGCCATCGGATCCGGATCGCCCCCCGGGTCCGCGCCCGCCGGCGACCGATCGGCCCGGCCGAGGTGCCGAGAGTGCCGTCCGACCGCGCAGTAGTGTTACAGATGAGTTGCGATTCGCCGGGAATCACGGCGAAACCCCGCATCCGCGATGAGGTGGGGCGTCCGGATGCCTATTGTGATCCCCATGACATCTGAGGCACATCCGGGACAGACCCCCACCCCGGCCGGCACCGGACGGCCGCTCGTCGAGATCGCGCACATCGACAAGCACTTCGGCGACTTCCATGCGCTCAAGGACATCTCCCTCGACATCCATTCCGGCGAGGTCGTCGTCGTCATCGGCCCCTCGGGGTCGGGCAAGTCGACGCTGTGCCGCACGATCAATCGTCTCGAGACGATCGACAACGGCACGATCAGCATCGACGGCCAGGTCATCCCAGAGGAGGGCCGCTCCCTCGCCCAGCTCCGGTCCGACGTCGGGATGGTCTTCCAGTCCTTCAACCTCTTCGCGCACAAGACGATCCTCGAGAACGTCACGCTCGGACCGATCAAGGTCCGCAAGCTGGGGAAGTCCGCGGCGGAGTCGCTCGCGATGGACCTGCTGCGCCGGGTGGGCGTCGACCACCAGGCCCAGAAGTATCCCGCGCAGCTCTCCGGCGGCCAGCAGCAGCGCGTCGCCATCGCCCGGGCGCTGGCGATGAAGCCCAAGGTCATGCTGTTCGACGAGCCCACCTCGGCCCTCGACCCGGAGATGATCAACGAGGTCCTCGACGTCATGGTCGAGCTCGCCCGCGACGGCATGACCATGGTCGTGGTCACCCACGAGATGGGCTTCGCGCGGAAGGCGGCGAACCGGGTGGCCTTCATGGCCGACGGGGAGATCGTCGAGGTCGCGGAGCCGGAGGAATTCTTCACCAACCCGCAGTCCGATCGCGCCAAGGACTTCCTGTCCAAGATCCTCACCCACTGACCCTCCCATCCCTCACCCCGTACGCAGGGCCCGCCGCTCCGGACGGGTCCGCACCGAAGGAGACACCATGAAGACGATGCACACCCTCCTGGCGGCCTCGGCCGTCGGTATCCTCGCCCTGAGCGCCTGCGGGCAGAGCGGCACTCCGGAGACCGGAGGCGGCGGCGCCGAGGGCGGCGGGGACACCGCGGCCGAGGCGCCCCAGTACGAGGTCGCGAGCGATGTCGACCTGTCCGACAGCCCCACCTGGACCGCCGCAGACGAGGCCGGTTCGATCAAGATCGGCGTCAAGTTCGACCAGCCCGGCCTCGGCAACAAGGACGCCACGGCCGACGAGCCCGCCGGCTTCGACATCGAGATCGCCAAGATGACGGCCGCCGCGCTCGGCTTCGAGCCCGACCAGATCGAGTGGGTCGAGACGGTGTCGGCCAATCGCGAGCCGTTCCTCCAGCAGGGCAACGTCGACCTCGTCGTCGCCACCTACACGATCAACGACGAGCGCAAGGAGGTCGTCGACTTCGCCGGGCCGTACTACGTCGCCGGCCAGGACCTCCTCGTGGCCGAGGACTCCGACATCACCGGGCCCGACGCCCTCGCCGGTACGACCGTGTGTTCGGTCGACGGCTCGACGCCGGCCCAGCGGATCCAGGACGAGTACGGCGACGCCGAACTCGTCACCTACGACACGTACTCGAAGTGCGTCGAGGATCTGCAGACCGGCAACGTCGACGCGGTGACCACGGACGACGCGATCCTCCGCGGCTACGCGGCGCAGTACGAGGGCGAGTTCAAGGTCGTCGGCGAGCCCTTCTCCGAGGAGCCCTACGGCATCGGTCTCCCCAAGGACGACCAGGCGCTGCGCGACGCGGTCAACGACGCACTCGAGCAGGCCGGGGAGGACGGCGCCTGGACCGAGGCGTTCGAGTACACGCTCGGCGACTCGAGCGGCGTCGAGCAGCCGGCGGTCGACCGCTACTGACTGCAGACCCGCACGCGGCGCCCCCGGGGGAGGGCACCCCCCCCGAACCCGGGGCGCCGCAGCGGTCGCATCCCTGACCGTCCGGACCGAAAGCCTGATCGCCCGTGTCATTCCTCGATCTGACTCAGCTGTTCCTCAGCGGCACCTGGGGGACCATCCGCCTGTTCCTCCTCACGCTCGTCGGGTGTCTCATCCTCGGCACGATCCTCGCCGCGATGCGCGTCTCGCCCACCCCGGTGCTCCGGGTCGCCGCGCACACCTATGTCAACGTCGTGCGGAACACCCCGCTGACCCTGGTGATGTTCTTCTGCGTCTTCGGACTGCCCTACCTCGACATCCGGTTCGCCGAGAGCGCCGGACTCAACTCGATGATCCTCGCGACGATCGCGCTCATCGCCTACACCGCCTGCTTCGTGGCGGAGACGCTGCGCTCCGGGATCGCGACCGTCCCGGTGGGGCAGGCCGAGGCCGCCCGCGCGATCGGGCTGACCTTCGGCCAGACCCTCTCGACCGTCGTCCTGCCCCAGGCGATCCGCACGGTCATCCCGCCGCTGGGCAGCGTCATCATCGCGATGCTCAAGAACACGTCGATCGCCTCGGCGTTCAACAACCGCGAGCTCATGTCGGCGATGCGCAACGCAATCGAGCTCCGCGGCGACATGGTCATCACGATCCTGCTCGCCACCGCCGTCGTGTACCTCGTGCTCGCCCTCGTCCTCGGCCGGGTGTTCGACTACCTCGAGAAGAAGCTGGTGATCCTCCGATGAGCGCGCCCACCCAGGTCCTCTTCGACGCGCCCGGCCCCCGCGCCCGGCGGAACAACGTCATCATGTCGATCGTCTCGATCGTCGTCCTGCTCGGCATCGTCGCCTTCATCGTGTGGAAGTTCTATGACGCCGGCCAGCTCGAAGCCGACAAGTGGAGCCCCTTCACCTACACGGGGATCCAGATGGTGCTGCTGCGGGGCATGGGAGCGACGCTGGCCGTCGCGGCCGTCGCGACCGTGCTCGCCCTCGTCGTCGGGCTCACCTTCGCCCTCCTCCGCCTGGCCCCGACGCGGGCGATCAGCCTGCCGTCGACCATCGTCCTCGAGGTGTTCCGCGGCGTGCCGGTGCTGCTGCTGATCTTTGCGACCTTCATGCTGTTCGGGAACCGGATCGGTCCGTTCTGGTCGGTCGTCATCGGTCTGACGCTCTACAACGGGATGGTCATCGCGGAGATCATCCGTGCCGGCATCCTCGCGGTGCCGAGCGGACAGCGCGAAGCGGCGATGGCGATCGGGATGCGCGGCTCGCAGACCATGGGCCACGTCCTGCTCCCGCAGGCGCTGCGGGCCATGATGCCGACTCTCATCGCGCAGGTCGTCGTCCTCCTCAAGGACTCCGCGCTCGGCTTCATGGTGACGTACCAGGACCTGCTCTACCAGGTCAACGCGATCGGCCGGCAGTACAACAATCTGCTCCCGACCTTCATCGTCGGTGCGCTGCTCTACATCGCCATCAACATGCTCGTCGCCGCCCTCGCGCAATGGCTCGAGCGTCGTCTGCAGTCGAAGACCGCCGGGGGAGCGGGGCCGGCGAAGGTCATCGACTGACCTCCTCCGGACCGCACGCTCCTCCGGACCGAGCGGTCAGCGGCGCACGCCCATGGCGCCGCACAGCGGGGCCGGCCAGTCGAGCTCACGGTCGGCGGCGACCGCCGACTCGAGCGCCTCGCGGAAGTGGTCGGGGAACGGCGCGGCCTTCCGCGCGGTCATGTCGACGTGGACGAGGACGACCTCGTGCACTGCGGCGACCCGCTCGTGCGTGCGGTCGAGGACGATGGTGATGAGGTGGACGGACTTCGGCCCGACGTCCACGCAGCGGACGTGGGCGGAGAGCTCCTCGCCGAGCCGGAGCTCGCTGAGATAGGTGATGTGGTTCTCGGTGGTGAAGAGCCCGGTGGGCGGGTCCGCCTCGTAGAGGTCCTGGAGGCCGAGGTTCCGGCAGAACGTCCACGACCCGTCCCCGCCGATGTCGAAGTAGTGATTGATGTTCATGTGCCCGTTCTCGTCGATCCACTCCTCGGGCACGGTCGCCTCGACGATGGTGGGCAGGGCGGCGACCTGGTCGAAGGTCGGGGCGGTGAAAGCGGCCACGGCGGGCTCCTCCTGTGTTCGGCATCAGCGACGACCCCTCGAATATATCGGAGACCCGCCGGCCGCGGCCGCATCGCGGGAGGCCGGCGCTCCGGTGACCCCGGGGCCCGGTCCGCCGCTCGGATAGACTCGAAGCCGTCCAGCGGTCGCACATCGAAAGGGGGAGCCGTGAGCACTCCGGTTCTCGTCACCACGCCCGTTGAGGTCGTGGACAACATGACGCACGAGCGGTTCGAGCTCTGGACATCCGGGCCCGAGCGCTCATTCGTCGGCTTCGTCGCCTATCAGCTCGAGGATCCCGGGGTCTACGACCTGCGGCACACGATCATCTCCGAGTCCTACGGTCGCCAGGGGTACGCGCGCACGCTCGTCACCCTCGTGCTCGACCAGCTGCGCGAGCGCGAGCAGCGGATCGTGCCGACGTGCTCGTACGTGCAGCGCTACCTCGAGCGGTTCGAGCAGTACGGCGACCTCGTCGCCTCCTGACGCGGCGCCCTGCGCAGACGACTCGGGCCCGTTCCGCATGGTGCGGAACGGGCCCGAGTCGTCGGATGCCGGGTGAGCGCGAGGTCAGCGGAGCCCGAGCTTGCGGGAGCACGACGGCCAGGCTCCCCAGCCCTGCGCGGCCTGGGTCTTCTCCGCGATCGCGATCTGCTCCTCGCGGGTCGCGAGGTGGGCGTTGGAGGCGTACCGGTGGCCGCCGAACGCCTTCCACGTGCTCGCGGAGAACTGCAGGCCGCCGTAGTAGCCGTTGCCGGTGTTGATCGACCAGTTGCCGCCGGACTCGCACTGTGCGAGCCGGTCCCACACCGGGTCGATGTTCGAGTGGGTCTTCTTGCCGCCCTGGAAGTTCTGCTCCCAGCTCTGATCGCCGACCTTGCGCTCGGCGCCGGTGGGATAGCCCCACGAGCCGTTCTCCCAGCCGGTCTGCGCCCATTTGCGCTGGATGGCGCCCTTGGTGGCGTGGGCCCCGGTCGTCGGCGACCAGTGGATCTGACCCTTCTGGAACTTCTGGTAGCAGCCGCCGCCCTTGAGTCCGCAGCGCTCGCCGCTCACCGGGTAGCCGAGGTCGCCGGTCTCGTGTCCGTTCCAGGCCCAGGAGCCGGCGATCGCACCGGTGGTGGCGTGGGCCCGGGTGGCGGGCGACCAGTGGATCTCACCGCGCTGGAAGCGCTGGTAGCAGCCGCCGCCGGCGAGCCCGCAGCGCTCGCTGCCGACCGGGTAGCCGAGCTTGCCGCCCTCGAAGCCGTTCTGGCCCCAGGTCGAACGGATACCGCCCTGGGTCGGATGCGCTCCGGTGCCCGAGGACCAGTGGATCTGTCCGTGCTCGAACCACTGGTAGCAGCCGCCGCGGGTGAGACCGCACTGCTCGTTCGAAGTCGGGTAGCCGAGGTCGCCGGACTCATGGCCGGTGCCCGCCCAGGAGTTGGCGATGGCGCCGAGCGTCGCGTGGGCGCCGGTGGCCGGCGACCAGTGGATCTCGCCGGACTGGAAGCGCTGGTAGCAGCCGTCGTCGCGGAGGCCGCAGCGCTCACCGCTCGTCGGCTTCCCGAGGTCGCCGGACACGCCGCCGAGGTCGCGCCAGGTCGAGCCGATCGCGCCGCCCACGGTGTGGCCGCCGATGGTCGTGCTCAGGCCGTCTCCGGTGCGCGACTCCTCGGAGGGTTCGTCGCTCGGCTCGTCCGACGGCTCCTCTGCCGGAGGGGCCGGGGGAGCGGGGGTCGTGTCCTCGGTCGCGGGGGCGTCCTCGGTCCCGGAGTCCTCGGTCTCGGACTGCGTGGTGTCCTCGCCGCCCGAACCGGAGCTGCCGCCGAGTCCGGGAGCTGCGTGGCTCGCTGTCAGCCCCAGCTGGGCGGCCATGGCGAGCGACGCGAGGGCGACGGCGCTGCGCCGCGCAAGAGTGGTGATCCGCATGCATGTCTCCATCGATCGGACCGCGGTGCTCGTGCACGGAGATCCGGCGGTCCCAGCACACACGGCAATGTCGTTATCGCATGGTAACCATTACTCGACGGTTATGTCAGATTGTCACAACATTGCAATATTCGGGCCGCGTCCGCCGGGAACGAAGAAGGCGGGATCCGGAGTCCCGGATCCCGCCTGTCGCCGTGCTCCCCCGGCTGGGCTCGAACCAGCGACCCTTCGATTAACAGTCGAATGCTCTGCCAACTGAGCTACGGAGGAAGAGCGTGCCGCACCGGGCACGCGAGAGACCACTGTAGCACCGCCGTGCCGTGGGGTCCAAGTCCGCTCCCCGTGAGCCGGCGCACATCGCGGGCGGGGGAGGTCCCCCGGGTGGGCGCTGGGGGTTTCCTCCGACTTCGTCCTCGAACACCGGTACGGCGGCGGAACTCCGGCTCGTGGGCTTCCCGACTGCTTAGACTGTTCGGCGTGACCACGCCCATCGCCATCCTCCTCGCCGCGCTCTCCGCGGTCGGTCTCGCGTTCGGGGCGATGTTCCAGCACCGCGGCGTCGTCGACGCGCACGACCACGGCGGGGGATTCCGGCTGCGGACGTTCCTCCGCCTCGTCCGGAGCCCCGTGTGGATGCTCGGCCTGCTGTGCCTCGGCCTCGGGACCGTCGCCAACATCATCGCGCTCTCGATCGCGCCGGTCATGGTGGTGCAGCCCATCGGCGCGGTCTCGCTGCTGATCTCCATCCTCCTCGCGGCGCGCTACCGGGGGCTGCGGATCACGCCGCGGATCGCGGTCGCCGTCGCGGTGTGCGCCCTCGGCGTCGCGGGATTCGTCGGCGTGTCCGCCTCGATCGCGAGCTCCCGGGTCCACCCCGGCGCGGAGTCCCACCCCGTCGCCTGGATCGCGTTCGCGATCTCCGCGGTGTTCCTCGTCGTCGTGCTCGTGTGGCGCCGGCCGCCGCAGCTCCTCCTCGTGCTCGGGGCCGGCCTCCTGTTCGCGTGCGTCGCGACGACGACGCACCTCGTGAGCAACCAGCTCATCCACGCCGGCCTCGGCGCGGTGTCCTGGCTCAACCTCCTCGCCCTCGCCGTCGCCGGGGCGATCGGCACGTGGTTCGTCCAGGCCGCGTACGCCGCGGGGCCGCCGGAGATGGTCATCGCCGGCCTCACCGTGGTCGACCCGATCTTCGCCGTCGTCCTCGGCTCGCTCGTGCTCGGCGAGGCGGCCGGGGCACCGCCGGTGACGGTGGCGCTCATGGTGCTCACCGGATTGGTCGCGTGCTCGGCGGTCGTTGTATTGTCCCGGTATCACCCGGACGTCATCGAGCGCGAGGAGGCCCGCCGCTCGACCCGCACCGTGGTCGCCCGCGCGGGACTCGCCCCTCGCCCGCCCCCGGAAGGACATCCACCGGAATGGCACACCCGCCGCCGCTGACCATCTGCATTCCTGCCGAGACCTATGCCCCGGAGGTCAACGGCGCGGCGAAGTTCACCGAGCGCCTCGCTGCCGGGCTCGCCGCCCGCGGCCATGCCGTCCACGTCATCTGCCCCTCGCCCACCGGGGTCCCGAGCACGGTCCGGGAGAACGGGGCCCTCGTCCACCGGATCCGCTCCCACCGCTGGCCCCTCCACCCGACGTGGACGATCTGCATGCCGTGGGAGACGCAGCCGGCGGTCGCCCGGCTGCTCGACGACATCGCCCCCGACGTCGTCCACACGCAGGCCCATTTCGTCATCGGGCGGTACGCCTTCTCCGAGGCCCGGAAGCGCGGGATCCCCGTCGTCGCGACGAACCACTTCATGCCCGACAACGTGCGGCCGTACCTGCCGGTGCCCCGACCGCTCGTCGACATCGCGACCGGAACCGCCTGGTGGGACCTCAAGCGGAAGTTCCAGTCCGCGGACCACATCACCGTGCCCACCCAGCTCGCGGCGGATCTCCTCACCTCGAACGGCTTCGACCACCCGATCCAGGCGGTCTCCTGCGGCATCGACCTCTCGGCCTTCCGCGCCGCCGCACCGGAGGACGTCGCGGGCGCCCGGGACGGTGCGCCGACCGTGCTCTTCGTCGGGCGGCTGTCGAAGGAGAAGCACATCGACGACATCGTCCGGGCCCTCGCGCGCACCGATCCGGCGCTCGGCCTGCGGGCCGTGATCATCGGGACGGGAGACCAGGCTCCGGCGCTGCGCGCCCTCGCCGCCGAGCTCGGGGTGGCCGACCGGGTCGACCTCCGGGGCAAGGTCGACGACCGGGCGCTCGTCCGTGCGTACCAGGAGGCGAGCTTCTTCTGCCTGCCGGGCACCGCGGAGCTCCAGAGCATCGCGACGCTCGAGGCCATGGCGTCGGCCAACCCGGTCGTCCTCGCCGACGCCGTCGCGCTGCCCCATCTGTGTGAGCACGGCGTCAACGGGTACCTGTTCGAACCCCGTGACGTCGACGCGCTCGCCGACTGCTTCACCCGGCTGTGCTCCATGGGCGCCGCCGAGCGCGCGGAGATGGGCCGGGCCTCCCGCGCGGCTGCCGCGCGCCACGACATCACCGCCACCCTCGACACATTCGAGGGCATCTACCGGAGGCTCATCGATGACTCCCGTGCCGCCTGAGCAGACCGACCCCGGCAGGACCGTCCCCGGCGGGACCGTCTCCGGCGGGTCCGCGGACACCCGGACAGGGCTCCCGGCGGGCCGGCCGGACATGCGGACCTTCGACGCGGCCGACGTCGAGGCGACCCGGCGCCTGATGTACGGGCTCGTCGTCCCGCGTCCCATCGCCTGGGTGACGACCGTCGATGCCGCCGGTACGGTCAACCTCGCGCCCTTCAGCTTCTTCACCGTGGTGTCGACCCGACCGGCGATGATGGGACTGGCGATCACCCCGGACCATACGTCCGAGGTCCACAAGGACACGTGGCGCAATCTCGACACCGGTGGCGAGCTCGTCATCCACTCGGTGTCGGAGGCGAACGCCGCAGCCATGCACGCGAGCTCGCGGCCGCTGCCGCGGGAGCGGAGCGAGGTCCGCGAGCTCGGGCTCGCCACCGCCCCGAGCGATCTCGTCGCCCCGCCGCGCCTCGTCGACGCCGATTCGGCCCTCGAGTGCCGGGTGGAGACCCGGCTGCGGCCGGGCCAGGAGGAGTTCTTCGTCGTCCGCGTGCTGCGTGCCCACGTCTCCGGTGCGCTGAGCGACGAGGTCGGCCACATCGACATCGCGGCCCTCGATCCGGTGGCCCGGGTCGGACGCCACTACGCGCACCTCGCGGAGCAATACCGCCTCGGCTGACCGGCCCCAAGGTCTCGACCGGTAGCAGCGGATTCACCCGGTGCCCGAGGGCTCACCAGGTGCCTGATGCTCCGACCAGCGCCTGAGGTTTCGATCAGTGCCTGAGGTTGCGATCCGGTGCGGTTCAGACCGGGATTCCGTACCGGATCGAAACGCGAGCGGGTGATCGGAACGTGAGTGAGCCCTGACGACCGGGGTCGCGGCCAGCCAGTCCCCGGACGAGCGCTGACGTGGCCCGCCTGCCCCCGTGTGAGCGCTGAGTGAGGTCTGCGGCGCATCCCGGCCCAGGGGCGCGGTTCAGGCCTCCGGCGGGGTGAAGGTCACGGGGCGGCGGTCGAGTCGGGCGAGGTCGAACTCGGCGAGCGCACGCTCCATCCCGTCCCACGGCCCGAATCCGCAGGACTCCCCGAGCCACGCCCACACGTCGAAGCCGAGTGCGGTGAGCTCCCGGAGCGTGACCGCGCCGTCGCGCTTGGCGAGCCGGGCGCCGGTGGGGGAGAGGACGAGGGGCACGTGGACGTAGCGCGGCACCGCGAAGCCGAGGAGCCCGGCGAGGTGGGCCTGCCGCGGCGCGGAGCTCGCGAGGTCGTCGGCGCGCACGACCTGGTCGATCCCGCTCTCCCCGTCGTCGACGACGACCGCGAGGTTGTAGGCGACGACCCCGTCCCCGCGGCGGAGCACGAAGTCGTCGACGACGCCGCGGACGGGCCCGAGCAGATCGTCGGCCACCTCGACCTCCTCGTGCTCGGTGCGGAGCCGGATCGCGGGCTCCCGTCCGTTCTCCCGCAGGCGGGCGCGAGCGGCCTCGCGAGTGCTCGGATCGAGGTCGCGGCAGGTGCCCGGATAGGCGCCGGGGGGAGTGTGCGGAGCCGAGGGGGCGGCCTGGATCTCGCGGCGGGGGCAGTAGCACTCGTAGGTGAGCCCGGCCGCGGCGAGTGCCGAGATGTGCGCGGCGAAGCGATCGGTGCGCGCGGACTGGACGAGCACCGGCGGATCGATCCGGACCCCGAGGCTCTCGAGGTCCGCCCGCTGCCGCTCCGCAGCGCCCTCCTGCACCCGGTCGAGATCCTCGACGCGCCAGCGGAAGGGCCGACCGGTGGAGCGGGCACACAGGTGGGCGAGGACCCCGGTGCGGATGTTGCCGAGGTGGAGGTCGCCGCTCGGGCTCGGGGCGTAGCGGCCGGCGCCGCGCGACGCGGCCTCGGGCGGGGTGCTGCGGGGGACGGGCATGGCATCCACTGTATCGGCGGCCGGCCGCGACCCGTCGCCTTTGCCCTCGTCAGCGGGCGGGTGTAGAGATAGGGGGATGAGCAGCGAGCGGGAACCGGGGATGACGGACGTCCAGCGCACCGTCCTCGCGATCACCCTCGTCCCGCTCTTCATGTCCCTGCTGAGCGTGTCGATCGTCAACGTCGTCCTCCCTTCGATCGAGGAGGGCCTCGGTGCGGGTCCGTCGGGCCTCCAATGGGTGCTCACCGGCTACACCCTCGCCTTCGGCGTCGTGCTCGTGGCGGCGGGACGCGCCGGTGACCTGTTCGGGCGGGCTCCGATGTTCATCGTCGGGGTGGCTCTGTTCGGGCTGGCCTCGCTCGTCGCCGGATTCGCACCGAACACGTTCGTCCTCAACGTCGCCCGCGTCGTCATGGGTCTCGGCTCCGGATTCCTCAACCCGCAGACCGTCGGCCTCATCCAGCAGTATTTCCAGGGCGCGCAGCGCGGTCGGGCGTTCGGGATGTTCGGCGCCGTCGTCGGGATCTCCGTGGCGATCGGGCCGGTGCTCGGGGGAGCGCTCGTCGCGCTGCTCGGAGCGGACTGGGGCTGGCGGGCCTCGTTCCTCATCAACGTCCCCTTCGCGGTCGTCTCGATCCTCTACGCGATCCGCTCCCTGCCCCGCTCCGCGTGGCGCGCGCTCCCCGAGGAGGGGGCAGCCGCCACCGCCGAGGTGCCCGGGGAGCAGTCCGCGTTGCGTCCCCGCCCGGGGCTCCGCGGCGTCGACCTCGACCCCATCGGGATGGTCCTCCTCGCGCTCGGCACCCTCGCCGTGATGTTCCCGTTCCTCCAGCTCGACGCCGGGGCGTGGGTGTGGTCGGTGCTCGGTCTCGGGGTCCTCCTCATCATCGCGTGGGTGCGCTGGGAGGCCGCCTACCGCCGGCGCGGGAGGGCCCCGATGGTCGACCTCGCGCTGTTCTCCACCCGCTCGTTCGCCAACGGCTCACTCCTCATCGCGCTCTACTTCATGGGCATGACGAGCGTCTGGGTGGTGAGCGCGATCTACCTCCAGAGCGGACTCGGCCGCTCCGCCCTCGAAGCCGGCATCGTCGGACTCCCGGCGGCGATCCTCTCCGCGCTCTCCTCCGCCGTCGCCGGCCGCTACGTGTTCCGCTTCGGCCGTCCGATCGTGCTCGGCGGGATCCTCGTCCTGCTCCTCGGGCTCGTGACGAGCGTCGGTGCCGTGCTCCTCCACGAGCGCGCCGGGACGAGCATCTGGTGGCTGCTGCTCACCCTGTCCTTCGTCGGACTCGGCCAGGGCGCGACGATCAGTCCCAACCAGACGCTCACGCTCGCCGACGTCCCGCTGCGCTACGCCGGGTCGGCCGGCGGGGTGCTGCAGACCGGGCAGCGGATCGGCACCGCGATCGGGATCGCGCTCATCACCGCGGTGTTCTTCGCCATCCGGGCCGAGGCCGGCTGGACGCCGGCGTTCGTCGGCGCACTCTGCGTCATCAGCGGCATCGTCGTGCTGTCCGGGGCGGTCGGCGTCGTCGACTGGCTCCAGGGCCGGCGGCCGACCCGTGACCCGGGCGCGTAACGCCATTCATCTTCCCGAAACCTCGTTAGGGTGGACTGTGGGCATACCGATCGCCGGGTGTCCTCGACCCCCGGACGCCACACACCGACGGAGCGCCCCCATGCACACGAGCACCGCACCCGACTACGAGGCCCCTTTCGCGGCGACCCCGCCGTGGTCCGCCGTCGTCTTCGACATGGACGGAGTCGTCACCGACACCGCCTCGCTCCACGCGGTCGCCTGGAAGCAGCTGTTCGACGCGGTGCTCGCCGACGAATCGCTCCCCGGCGACATTGATCGCACGCCCTTCGACGTCGTCACCGACTACCGCGCGCACGTCGACGGGCGCCCGCGCGAGGACGGGGTCCGCACGTTCCTCAACGCCCGCGGAGTCGTGATCCCGGAGGGCGAGGAGTCCGACGACCCCGCGCAGGTCACGGTCCACGGCCTCGCCAAGCGCAAGAACGACTGCTTCAACGCGATCCTCGCCGAGGACGGGGTGCGGGTGTTCGACGGCACCGTGCGCCTCATCAAGCGGCTGCGCGAGGGCGGCATGCCCACCGCGCTCGTCACCGCCAGCCGGAACGCCCCGCTCCTCCTCGAGAACGCGCAGATCACGGACCTGTTCGACGTCATCGTCGACGGACAGGTCGCCAAGGACCTCGGACTGCCGGGCAAGCCGGATCCGGCCACCTTCCTCGAGGCGGCGCAGCGGCTCGGGGTCGATGCGGAGGACACCGCCGTGCTCGAGGACGCGGTCGCCGGGGTGCAGGCGGCCCGGGCCGGCGGGTTCGGACTCGTCGTCGGGATCGCCCGCGACCACAACCGGCGCGAGCTCGAGGCCGCCGGGGCCCATGTCGTCGTCAACGACGTCACCGAGCTCGACCTCGGCGACGTGCGCGACGATCCCTGGGAGCTCTCGTTCGAGGGCATCGAACCCGAGCACGAGGGCCGCCGGGAGGCGCTCACCACGCTGGCCAACGGGTACATGTCGGTGCGCGGGGCCGCTCCCGAATCGCAGGCCGACGGCGTGCACTATCCCGGCACCTACATGGCGGGGATCTTCAACCGCCTCGTCAGCACCGTCAACGACCGCGAGATCGAGCACGAGTCGATGGTCAACCTGCCGCGCTGGGCCCTGTGCGACATCCGCGTCGCCGACGGCGAGTGGTGGTCGGAGGGCGGACTCGAGGTCGTCGAGGAGAACCGCACCCTGTCCTTCCAGACCGGGGTCCTCACCCGCACCGCGGTCCTCGTCGACCCCGAGGGCCGCCGACTGCGGGTCAAGCAGCAGCGCCTCGTCTCCATGGCCCACCAGCACATCGGCGCGATGCTCACCGAGATCACCCCGGTCAACCACTCGGGCCTGATCGCCATCCGGACCGGGGTGGACACCGCGGTCCTCAACGACAACGTCGCTGAGTACGACCAGCTCGCCAAGCGCCACCTCGTCAACCGCTACAACTCGGTGGCCCAGGACGGGACCCTCATCTGCGAGGTCGAGACGACGCAGAGCCATCTGCGGATCGCGATGGCCCAGCGCACGACGATCACCCAGGAGCCCACGCACGCGGTCACCGCGCACGTGCCCGAGGTGTCGCACGCCTACTCGGTGACCACGGTCGAGGACACCCACGCCATCTACCGGGAGTTCGCGGTGCCGGTGGAGAGCGGCTACGCGGTGAGCGTCGACACGACGACCGCGGCGGTGAACTCCCGCGACTCCGCGATCACCTCGGTGCGCGGGGGAGCGGTGCACCAGCTCGACTGGCTGCCCGCCATCGGGTTCCACAACCTCCTGCCCGCCCACACCGCGGCGGTCCAGCGCCTGTGGGAGCGCTTCGACGTCGAGGTCGACGCCGACGACCAGACGCAGCTCATCATCCACCTCCACACCTTCCACCTGCTCCAGTGCCTGTCGCCGCACACCGCCTTCCTCGACGTCGGCACCCCCGCGCGGGGGCTCCATGGCGAGGGGTACCGCGGTCACATCTTCTGGGACGAACTCTTCATCCTCCCGCTCCTCAACCTCCGCCTGCCGGAGATCTCGAAGTCGCTCCTCCTCTACCGCTGGCGGCGCCTCGACGCGGCTCGCCACCATGCCCGGGAGGCCGGGCTCGCCGGGGCGCTCTTCCCCTGGCAGTCGGGCTCGGACGGTCGTGAGGAGACTCCGATCGAGCTCTACAACCCCCGGTCGAAGCGGTGGATGCCGGACAACTCCCGGCGCCAGTTCCACGTCGGGCTGGCGATCGCGTACAACGCCTGGCAGCACTACCGCGCCACCGCGGACACCGGATGGCTCGCCGCGCAGGGCGGCGAGCTGCTCATCGAGGTCGTGCGGCTGTTCGCCTCGATGTCGAGCTACGACGCGACCGACGACCGGTTCCACATCTCCGGCGTCATGGGTCCCGACGAGTTCCACGACGGGTACCCCGGTCGGTCCGGCGAGGGGCTCGTCGACAACGCGTACACGAACGTCATGACCGCCTGGCTGTGCCGCCACGCCGTCGAGATCTTCCGGGTGCTGTCCTCGCACGAGGCGGAGGACCTGATCTTCCGGCTCGGCATCCAGCCCTCCGAGATCACGCACTGGGGACGGCTCGCGGCCCGCCTCGCGGTGCCGTTCAACTCCGACGGGGTCATCAGCCAGTTCGACGGCTACGACGACCTCAAGGAGCTCGACTGGGACGCCTACCGCAAGAAGTACGGCAACATCGGCCGGATGGACCTCATCATGGAGTCCGAGGGCGACAGCTCGAACAACTACAAGCTGTCCAAGCAGGCCGATGTCACCATGCTCTTCTTCCTCCTCGGACCCGAGGGGGTCATCAAGGAGCTGCGGCGGATGGGCTACGAGTTCACGCACGAGCAGGTCGTCGCGACGATCGACTACTACGTCGCCCGGTCGACGAACGGATCGAGCCTGTCCAACGTCGTCAACGCCGGAGTCCTCGCCTCGATCGGACGGGAGGAGGCCTGGGACGCGTGGATGCAGTCCGCGGTCGTCGACATCAACGACACCCAGTGGGGAACCACCCAGGAGGGCATCCACCTCGGGGCGATGGCCGGGACCGTCGACGTCATCGTCCGCGCCTACGCCGGGGTCCTCATCCGCTTCGATCGGATCGAGTTCTACCCCCGGCTGCCGGCGAGCATGGGATCGGTGCGGTTCCGCGTCCTGTTCCAGGGACAGGTCATCGATGTCCGCGTCTACCACGACGAGATCGTGCTCATGTCGCGCTCCCACGAGACCTCCCGCGTCAAGGTCCAGGTGTTCGACGAGCAGCGGTTCCTCGACGGCGGGGCGACGCTCCATTTCACCCTCGACTCCTGATCCGGCGCCCGAGCCCGGGCCGGGGTCCGACACGGGGCGGGCGGACCGTCCGCCCCGTGACGACCGCACCGTGACCGATGCGGCGATCGCGTTGCAGTCTCGTCATATACCCCGCAGCTCGCCGGATCGTGCCCCGCAATGTGAGAAGCTGGTCCGGTTCCGCCCGCCCGGCCCACGGAAGGAGACCATCGCATCGTGACCGCCGACAGCGTCGACGCCACCACCGCCGAACTCGAACGTCTCATCCGCTCGGGCCTCGTCGACACCCATTTCGCCCCGGTCGTCGACCGCTTCACCGGTGATCCCGCCGGCTACACGCTCCAGCACCTCGCGAGCGGCGCGGAGGAGAGCACGGGCACCGCCTCGGCGCGGCTGCGGGACGACATCCGCAGCTCGAGTCTCATCGGCGACTTCGACGCCTCGCTGCGCTCCATCGGTCTGCGGGCCGCGGAGGCGGCCGGCCTGCCCACGCACACCCGGCTGTTCCTCCCGACCGAGCCGGAATCCCTTGTCACCGTCGAGGACCGGACGGACGAGCCCGACCGCTCGGTCATCCTCCAGCTCCATCCCGAGCGGATCGCCGAGCGCCCCGCAGCGGTGCTCCGCTCGGTGCGCCTGGCCCGGACGCTCGGCTGGGGCATCGGGATGGAGGGGATCGGCGCGAACCTCCGCAGCGCGGCGTTCCTCCCCCTCGTCAACCCCTCTGTCGTGAGCCTCCATCCCGCTGTCCTCGACATCACCGACACCGCGCACCTCGCGGAGCTCATCCGCCTGCTCCACGCCCACACCGAGCGCACCGGTGCCGTGATCATGGCGACCGGGGTGCGCGGCGAGGCCGACCTCGAGCGCATCGAGGCGCTCGGCGCGCGGTTCCTCACCGGTCCGCTCTACGGGCGGCCGACGAACACCCCGGTTCCCGTCGCGAATCCGCGCGAGGACGCCCTGGCCGACCACGTCACCCGCAATCTCACGGTGCAGGGGACGCCGTTCACCGCCGCGCGCGGTCTGCGCCGCGACCCGCTCGTCATGGACGATGCTCTCCTCACGGCCCAGATGCAGTCGCTCCAGCGGCGCGCGCTGGCCGCCGGGGGTGAGACCGCGGTCGTCATCGGCGTGTTCGGCGAGGACGCGGACCTCATCGTGCCCACCCGGGAGAACTTCACCGTGCTCCGCGACAGCACCGGCTTCACCGCGATGCTCTCCGGCGGGTTCGAGGAGGTCCCGATCCCCGGCGTGCGGACCGGGCTCGTCGACGCCTCCGACCCGCTGCGCCGGGAGTACGCGATCATCGTCGTCGGGTCCGACTGGTCGGCGATGGTCACCGCCGCCCGGCGCTCCGACCTCGGTCCCGACGGCAGGATCGAGTACGACGTCTACGTCACCACCGAGCGCTACACGTGCGTCGACGCGGCGCGCGGCGTCCTCACCCGGATCCGTCCTCTCGGCTAGGATCGCGTCATGACCGCGACAGCAGACCTCTACGACGAGCGCGGGGACGCGCTCGACTCCGTGTCCCTCCAGTTCCTCGACCTCGGCGGCCGCGCCGCCTTCAGCGGACCCGTCCGCACCGTGGTGTGCCACCGCGACAACGGCCTGGTCAAGCAGATCCTCAACTCCCCGGGGGACGGCGGTGTCCTCGTCGTCGACGGCGGCGGTTCGCTCGAATCGGCGCTCATGGGCGATCTCATCGCGGCGGCCGCGGTCGAGAACGGCTGGGCGGGTGTGATCATCCGCGGTGCGGTCCGGGATCGCACCGCGCTGCGCGAGCTCGACCTCGGCATCAAGGCACTCGGGTCCAACCCCCGGAAGTCCGCGAAAGACGGTGCGGGCGAGGTCGATGTGCCGGTCGTGCTCGGCGATGTCGAGGTGCGCCCCGGCGCGATGCTGTGGGCCGATCCGGACGGCATCCTGATCGAGCGCTGAGGTCTGCTAGCCTGACGACTGCACGCCCGGATCTGCGGTGCGCCGCTCCCGGTCACCGTCGTCCCCGGCGGGCGCGCCCCTGTAGCTCAGCTGGTCAGAGCAGAGGACTCATAATCCTTTGGTCGTGGGTTCAAGCCCCACCGGGGGCACCGACGCGGCACAGCGGAGTGCCGGTCGCATACCGGGAGGGGCTGGGAACGTGACAGCGCAGAGGTCGCACGCCGAGGTCGAGGCGGAGCTCACGGCTCCCGGCGCACCGTTCGAGCTGACCGAGATCGATCGGTCCGGGGTGACCGTGCGGGCGTGGAAGAACGCACCGCCGATTCTGCGGGCGATGATCGAGGCCTCGCGCGTCCACGGGGACGCCGACATGCTCGTGTACGGCGATGAGCGCCTGAGCTACGCCGAGCACTTCCGGCGCGTCGCCGGACTCGCGCGCGGACTCGTCGACACCTATGGGATCGCGCCGGGGGACCGGGTGGCGATCGCGATGCGGAACTATCCGGAATGGTCGATCGCCTTCTTCGCCGCGGCCTGCGCGGGCGCCGTGGTCGTCCCCCTCAACGCGTGGTGGGCCGCCGGCGAGCTCGAGTTCGGACTGCGCGACTCCGGATCGAGCGTCCTGCTCGCCGACGAGGAGCGTTTCGAGCGCCTCGCGAGCCGGCTGCCGGAGCTCGACATCCCGGTGCTCGTTGCTCGACCGTCCGGTGCCGTGCCGGCCGGAGTCCGGGACATGGCCGATGTCCCCGCCGCCGACGCGCTGCCGGACGTCGAGATCGGCCCCGAGGACGGCGCGACGATCTTCTACACCTCCGGCACCACCGGCACACCCAAGGGGGCGTTCGGCACGCATCGGAACATCTGCGGCAACGTCATGAGCGTGCGGTACTCCGCGGCCCGGGAGCAGCTGCGGCAGGGCGCCTCGCTCGCCGAGCTGCTGGCGAACCCGCACCCCCGGGAGCGATCCTCGTGGCCGTGCCGTTCTTCCACGCCACCGGCTGCCACGCCGTCCTCCTCGGGGCGATCAGCCAGGGTGCGGCTCTCGTCCTCATGCACAGGTGGGATCCCGGGGTCGCCCTCGAGCTCATCGAGCGCGAGCGCGTGACGAGCTTCACCGGGGTGCCCGCCATGCTCACCCAGCTCTACCAGCACCCCGACTTCGCGTCCCGGGACCTCAGCAGCCTCACTGGGATCGGCTCCGGCGGCGCGTCCGCGGCGCCGGCTCTCGTGCACCGGACCACCGAGCTCCTCCCGCAGGCGTCCCCGGGCAACGGCTACGGTCTCACCGAGACGTCATCCCTGACGACGGCCAACCGGGGAGCGGACTACGTCGAGAAGCCCGACAGCGTGGGACGGCCGGTGCCGATCTGCGACGTCGACGTCATCGACCCGGCGACCTGGGAGCCGCTGCCCGCCGGCGAGCTCGGGGAGCTGCGGATCAGGGGGGCGAACGTCGTGACGGGGTACTGGAACCGGCCGGAGGCGACGGCCCAGGCGATCGTCGACGGCTGGCTCCACACCGGGGACCTCGCGCGGATCGACGAGGAGGGCTTCGTCTACATCGTCGATCGGGCCAAGGACATGATCATCCGAGGCGGCGAGAACGTGTACTCCGCCGAGGTCGAGGCGGCCATCCACCAGCACCCCGGGATCGCCGACTGCGCGGTCATCGGGATCCCGCACGCGGTGCTCGGCGAGGAGGTCGCAGCGGTCGTCCGGTGCGTCCCGGGGTCGACCCTCGACGAGGGCGGCCTGCAGGAGTTCCTCACCGAGCGGATCGCGAAGTTCAAGATCCCCTCCCACGTCGTCATCCGTCACGAGGACCTGCCGCGCAACGCCCCAGGCAAGCTCCTCAAGCGCGACATCAAGGCCGACCTCGGCATGCCCGGGAACGGCTGATACTCCCCACCCACCACCGAGTGCTGTCACTCCCCACCCGACCACCGAAGGAGAAGAACGGTGACACGGACGGATCCCCAGATCCCCGACGCAGAGCCCCGCTGGGTCGCCGGCATTCCCGAACCGCAGCGCACCCGCGTGCGCGAGGGGCGGTCGCGGACGGATCCGCGCCGCTTCGGCGTCCTCGCCCCCGTCATCGGCGGAATCGTCTTCGTCAACGCCGGGCTCGCCGAGCTCGACCTCTCCTGGGGCTGGGTGCTCCGCGCTGTCGCGATCCTCCTCGCGGTGGCCTGTGTGCTCCAGTTGTTCCTCCGGCCCGCCGCTCTCGGGGGACCGGAGCGGATGCACTGGTCGGCGATCGCGATCTGGCTCGCCGGGATCGTGTTCATGATCGTCGGGGTCCGGATCGCCGGCGGCGCGGCCGATGCCGCCGGCATGGAGTTCCTCCGGCCGGCGATCAACGCCGCGTTCGTCGGAGCCCACTTCATCCCCTACGCGTGGGCGTTCTCGACCCGGATGATCATCCCGCTCGGCATCGGGGTCGCCCTCATCGGCGTCCTCGGCGTGGTCGCCGGGATCGTCGCCGGACCGCCGTGGCCGGCCGCGGCGGCGATCGTCGCCGGCTTCGTGCAGATGAGCATCGTGCTCGTCTGGGCGTCCGGCCGCATCCTCGGTCCGCCGCCGCGTCCGGGGCGCCCGCGCGCCTGAGAGGGCGCCCGGCGCGGGTGCTGGCACACCGGCTGACCATGCCATACAATGACCGCAGACCTCCGCATGACTCGGATCGTAGGGGAAGACGTATCCGAGAAGCAGGAGGCAGACATGGATATGACGCAGGGCGTACTCTTCGTCCACTCGGCACCTCGCGCGCTGTGCCCCCACATCGAGTGGGCAGCGGGCGGGGCGATCGGCGCGCAGGCGAAGTTCGACTGGTCGCCCCAGCCGGCCGCCCCCGGGATGTTCCGGGCGGAGATCTGCTGGAAGGCGCCCGGCGGCTCCGGCGCGCGCATCGCCTCGGCCCTGCGCGGCTGGGACGGCGTGCGCTACGAGGTCACCGAGGAGCCCTCGGCCGGGATCGACGGCGGCCGCTGGAGCCACACCCCCTCGCTCGGCATCTACCACGCCACCACCGACGCGTTCGGCAACATCGTCGTGCCCGAGGACATCATCCGCTCGGTGCTCGTCCGTGCGGCCGAGCACGGCGAGGACATCGCCGGTGCGATGGAGAAGGCGCTCGGTCAGGCCTGGGACGACGAGCTCGAGCCCTTCCGCCACGCCGGTGAGGGCGCCCCTGTGCGCTGGCTCACCAAGGTCGGCTGAACCCGTTCCACCACCTGCGCCGCCCTGCCTGCGGTGCGCCCCGGCACCCCGATGCCTGTCACCGGTGCCCCTGCCTCCCTCCATGCGAACGGCCGCCTGCCCGCAGACCTGCTGCGGACAGGCGGCCGTTCGGCGCACCCGGGAGCGGTCAGACGCTCTTGACGGCGACGACGGCGTTGTGACCGCCGAACCCGAACGAGTTCGTCAGCGCGGCGATCTCGCCGGCCGGGAGCTCCTCCGGGGTGTCGCGCGCGATCGTCAGCTCGATCTGCGGATCGACCTGTTCGATGTTGATCGTCGGGGGAGCGGTGCGGTTCTGCACGGCGAGCACGGTGAGCACGGCCTCGACCGCGCCGGCCCCGCCGAGCAGGTGGCCCATCATCGACTTCGTCGCCGACACCATGGCGTCGGAGGCATGCGAGCCGAGCAGGGCGTTGATCGCCACCGATTCGGGCACATCGCCCACCGGGGTGGACGTGGCGTGCGCATTGATGTGGCGGATGTCGGCCGGCTGCAGGCCTGCGGTCTCGAGGGCCTGGCGCATGGCGAGGATCGAGCCCCTGCCCTCGGGCTCGCCGGCGGTGATGTGGTACGCGTCGTTCGAGATTCCCCAGCCGCCGATCTCCGCGTAGATCTTCGCGCCGCGGGCCTTCGCGTGCTCTTCGAGCTCGAGCACGAGCGTACCGGCGCCCTCGCCCATGACGAAGCCGTCGCGGTCGATGTCGTAGGGGCGCGAAGCGGTCTCCGGCGAGTCGGTGCGGCGCGACAGGGCGCGCATCGAGGAGAAGGCGGACAGCGTGACGGGCAGGATCGCGGCCTCGGAGCCGCCGGCGATGACGACGTCGGCCTTGCCGGAGCGCAGCTGGTCGAAGGCGTGTCCGATGCTCTCCGTGGAGGACGCGCAGGCTGACACGATCGTCTGCACGG
The DNA here is from genome assembly GCF_900184225.1 of Brevibacterium ihuae. Taxonomy (NCBI): domain Bacteria; kingdom Bacillati; phylum Actinomycetota; class Actinomycetes; order Micrococcales; family Brevibacteriaceae; genus Brevibacterium; species Brevibacterium ihuae. The sequence continues at coordinate 578,067 of NZ_FXWZ01000002.1, read as the reverse complement.
CGGCGCGGGCGGAGAACTCCATCCCGACCGCGGCAGCGGGCCCGTTGGGCATGAGCATGGGCACGGTGAGCGGCATGACGCGGCGCGAGCCCTCCTCGCGCAGCGTGTCCCAGGCGTTGAGCAGGGTCCAGGCGCCGCCGATCCCGGTGCCCCAGGACACGGCGAGCCGCTCGGGCTCGACCTCGGGGGCGCCGGCGTCCTGCCACGCCTCCCGGGCGGAGATCAGGGCGAAGCGGCTGTTGGGGTCGAGGCGCTTGGCCTCGACGCGCGTGAGGTTCTCCTCGATGACCGAGGGGTCGACCGAGGCGGCGAAGTCGACGGGGATGTCGTACTTCTCGGCCCAGTCGTTGGTGAGGGTACGTGCACCCGAGGTACCGGCGAGCGCCGCGCGCCACGTGGCATCCGCACCGGTGCCGATGGGGGTGACGGCACCGAGTCCGGTGACGACAACTGTGGATGTCATGGTGTGAAACCTCGTCGAATCGGTTGAGCGGTGGCGCGGGGCGGACGGACCGGGGGACCGGCCGCCCCGCGACGGGGGCGTCAGGCCTGCTGGGCCTTGACGATGTAGTCCACGGCGTCCTGGACGGTGACGAGGTCCTTGACGTCGTCGTCCGGGATCTTCACGCCGAACTTCTTCTCCGCGTTGACGACGATCGTCATCATCGAGATCGAGTCGATGTCGAGGTCGTCGGTGAAGGACTTGCTCGGCTCGACGGCCTCAGGAGCCAGTCCGGTCTCCTCATTGACGATTTCGGCGAGTCCCGAGAGGACTTCGGCTTCGGTGTGTGCCATTTTCCTATCCTTCTTTCTCAATGTGGCCCGTCTGTCCGGCAGGACAGAGCGGATTTCGCGTGGAACGTGATTCGACGAGTGTCCCGTCAGAATCCTACGACATCGACCCTGCCGGGCCGAGGTGCGTCGCCGCCTCGCCGGTGGGCGGACGGTGTTCCGGTTCAGGGGAGGACGACGACCTGCGCGGCGTAGACGAGTCCGGCGCCGAATCCGATCTGCAGCGCGAGTCCTCCGTGGAGCTCGGGGTTCTCGCGGAGCAGCCGCTCGGTGGCGAGCGGGATCGATGCTGCGGAGGTGTTGCCGTTGTCGGCGATGTCGCGCGCGATCGTCACGGTGTCGGGCAGCTTGAGCTGCTTCGCAAGCTCGTCGATGATCCGCATGTTCGCCTGGTGGGGGATGAACGCGGCGAGGTCGCTCGCTTCGATGCCGGCGGCGGCGAGCGCCTCCTTGGCGACCTCGGCCATGTCCCAGACCGCCCAGCGGAAGACGCTCGGGCCGTCCTGGCGCAGGGTGGGGAACGGGGTCTCGCGGTCGTCCTTGAGGTCGAGGAACGAGTTCGTCATCCGGATCGTCTCCCAGTTCTCGCCCTTCGAGCCCCACACGCTCTGCGCGATGCCGGGCGTGTCGGAGGAGGACACGACCACCGCGCCGGCGCCGTCGCCGAGCAGGAAGGAGATCGACCGGTCGGTCGGATCGATGAAGTCGGAGAGCTTCTCGACCCCGATGACGAGGATGTTGTCGAGCGTGCCGGAGCGGACGAGGCCGTCGGCCTGCGCGATGCCGTAGCAGTAGCCGGCGCAGGCGGCCGAGATGTCCCAGGCGGGCACCGGGCCGGTGCCCAGGCGGGTGGTGAGCGCGGCGGCGGCGGACGGGGTCGGGATGCCGAAGGTCACCGTCGCGACGAGCACGCCGCCGATGTCCTCGGGCTTGAGGCCGGCGTTGGCGATCGCTTCGACCGCGGCCTCCTCGCACATCTCGAGCACCCCGACGTCTTTCCCGGCGCGGTGCCGCGTGACGATCCCGGTGCGCTGGCGGATCCACTCGTCGGAGGAGTCGATCGGGCCGACGAGGTCCTCGTTGGGCACGACGTGCTCGGCGCGATAGCCGCCGATCCCGGAGATCCGGGCGAAGCGTCCGGCCGCGGGCGTCTGCAGTGTGGGCATGTCTCTTCCTCCTGGGTTCACGCCTGGGCGTGGTTCTGCGCGAAAGTGCGGGCGGCCTCGAGGTCGTCCGCCGACTTGAGGGCGAGCGTCTCGACGCCCTTCATCGAGCGCTTGGCGAGCCCGGTGAGGGTGCCGCCGGGCACGAGCTCGATGAGCCCGGTGACGCCCATGTCGACGAGCCGCTGCTGGCACAGGTCCCAGCGCACGGGGCTGGTGACCTGGGCGACGAGCAGCTCGAGGTACTCGGCGCCGGAATCCACCTGCCGCCCGTCGGCGTTGGTGAGGATCGCGATCTGCGGATCGGCGGGCGCGAGGGAGCTCGCGAGCGTCCGCAGCGGTTCCTGGGCGGGGGCCATGTAGTCGGTGTGGAAGGCGCCGGCGACGGGCAGCGGAATGACGCGGGCGCGCTCGGGGGCGTTCTCGACGAGGGCGTCGATGGCCTCGAGGGATCCGGCGGCCACGGTCTGTCCACCGCCGTTGACGTTCGCCGGGGCGAGACCGGCGGACTCGATCGCAGCGGTCACCTCTGCGGGATCCCCGCCGACGACCGCTGCCATCCCGGTGGGTGCGGCGGCCGAGGCCTCCGCCATCCCGGTGGCGCGGACACGCACGAACTCCATCGCGGCGTCCGCGTCGAGGATGCCGGCGATGTGCGCGGCCGCGATCTCGCCCACCGAGTGGCCGGCGACGACCTGGGGCGTCGGGAGGTCGCGCACGAGCTCGCGGTACGCAGCGATCGCACTGGCGACGAGCAGCGGCTGAGCGAGCGCGGTGTCCTTGATCGTCGCGTCGTCGGACTCCGTGCCGTGGAGCCTGAGGTCGATGCCGGAGGCGTTCGACAGCTGTTCGATCGATTCGGCGAAGCCGGGGAGCTCGAGCCACGAGGTGAGGAATCCGGACTTCTGGGCGCCCTGGCCCGGGCATGCGATGACGAGCACTGGTGAGACTTCCTCTCGGTCGGCGTACTGGTTCAACTTAGGTCAGAGCACGTCAGGGAACAGCGGATTTGTGGCCGTTCGACAATTGCCCGGCCTCGGACAGTCGGCCGTACACCAACGCGATCCGGACGACGAAACCGGCGCGCGCCTCGGTCGGATCGAGGCCGATGAGGCCGGTGATCTTGCGCAGGCGGTAGCGCACGGTGTTGGGGTGGACGTGGAGGGCCCGGGCGGTCGTCTCGAGCGACCCGCCGAACTCGAGATAGGCGGCGACGGTGTCGTGGAGCTGGCCCGCACCGGCGCCGAGCGGTTCGTAGTAGCGGGTGATGAGTTCGGCGACGGCGCTCCGGTCGCCGGCGACGGCACGCTCGGGAAGGAGGTCGGCGGCGTGCACGGGACGCGGGGTCGCGGGCCGGGCGGCGGCGGTGCGCAGCGCCCAGACGGCGGCCGAGGCCGAGGTGCTCGCCTCGGCGAGCGAGCCGACCCGGGGCCCGATGATGACGTCGGACGGGCCGAAGTAGTGGGCGAGCGCGGCGGCGGCCTGGTCGATGTCGGCGACGCCGCCGAGTACGATGAGCAGCCGGTCGTCGTGGACGCCGAGCAGCGCGTCCTCGGCCCATTTCTGGGCGGCGCGGCGGATCTCGTCGAGGCTCTTGTGGACGCTGCGCTTCGGTGCGCGCCCGACGAGCACGTGCACCGCACCCTCCGAGCGCCAGCCGAAGGCGGCCGTGCGGCTGGCGAGCTCGTCGACGGAGTCGCCGCGGACGAGCGCGTCGATGACCATCGCCTCGAGGCGTGCGTCCCAGCTGCCGCGGGCCTCGGCGGCGCGGGCGTAGACGTCCGCAGCGGCGAAGGCGATCTCGCGGGAGTAGATGAGGACGGCCTCCTTGAGCTCCGACTGCTCCGACGGCCGGGCGAGCTCGGTGACCCGCTCCTCGACGACCTGGACGACGACCCGGAGGAGCTGGAGGGTCTGCTGGAGGGAGACCGAGCGGACGAGCTCGCGCGGCGCGGACTTGAAGATGTCGCCGACGACCCGCAGCGGGGTCTGCGGCTTGCGGTACCACTCGATGAAGGAGGAGATGCCGGAGTTCGCGAGGACGACGACCCAGCCGCGGTCGGCGGAGGACATCGCCCGGTACCACGGCAGCTGCGCCTCGATGCGCTGGAGGGTGAGCTTGGAGAGCACTGCCTGCCCGGCCTTGAGCCGGCGGCTCGTCTCCGCGCGCCCCCGGATCGCTGCGGTCTGGGCATCGGCGGTTGTCGGCATGGCACCACTCTAGCCCCGAAAGCGCTCCTGGATTGTGTTCTGTCCACAAAGCGGGGCGCGGATCGCTCCGCGCCCCGCTCCGGGGTGCTCGTTGCGGCCGGGTGCGGCCCTGCCGCCGGGCCGAGTGCGCTCGGCTCCGATCAGGCGCTGGCGCCCTCGGTCGACCCGGTGGCGCCGGCCCGCGGGTCGTCGAGCTGGTACTTCTTCGACGCCTCGGCCGCGACGCCGGGATCGATCTCCCCGAGGTCGGCCAGGCTGATGAGCGCCTGCACCGCGACCGAGGGGCCGTCGATGAGGAAGTGGCGCCTGGCGGCGGGCCGGGTGTCGGAGATCGCGTAGCCGTCCGCACCGAGGGAGGTGAAGTGGTTCGGCACGTACTGGCGGATCATGTCCGGCACCGTCCGGGTGTAGTCGCTCGTCGCGATGACCGGTCCGGGCGCCTCGGCGAGCCGCGCGGTGACGTAGGGGATCCGCTTCTCCGCAGCGGGATCGAGGAGGCGCTCGTCGTCGCATGCGAGCCCGTCGCGACGCAGCTCCTGCCACGAGGTCACCGACCAGATGTCGGCGCTCACCCCCCAGTCCGCCGCGAGGAGTCGCTGGGCCTCGCGGATCCACGGGATCGCGACGCCGGACGCGAGGAGCTGGACCTTCGGGCCGTCGGTCTCCGGTCCGTCCTCGAGCTTGTACAGTCCCTTGAGCACGCCGTCGACATCGAGGTCCTCGGGCTCGGGCGGCTGGACCATGGGCTCGTTGTACATGGTGATGTAGTACATGACGTTGGGGTCGCGACCGTCGTCCTCGCCGTACATCCGCTCGATGCCGTCGCGCACGATGTGCCCGATCTCGTAGGCGTAGGCGGGGTCGTAGGAGATGATCGACGGGTACGTCGAGGACAGGACGTGCGAGTGCCCGTCGCCGTGCTGCAGGCCCTCGGCGACGAGCGTCGTGCGGCCCGCGGTCGCGCCGAGGATGAACCCGCGCGCCATCTGGTCGCACGCGGCCCAGAACGCATCGCCGGAGCGCTGGAAGCCGAACATCGAGTAGAAGATGTAGAACGGGATCATCGGCTCGCCGTGCGTCGCGTACGAGGTGCCGACGGCGGTGAGCGCCGCGGTCGACCCGGCCTCGTTGATCCCCATGTGGAGGAGCTGGCCGTCGGTCGCCTCCTTGTAGGCGAGGAACAGATCGCGGTCGACGGACACGTAGTTCTGGCCGTGCGGGTTGTAGATCTTGGCCGCCGGGAAGAACGAGTCCATGCCGAAGGTGCGCGCCTCGTCGGGGATGATCGGCACCACCCGCGGGCCCCATTCCTTGTGCCGCATGAGGTCCTTGAGGATGCGGACGAACGCCATCGTGGTGGCGATCTCCTGCTTGCCCGACCCCTTCTTCGCGCCCGCGAACTCCTTGTCGCCGGGCAGTGCCAGGTCGACGTACTTCGAGCGGCGCTCGGGGGTGAACCCGCCGAGCTCATGCCGGCGATCGAGGAGGTACTTGATCTCCGGAGCATCCTCGCCGGGATGGTAGTACGGCGGGAGCTTGGGGTTCTCCTCGAGGGCTTTGTCCGAGATCGGGATGGAGAAGTGGTCGCGGGCCATCTTGAGGTCGTCGAGCGCCATCTTCTTCATCTGGTGGGTCGCATTGCGCGCCTCGAAGTGGGGTCCGAGCGAGTAGCCCTTGACCGTCTTGACGAGGATCGCGGTCGGCTGACCCGTGTGGTTCATCGCCTGCTGGTAGGCGGCGAACACCTTGCGGTAGTCGTGGCCGCCGCGCTTGAGCTGCCAGATCTGGTCATCGGTGTAGTCCTCGACCATCGCCTTGGTGCGGGGATCGCGACCGAAGAAGTTGTCGCGGACGAACCCGCCGGACTCGCCCTTGTACGTCTGATAGTCGCCGTCGGGAGTGGCGTTCATGAGGTTGACGAGGGCGCCGTCGCGGTCGCGGGCGAGCAGGGCGTCCCATTCGCGACCCCAGATGACCTTGATGACGTTCCAGCCGGCGCCGCGGAAGAACGCCTCGAGCTCTTGGATGATCTTGCCGTTGCCGCGCACCGGTCCGTCGAGGCGCTGGAGGTTGCAGTTGACGACGAAGGTGAGGTTGTCGAGCTCCTCGTAGGCCGCGGTCTGGAGCATGCCTCGGCTCTCCGGCTCGTCCATCTCGCCGTCGCCGAGGAACGCCCACGTGTGCTGCTGCGAGGTGTCCTTGATCCCGCGGTTGTGGAGGTACTTGTCGAACTGCGCCTGGGCGATCGCGTTCATCGGGCCCAGCCCCATGGACACCGTGGGGTGCTCCCAGAACGCGGGCATGTGCCGCGGGTGGGGGTAGGACGGGATGCCGCCGGGACGGCCGTCGACGTGGTGGGACACCTGCTGGCGGAAGCCGTCGAGCTGGTCCTCGCTCAGCCGACCCTCGAGGTACGCGCGGGCGTACATGCCGGGGGAGGCGTGGCCCTGGTAGAAGATGTGGTCGCCGCCGCCGGGGTGGTCCTTGCCGCGGAAGAAGTGGTTGAGGCCGACCTCGTACAGCGTCGCCGCCGAGGCATAGGTCGAGATGTGGCCCCCGACCTCGATGCCGGGGCGCTGCGCACGGTGCACCATGACGGCCGCGTTCCAGCGGATCCAGCGGCGGAAGCGGCGCTCGACGTCCTCGTCACCGGGGAACCAGGGCTCGTCGTCCGGGCCGATGGTGTTGACGTAGTCCGTGGCGGTGAGGCTGGGGACGCCGAGGCTCTGCTGGCGGGCACGCTGGATGAGGCGGAGCATGACGTAGCGGGCGCGGGTCCGCCCACCGTCGTCGACGAGGGCGTCGAGGGAGTCGAGCCATTCCTGGGTCTCTTCGGGGTCGATGTCGGGAACGTGGCTCGGGAGACCGTTGAGAATCGGTCCGCTGCTCTTCTTGACCACTTCGGTGAGTCCTCTCGGTTCGACGGGGTGCCGTCGGCGGACGGGCGGATCGAGCGCAGGGCGGGGCCGGTGGGCGCCGCACGGACCGTCTCCGCCGCAGGGGCTCCTCTCAGCCTAGGCCAGTTCCGGTTCCCTGTGTAAGGGACGGCGTGTGGTGAGGCTCTCGAACCCGAGCGGGTATCGATTGTGTGAATTCTGACCGTTCCCTCAACGCGGTATTTGCCCAGGGCGACTCTCCCCGTGGACAATGAGCGCATGAGCACTACTCCTTCCGAAAGGACACGCCATTCCGAGGGTGATCTCGGAGAACTCAAGGACAGCCTCGGCCTCCGGACCGGACAGTACGTCCAGGAGCTCGGATACGACGACGACGTCGACTTCGACGTGCGCGAGGTCATCGAGGGGATCACCGGGGAGGAGATGGCCGACGATGACGTCGACGACGTGTTCGACGTCGCGGTGATGTGGTGGCGATCGGACGATCCGGACCTCACCGATGCGATCGTCGACGCCCAGACCACCCTGGGAGAGGGCGGATTCGTCTGGCTCTTCACCCCGAAGGCCGGCCGCTCCGGCCACATCCCGCCCGCCGACATCTCCCATGCCGCTCCGACCGCGGGGATGCATGTGACGAAGACGATCAGCGCCGGCCCCGACTGGTCCGGGTTCCGGCTCGTCGGCAAGAAGAACTACGGCTGAGGAGCACCCCGTGACCGTGCCCGCCGTCGGATCGAGCGCTCCGGAGATGCGTCTGCGCTCGCAGTACGGCGAGCCCCTCGACCTCGGTGAGCTACTCGAGGACGGGCCCGTCCTCCTCGTGTTCTACCCGTTCGCGTTCTCCTCGGTGTGCGGGGGAGAGATGCACCAGCTCATCGAGCTGCACGACCGCTTCCGCGCCGCCGGGATCACCGTCGTCGGCTTGTCCGTCGACTCGAAGTACGCGCTCCAGGCCTGGTCGATGGAGATGGGCATCCCGTTCTCCCTCGCCGCCGACTTCTGGCCGCACGGCGCGGTCGCCCGCGCCTACGGGGTGTTCGACGAGGACCGCGGCATGGCGACGCGCGGCACTTTCCTCATCGGCGCCTCGGGCATGGTCGAGCAGGTGCTCGTCCACGGACCGGCCGACGCCCGCGACTTCACGGTGTTCCTGCCCGCCGGAGCCCCTGCGGCGCCGGAGAGCGCATCCCACTGACCCATTCGCACCGACCCGCACCCGACGGAAGGACAGCACGTGGCCACCATCTTCACGAAGATCATGGACGGGGAGATCCCCGGTGCCTTCGTCCACCAGGACGAGCGCTGCGCGGCGTTCCTCGACGTCGCGCCGATGACCGACGGGCACGTGCTCGTCGTCCCGCGCGAGGAGATCGATCACTGGATCGACATGCCCGAGGACCTCACGGCCCATCTCATGTCCGTGGCGCAGAGGATCGGCGCGGCGCAGAAGGCGGCGTACGGCTGCGAGCGGATCGGGGTGATGATCCAGGGCTACGAGGTGCCCCACGTCCACATCCACGTGTGGCCGACGAACGCGATCAAGGACTTCGATCCGGCGAACAAGGGCCCCATGGCCGAGCCCGAGTCGCTCAAGGCCAACGCCGAGAAGATCATCGCCGCCCTCTGACCCAGACCTCAATTTCCGAAGGTTCCTGAGAGCGATTCCGCACCTTTTCGCAATCTCACCACGGCGGGTGAGGTCTCGACCCGGACCTGAGATCGCAATTTCCGGCGGATCGGCTCCCAGGAACCTTCGGAAATTGCAGTCCGGGGGATGAGAAAACCGGCCCCGATCAGTGTCAGTGCTGATCAGAGCCGGTTTCCGGTGGTCGGGATAGCGGGATTCGAACCCACGACCTCCTCGTCCCGAACGAGGCGCGCTACCAAGCTGCGCTATATCCCGATGCGCGAAGCAAGAACAACTATAACCACACCCGGGGGATTCGACCAATTCGGTCGCGGACCGGGAACCGAGCCGAAGAGAGGGCGACCATGGCGCTGACCCCGGAGTCGATCACCGACACCGCGCTCACGGTGCTCTCGCAGTTCGGGATGGGCGACCTCTCGATGCGTCGCCTCGCCCGTGAGCTCGAGGTGCAGCCGTCGGCGCTCTACTGGCACGTGAGGAACAAGCAGGAGCTCTTCGTCCTCATCGCCCGCAGGTTCACCGCACAGGTGGACGCTCGGTGTCCGCGGTCCGCCCACCCCGCGCCCGCGACGGTCGCTCTCACCCTCCGGGCAGTTCTCCTCGACTACCGCGACGGGGCGGAGATCCATCTGCTCGCCTACGCGCTCGAACCGGAGACCGTCGTTCCCGAGGCGCTGGCCGCGGACCTCGACGGCCCGCACCTCGCGGCGGTCATGGGCTTCGTCCTCGGGCAGGTCGCCGTCGAGCAGAACCGTGCGCTGCTCGGCGTCCCCGACCCCGGAGCGGACGAGGCGTTCGCCCACGGTCTGCGGGCGCTCCTCGCCCCGTGACCGCGCTCGTCGCCCCGTGACGAGGACAGGCCGCCCGGTGCGGGCGGCCTGTCCTCAGGGGATCATCCGGGGGTCGGGGGAGTGCTCACTCGTCCGGAGCGTCGAACCGGGACTCCGCGATGGTCCTCAGTGCGGCGAGGTGGGATCGCAGCGCGGTCCGGCCGGCCTCGGTGATGGACAGCCACGTGCGCGGACGCTTGCCGACGAACCCCTTCGCGACGGTGAGGAGACCGGATTTCTCGAGCCCGGACATCTGTCGGGAGAGCACCGAATCGGAGATCCCCAGCGAATCACGGACCAGTCGGAACTCTGCCCGGTCCCGGTTCTGCAGGCCGGCGAGGATCGCCAGTCGGGTGGGGTGGTTGAGGTCCGGATGGAGGGCGTCGAGGGATTCCGCGAAGTCCTGGCTCGGAGCGTCGTCTCGTGTCGTGCTCATCGCGTCCGCCCCCTTCACCGGCTCGAACCGCGCAGCTCGAGGAGCGCGGCGATCGGGGTGACGATCCAGATCACCGCGGCACCGAGGATCGGGATCCAGGCGAGGGCGAGGCGATCGAACAGCAGGGTGCCGAGGACGAGGCACACGATCACGACGGCGAGGAACGTGGCGAAGCGTCCCGTCGAGCCGCGCTGCCAGCCCCGTGCGTGAGGCCCGTAGATCGCGAACCCGGGCACCATCCACGCGAGGCCGGCGAGGATCATGACGACTCCGGCGGGAGTGCCGCCGAGGAACGCCTGGGCGAGGAGTCCGAGCGAGAGACCGGCGCCGAGCGCCATCTCGAGGACGACGATCGGCCAGGCGTCGGACTGCTGGGCGCTGCGCGTCGAAGCATCGGCCTGGGCGAGGAGGGCCTCGGCCTCGGCGGCGGTGAGGTTCTGGTTCCGGGTGTTCATGGGGATTCCTCCTGATCGGGGTGTGCTGTGATCACCACACTAGCAACTACTTTCTATAATGGAAAGTAGTTTCCGAAGAATCTTCCATTCAAGCGCGCTCCCACGACTCCCGCGGGCCGGAAACCTCGTGGAACAGTCCATGGAGCCGCGGTCGCCCCGTGCTCCCCAGCGCGCGTCGGCAGACCTCCGCCTGCTCAGGGGTGCGCGCATCGAGCTTGCGCAGGAGGTGCGACCATTCGACGTCGACCTGCCCGGCGGTCACCGGCAGCGGATCATGGTCGCCCGGACTGATGATGCGGCCGCGGTCGAACCGGTATCCCCGCACATCGGCCTCGTCGGCGAGTCCCGTCAGGTACGCTCCGATCGCGGCCACGGGGTCCGCCTGCTCCCGGAATCGGAGGAGCTGGGGATGGGATCGATAGCCGCGCGTCCCACCGCGCAGCACCTTCTGCGCGAGCAGGGTCTCGCGCCAGCAGGCGATGAGGCCCTGCCGGTCGAGAGAGGCGGGATGGAGCGACCAGATGCGCACGGAGTCCGTGCTCAGTCCGCGTCGTCGAACAGGATGACCTGCCGGACCGCGCGGCCGTCGGCGAGGGTGTCGAGGGCGGCGTTGATGTCCGCGAGTGCGATGTGACCGGAGATCAGCTCGCCCACCGGGAGGCGACCCTCCCGCCAGAGCTTCTCGTAGACGGGGATGTCCCGGGCGGGCACAGCGGAGCCGAGGTAGGAGCCGATGATCGTGCGCGCCTCAGCGGTGAGGGTGAGCGGCGAGATCGACGAGCGGGCATCGGGCGCGGGGAGTCCGACCGCCACCGTCGTACCGCCGACCCCGGTGAGCCGCACGGCGGTCTCGAAGGCCCGCGGGTGCCCGGCCGACTCGATGACGACCGGTGCGCGCACCTCGGCGTCCTCGGCCTCGTCCGGGGTGTACACGGCATCGGCCCCGAGCTCGGTCGCACGGTCGAGCTTGTCCCGGTTGGCATCGACGCCGATGACCCGTCCCTTCCCGAGCGAGACCGCGGTGATGAGGGCGGCCATCCCGACCCCGCCGAGCCCGACGACGATGACGTCCTCGCCCTCGCCCGGGTCGCCGGCGTTGATCACCGCCCCGCCGCCGGTGAGCACCGCGCAGCCGAGGACCGCGGCGATGTCGGCCGGCACGTCGTCCCCGACCGGGACGACCGAGGTGCGGTGGAGGACCGCATGGGTGGCGAACCCGGAGACGCCGAGGTGGTGGAGGACGTCCTCGTCCCCCCGGTGGAGGCGGATGCGGCCGCCCACGAGGTGGCCGGCGTTGTTCGCCTCGGTGCCGGGGGTGCAGGGGAGCTTGCCGTCGGTGCGGCAGTTCGCGCACTCCCCGCAGCGGGGGAGGAAGACCGTGCTCACCTGCTGGCCGGGGGAGAGGTCGGTGACGTCCGCCCCGACCTCCTCGACGATGCCGGAGGCCTCGTGGCCGAGGAGCATGGGCACCGGCCGGACGCGGTTCCCGTCGACGACGGACAGGTCCGAGTGGCACAGTCCGGCCGCGCGGATCCGCACGAGGACCTCGTCGGGCCCCGGCGGATCGAGCTCGAGCTCCTGGGTCCGCAGCGGCTGCGAGTCCGCATAGGGACGCGGGGCGCCGATCTCCTCGAGGACGGCTCCGGTGATCTTCATGGTGGCTCCTTCTCGCCAGGTGCGGGCTGCGGGTGCGTGCTGTGCTCGACGGTACCCGCTTTGTGTCCGCCGGGGAACTGCCGCCGAGGAGGCGACGGCGGTGCTCAGACCGGGAGGCCCCGTCGGCGTCGGCGGCTGCGGTTGACGAGCGCGGCGGCGGTGCCGAGCAGGACGAGGGCCGCGACGACCCAGACGGCGCGGATGCCGAGCGCGAGGTAGGACAGGCCGCCGAGGACGGCGCCCACCGCCAGCGACAGCCAGAGGAGGAAGTACCCGAACCACGCCGCGTGCGTCCCGTCGAAGAAGGCGCCCACGAAGCGCTGGGACATCTTCACGAGCGTTCCGGTCATGTAGGTCAGGGAGATCGCGACCTCGCCGTCGCGCTCGAAGATGCTGTTCATCGCGCCGACGGTGAAGGACAGGCTGAGGACGGCCGCGAGCTCGTGGCCGGCGAGGACGAGGGCCGAGGCGATCGTCACGGTGAGGCAGACGAAGAGCAGCACCACCTCGCGCGGGCGCGTGGGCGGGAGGCGGCGGTGCGCGAGGCGGCTGATGAGTGAGCCGATCATCACCCCGAGGAGGAACAGCGCCATGACCCCGGCGGCGCGTGCGACGACGTCCCATCCGCCCTCGACCGCCGCGGCGGTCATCCGGGTGGTGTTGCCGGACATGAAGGAGAGGAAGAACCCGCCGAGGTAGAGGAACCCGAGGGCGTCGATGAAGCCGGTGATCGACGACAGGTACCAGGCGAGCATCCGCTCACCGGGCCGGTAGCCTTCCAACGGCGGGTGCCCTCCTCCTGCCGACGGCGATCGGGTCGGCGCGGAACTGCCGACGGCGTCTGATCCGGTGGACCTCCGTAGCAGCTTCTCAAACCCCCGTAAGTCGCTCGGATCGTTGATTTCCCGCGTTCTACGGGGATCGCGTGCTCACGATCCGCGCACGCGGGATGGTCGGATCACCGATCAGCGGGGGCCGGTGCGCGAGAGTTCGCGTCAGTCTCAAACCCGTTTGAGCGTCTCCAGTCGGGCGGAACTGCTCGCCGGGTATGCGTCGGGTGTGCCGGTACGGGAGCTGGCAGCACAGTTCAAGGTGCACCGCGGCACGGTGCGGGAGATAGCCCGGCAGGCGGGACTGGCCGCACGCCAGCCGGAACTGCCGGACACGATCCGCCAGGACGCGCCCGGCTCTACGCCGACGGCCTGACTCTCGCTCACGTCGCGACGCAGCTCGGAATTAGCATCGAGGCTGTTCGGTCGGCGGTGGTGGCGTGCGGTGGCACGGTCCGTCCTGGCGGTCGCCGTAGTGTCGACACCTCAGGATGTAGGTTGCTCACGGTCTCGCGGCCGAGCACGTACAGAGACGCACTCACAGGGCTGGGCACCTGCGGAGAGGCGCGCGACCGCCACCTCGGCGCGCATCGCGGGAGTGCGTGGCCCGGCGAGCCGCCTGCAGCCGAGGAAACAAACACCGTCGCGACGGGCTCTAGCTATCGTTAGAGCATGTTGGCCATCGCGCACTCTCCTCGAACTGTGGACTGGGGGGCCGTCGGCAGCGACGAACGCCGCGCAAGCATGAGTAAACGGCTTGTCGGTCCATGCGCCGCGAGTATCTGGGAGTAGAAGCGGCACGGCAAAGGAGATGCAAATGGTGCGAGTACGAGCCACGAAGGCCCAATTTAGCGATGACAGCGACGTTAGCATTCCTGCCGAGGGCATGGTGCTGCTTGTGGGGCCAAATAATGCCGGGAAAAGCCAGGTCCTCAAGGACCTCGCAGGGTTGGCGCGAGAGGCCCAGTATGTTGGCCGCGCGATCCTGTCCGTCGACTACGAGAAGAGTGTCGATGGCGACATAAGAGAGTGGGCATCCCGCAATGTTCCACAGATCAACCGCGAAGGTGTGAATCGCTTTCAGATCGAGAACTGGGGTGAAGTTACCAGTCAGGACATCGCGAACCAGTGGGACCAGCAGAACCTAAACCATTTAACTTCACTGTTTATCTTCCATGCGGATGGCACCTCGCGCCTCTCAGCTGGTGACTCACAACAGAGCTTGGACTTTTCTACGCAGATTCCTACGCATCCGGTCCAGCGCGCATACTTAGATTCTGATATTGAGGGTGAGATTGATCGGGAGAGCAGAGCGGCGTTCGGGCTCGGTGTCACGGTCGACCGCTATGGCGGCTCAGTGATCAGCCTGAGACTTGGTGACCGTCCGCTCTTTGAGCACGACGACGGCCGTCCAACGGACGGGTATATTTCTGCGCTCAAGGCGCTCCCGCGGCTGGAAGAACAGGGAGATGGCGTTCGTAGTTATCTGGGTCTGGTCCTGCATCTCGCTGCTGGCCGTCATCAAGTTCTTCTGATTGACGAGCCAGAGGCCTTTCTGCACCCGCCCCAAGCGCGCAGACTGGGGTCGGTTCTGGCCAGCAAGGCACAGTCGCAGTGAACCGTCCTGGGTTTCGTTCCGATCTACGTGATCGAGGAGGATTGGAACATGGCCAAGTCGTATACCCCGCAGTTCAAGGAGCGGGCGCTGCGGGTGATGCAGGACCATCGCCGCATTGAGGAGACCTCGGAATGGACAGCGGCGACTGCCGTCGGGGAGAAGCTGGGCGTCTCGCCGCATACTTTGCGGGGATGGTCGAAGCAGGCCCGCCGTGACGCCGGTGTCGAAGAAGGTCCTACGAGCGCGGACCTCGAGGAACTCAAGCGGTTGCGCCGCGAGGTCAAGGAGCTCAAACGCGCGAACGAGATCCTCAAGACCGCGTCAGCGTTTTTCGCCGCGGAACTCGACCGTCCCACGACGAAATGATCCGGTTCATCGACACGTTCCGGGATCGTTTCGGGGTCGAGTTCATCTGTCGCGTCCTGGGCGCGACGGCGTGCGGGTTCATCACCTCCCGTGGCTACCGGGCAGCGAAATCCCGGACGCCCGCAGCTCGCGCCATTCGCGATGGTCTTCTCGTCGAGGAGGTCAAGCGGCTCCATGCTGCGAACTACGGCGTCTACGGGGTGCGGAAGATGTGGCACGCGATGCGCCGAGCCGGATGGGATATCGGCCGGGACCAGACAGCGAGGCTCATGCGCGTGGCCGGCGTGACAGGGGTCGTGCGCGGTCGGAAGCCGCGTACGACGGTGCCGGCCCGTGTGCCGGATCAGCGTCCGGATTTGGTGATGCGGGACTTCAAAGCGCCCGCGCCGAACCGTCTGTGGGTCGCTGACATCACCTACGTGCGGACCTCGTGCGGATTCGTCTACACCGCATTCGTCATCGACGCGTATAGCCGCCGCATCGTCGGGTGGGCGACGCGGTCTTCGATGACGACTGAGGCGCTGTCGCTGGAGGCTTTGGAGCATGCGCTGAACACTGCCCGCGGTGGTGAATTGTGGTTCCCCCCAGATCGTGGAGGGCTTCTCTTACGCGGCGTCCCGGTCGGGGGCTGCGGTGTTCTCGTAGTTGATGGGGCTCATCATGCCTGCCGAGCTGTGTCGCCGGTCGTGGTTGTAGAACCCGTAGCACCAGTCAATCACTACCGCTCTGGCTTGGGCTCGGGTGTCGAACTCGTGCCGGGACAGGACCTCCCACTCCAGGGAGGAGAAGAACGCCTCGGCGGCGGCGTTGTCGAAGCACGAGCCGACCCGGCCCATCGACTGACGGATGCCCAGCTCGGCACACAGCGTGGTGAAGCTGGTCGCCGTATACGTAGATCCGCGGTCGGTGTGGAACACGAGGCGCTCGGCCTCGTCCTCGCGCCAGATCGCGTCCTTGCCGCCGCGGGTGGCCACGGCCATCCGGATCGCCGCGCACGCCAGCTCGGCGTCAGGATGGGCGCTGGTGGCCGCGCCGAGCAGCCGACGTGAGTACAGGTCGATCACGGTGGCCAGGTACAGCTTGCCCTCGCCGGTGGGGATCTCGGTCATGTCGCCGACCCAGCGACAGTTCGGCGCCAGCGCGGTGAAGTCGCGGCACAACAGATCGGGGAACGGCCGTTTGGTCTTGTCCTGCCTGGTCAGGCCGCTGCGGCGCTTGATCACCCGGGCGACCAGGCCTTGCCGGCGCATCGACTCCGCGACCGTCTTCACACTGACCTCCCAGCCCGCGTCGCGCAGGTCGGCGTGCAGGCGGGGTGAACCGTGCAGGCCCTTGGCGTCCTTGAACGCCACCTTCACCGCCCGGTCCACCGCGTCACGACGCCGGTCGGTGTCGGTGAACAACCCGCTCGCGGCGCTGGGGCCGTCGGCTCGCTTGATCCACTTGTAGAACCACGCCAGCGACACCCCGAGCAGGGCGCAGACCAGCGTGTGCGGCACGGCGTAGATGGTCCTCTGGTCGGCGATGAAGCGTGCCACGCTCACTTCGTCGCCTCCTTGACCCACAGGACCACGGATCGCTTGAGGACATCACGCTCCATCCGTAGCTCAGCGACCTCCGAACGGAGCCGCTTCAACTCCTCGTAGTCGTCCTTGGACAGCTCGCCACGGCCCTCGCGTGCGGCGCGAGCACGTTGGACCCAGTTGCCCAGCGTGCCCTCGTTCACGCCAAGATCCCGGGCGACCTGCGCCACCGGCTTCTTGGTCTCTTCGACGATCCGGACCGCTCCCTCACGGAACTCCCGGTCGTACTTCTTCCTTGACTCTGGCATCTCGTTCCTCATTGTGGATGCCTCTACGCTCCGGGGGGAACCTCAAATATTCGCTTTGTTGGGGTCCATCAGTCGTGGGCGCGGGGGCCGATGCGCTGGGGGTGTGATCGTGGGCTTCGGGGCCGGTGATGGCGCCGGTGGGGGCCATCGCGCGTAGGCTCCTTCCGCCGTGTGTATAGGGCACACGACGGAAGGAGACCATCAATGGTACGCAAGATCAGGGCCAAGCTGGTGTTACAGCTGCGGGCTGACGGCCTGTCGGGTAGAGCGATCGCGGCATCGCAGGGGATGTCGCGGAAGTCGGTCACGGCGGTGCTGGAGGCCGCCGACGCCGCCGGGCTTGGCTGGGACGATGTGAAAGACCGCACCGACGGTGAAGTGTATGCGTTGGTGTTCCCGGGACGCGGGGAGCATCAGAGCGTGTTCGTCCAGCCGGATTGGGAGCTGGTGCATAAGGAGCTGGCGCGAGTCGGGGTGACGCTGAAGCTGCTGCACGGCGAGTACGCCGACACATGCGTTGCCGGTGGTGAGCCGGCGATGGGCTATGACCGGTTCTGTCGGACGTATCAGCGGTTCGTGCTGGTGACGGGGGCATCCTCGCGGGTGGGGCACAAGGCCGGGCAGACCGTCGAGGTCGATTGGTCCGGTCCGACGATGCAGCTGCACGATCCCGGCACGGGCAAGCCGAGGACGGTGTATCTGTTCGTGGGGTGTCTGCCGTTCAGCAGATACGCGTTCGTTGAGCCGTGCCTGGACATGAAGCAGGACACCTGGCTGCGGGCGCATGTGGCGATGTTTTCCGCGTTCGGCGGGTCGGTACCGCGGATTGTGCCGGACAACCTGAAGACCGGCGTGATCAAGCATCCCCGGGAAGGCGAGATCATCCTAAACGACGCGTATCGGGAGATGGCCGCTCATTATTCGGCTGCGGTGCTGCCCGGACGGATCAAGGCGCCGAAGGACAAGGCCAGTGTGGAGAACACGGTGTCTCATGTCGCCACGTGGGTGATCGCCGGGCTGCGTCAGCAGCGGTTCGCGTCGCTGCCGGAGCTGAAGGCCGCGATCGCGAAGAGAGTCGCGGCCTATAACGCCGAACCGTTCCAGAAGCGACCCGGGTCCAGGGAGAGCGTGTTCGCCATGGAGGAGCAGCCGTTGCTGACCGGGCTGCCGCAGGTGCCCTACGAGATCAGCCAGTGGGTCTACGGCCGCAGAGTTGCCCGCAACGGGCACGTAGTCTTCGAACGGAACCACTACTCGGTACCGTTTGAGCACATCGGCACGAAGGTCGATCTGCGGATCACTGACCGGACGCTGGAGGCCTATCGGGGCACCGAGCGGCTGACCAGCCACCTACTGCTGCCGGCCGGCTCGTCCAACGAGTACCGCACGAACGACGCCGATCTGCCCGCCGGGGCGAAGTACCAGCCGTGGGACGCAGCCCGGGTGCGGGAATGGGCCGAGCGGGTCGGGCCGTCGACCGTCGTGGTGGTCAACCGGGTTTTCGAATCCGTGCCGATTGACGAGCAGGGCCTGGACGCGGCCTTGGCGGTGTTGAGGCTGTCGCGTCGGTACTCCGCCGACCGCGTCGAGGCGGCCTGCCGGCTGGCGCTGGCAGGCCCGGTGCGGTCCCCGCGTTATGCGCACTTGCAGCCAATCCTGGCCACGGGTCAGGACCAGGCCGAACGGCTCAGACCTCCACGGGAGGAGCCCGTCGAACACGGTGGCTACGTCCGCGGCGCTTCCTACTACGCAGGAGGCGCCCAGTGAGCACGATCGACACCGAAACCAAGCGCAAGCTGCGCGAGATGGGCGCGACCGCCATGCTGGAAGCGCTCGAGGCCCAGGACGAGACCCTCGTCCTGGGAATGAGCTTCGACGAGCGACTCCGGCTGGTGGTCGACGAAGCGCACTCAGCGTTCGACCACGCCAAAGTCGAAGGTCTGATCCGTCGGGCCGGACTGCGGTACCCCGCAGCCGACTTGCGCCAACTCGACCGGGTCGAGGAACGTGGCCTGGACCGCAATGTCATCGCTCAGCTGGGCACCTGCTCGTTCGTTGACCGCCAGCAGAATGTCGTGTTCCAGGGGTTCACCGGGTCCGGGAAGTCGTACTTGGGATGCGCGCTGGCCAAACGCGCCTGCCAGCACCGGATTCGGGCTCACTACATCCGGATGCCCGACCTTGAGGAGGCCTGGGCGCTGGCCAAGGACAAACCGTTGGGCACGACGAAGTTCCTGAAGAAGTACGCTGCGTTCAGCGTGCTCGTGATTGATGAGTGGCTGCTCGATCATCCCGATGACTCGATGCGCAGCATGCTCCTGGAACTCCTCGAGCGCCGGTACGACACCGCGTCGACGGTGTTCTGCACCCAATATGCGAAGAAGGACTGGCACCAGCGACTCGGATCCGGCGTCCACGCAGATGCGATCATGGATCGGATCGTGCACAACACGATCTGGGTCGACACCGGCACGCACAACATGCGGGAACACGTCACACTGAACCCATAAGAAATCGCCGGAAGGGAGCCAGTGGCCCCCAAGCCCGCGGCCGCTGGCCCCCACCGGCAATATCACCGGCTCCCAACCGCACGATCGGCTGGCCCCCATGACTTCAAATACTCAGTGGTGCTGAGCAGCTCGTCCACCACTCTGACAGAGGCTCGCAGTACGTTGCCGTGGCCTACACCGAGCGACCCGCTGACGCGAGTATCCGGCCGTCTGTGGGGAGTGTAGGAGACAGCTATGACTGTCAGTCTGTTTCTGCCGGGTTCCGCGAGAATCGGGTAGTCCCGGCCGGCGCGGTTTGACCCTTGCTTATGATTGGCCCGCATGGTGCCTTTGCGTTGATCTGTCGACCGTCCGGCCGGGGCTGTATCAAGCGCTGCCGCCGGTCGGGCGTGACCTAATAGGAGCCTGGAGCATACTTTCGACAGCGTCCCCGTGACAGTCCTGTCCACCCGCCGACGACAGCGTGAAACCCACGATAACGGGCGAAGGAGACAGCATCATGGACGATGTTGAGCAGTTCAGATCAGGGCACATCGTAATCGGCATCGACACTCACAAACACATCCACGTCGCAGCAGTCATGGACTCTGTCGGCGGGATCCTCGCGACTCTCACGATCGCGACCGACACCGCCGGGTTCAAACAACTCCTTGAGTGGGCTGCGGGATTCGGGAAGATCATCGCGTTCGGCATCGAGGGCACCGGCTCCTACGGGGCCGCGCTCACGTCTTTCGTCCGCCGTCACGGGCACAAGGTCATCGAGGTCTCCCGTCCTGATCGGCGGCTGCGGAGACTGAACGGGAAGTCCGACACCCTCGACGCAGAGAACGCTGCCAGGGCAGTGCTCGCCGGGTTCGCGACCGCGATCCCCAAAACCGCGGACGGCGTCGTTGAGATGATTCGACAGCTGAAAGTCGCGCACGATACCGCGGTGAAGGACCGCACCGGCGCGATGGTTACCCTCAAAGCGATGCTCGTCCACTCTTCTGAGGACCTTCGCCGGGAGACGGCGAAGAAAACGCAGAAGATGGTCGCGAGGCACTGCGCCGCGCTCCGTCCGCGGGGTTTGGAGACGCCAGAAGATGCGAACCGTTACGCGCTCAGATCGATCGCGAAGCGCTGGATCGCACTAAGCGAAGAAACCAAGGAACTCGAAGCACAGATCGAGCAGCTCGTGCTCCAACGCGCGCCGCACCTGCTTGACGAATTCGGGATTGGCGTCGATACCGCCGCGGAGATCCTCATCGTCGCCGGTGACAATCCCGAACGAATCCGAAGCGAGGCCGCGTTCGCGAAGCTCGCCGGAATCAGCCCTGTTCCGACCGGTTCAGGAATGACCAGTGGGAAGCATCGCATCAACCATGGCGGACATCGGCAACTCAACGCGGCGATCTACCGGACCGTGATTGTCAGGATGAGATTCCACGAGCCCACGATCGCCTACGTCGCCCGTCGCACCGCCGAGGGCAAGAGCAAACGCGACATCATCCGCTGTCTGAAACGCTACGTGATCCGCGAGGTCTACCACCTCGTCAAGACCGACCCGCGAACCGGCGAAATCATGAGTTGACAACTATAGGAGCATCAATGCACTGGCTGAGACGGTCAACGGGCTGTACAAGACTGAGCTGATCTACTCGCAGCCGGCGTGGGCTGGGCTGACCGAGGTGGAGTTCGCGACGATGAACTGGGTGCACTGGTGGAACACCGGCCGGCTGCATGAAGGACTCGGACATCGGACCCCGGCCGAGGTCGAAGCTAAGCATTTTGAAACCGTGGCAAGACAAGTCGATACTTTAACTGCCGTCTAGGAATGAAACCCAGGACGGTTCAGTCCCGCGACAACTCTGCAGCCCGAACCCCAAGGCACGACCCCGCACCCGGCCCGGCCTACAGCTGCAGGCTCGGGTGGAGCTGAGTGAGAGTGACCATACGCTTGCGACTGCAGACCACGGTTGTGGCGACCAGGGGGATTGCAGTCATCAGCAGCAGCACCACTGCCGCCTGCGCGGCGATGAACATGTCGCCGCCGGCGACCAGGGTCCGCAGGCCCTTGACCGCGTGCGTCATCGGCAGGAACGGCGAGATGATCTGGAAGATCTTCGGTGCCGTCTCCACCGGATAGGTTCCGCCTGCCGAAGCGATCTGCAGCATCAGCAGGACCAGGGCGATCAGTCTGCCGACACCGCCCAAGGCCGCGACACACAACTGGTGCACGGAGTGGAAACACGCCGCCGCGAGCATCGAGAACAGCAGCGTCCACAGCCACGCTCCGGCCGAGAAGTCCAAGGTGAATGCGAGGATCGCATAGAGAACTGCGACTTGAGCGATACCGAAGAGCAGCCCGGGAACGTAGCCGGCCCAGGCGATGCGCGACGAAGTCGCCGATGAGAACAGCGCCCGATATGGAATGGCGTTGATGACCATATAGGTGATCATTCCGCCGATCCACAGGGCCAAGGAGACGAAGAACGCGGACAGTCCCTCGCCATAGGCGTCGACCGCGTTGTCCTTGACTTTGTCTGCATCGACGGGAACAGCCACGACATTCGAACGGTTCTCCCGGTCCTTCTTGTCATAGGTCGGGATCTGCTCAAGTCCCTTCTGCAGACCATCGGCGAGTTCGCCGGAGCCGTCAACGAGTTTGCCCGCGCCCTTGTCGAGTTCGGTCGACCCGTCAACGAGCTGTTCCGAACCGTCCTTGAGATCACCGGCTCCGTCCTTGGCCTTCGCCGTGCCGTCCTTGAGCTGGACGGCACCGTCATGGAGGTCCCCGACACCTTTGGCGAGCTTTCCCGCACCTTCGTCGAGCTTGATCAGCCCGGAGTGGAGGTCGTCGGCACCGGTCGCGACCTTCTGCGCTCCGTCGTCGAGCTGACCGATCTTCTTATCCGCCGTGCGGATCTCGTCCATCACCCCGTCGACCGCGTCGGTCAGCTTGTCCTCGAGGTTCTTGGCCTTATCCTTGGCATCGGAGGCGCGCTGGTGCGCGGAATCGAGGTCCTCGCCGAGGCCGTCGGCCTCCTCGGCGAGTTTCTTGACGTTCGGGTCGTCCGGATAGTCCTCCTGCAGCTGCTTGATCCGGTCGTCCATATCCCCTCGCACGGTGGTTCGAGCATCGTCGAAGTCCCCTTCGGCGCGCTCGAGCTCGGGGCGGGCCCCATCGACGACGTCATCGGCCTTTCGTTTGACGTCCTCGGCCTTCCTCGTGGCCTCGTCGGCGGTATCACGCAGCTCCGAGGTGCCGTCGGCGACCTGTCCTGCGCCGTCGGCGAGTTTCTTCGAACCGTTCTTCGCCTCTGTGGTGGATTTCGCCAGGGTGTCGGCACCGTCGGCAAGGTCGCCGCTGCCTTTCTTCAGTTCACCTGCGCCCTTATCGAGGTCGTTGAGCCCGGTCTGCAGGGTTCCGATGCCCTTGTCGAGCTTCGTCGTCCCACCGACGAGTTCGCTGGTACCGTCGTGGAGTTGGTCTGCTCCGTCGTGCAGTTCGGCCGCACCGTCTGCAGCCTTCTCCGTCTCGGAGTGGATATCGTTGAATCCGAGATACACCTGGTTGACGTACTCGGCGGTCGTCGTCTTACTCAGTCCGTCCTTGATCTCGGAGAGGATGGTCCCGGCCATCTGCCCGACGATGAAGTTGTGGGCGTCGTCGGTGCGCAGCCGCAGCCCTGCCTGCTCCGGATGGTCACCGCCGGTCGACACGAGCATCTCGGAGAAGTCCGAGGGGATCTCGAGGACCGCGAAGTACTTCCCTTTAGCCAGCCCCTCGTCGGCTTCTTTCTGGCTGGTCTCCTGCCAGTCGAATCCGCCTTCGCCCTTCGGCGTGAGCTCGTCAACGAGTTCCTGACCGGCGTCGAGCTTCTCTCCGTCCGACTCGGGCTTCTCGGCGCCGGTATCCTCGTTGACGATCGCTGCCTGCAGCTTGTCGAGGTGCCCGGCCGGGTCCCAATTCGAGGCCAGGTAGAGCCCACCGTAGATCGACGGGATGACGATGATGACGATCATCGCCAAGCGCGTGATCGTGTGGCGTTTGAATCGTGAGAGTTCTAACCAGGGCAGGGAGAACATTCGGGAATCTCCTCGGATTCGTATACGTGGGCAGGAAGTTCAGTGTTTGGACCCGCGATGAGCGGGAGGGTGGGGCGGCAGTTCGAGTTCGACAATCGACGGCTCCGCGCGGGAGCCGAGCGACCTGGTGGCGATGTCGAGTTCGCTCGAGTCCTCGCAGGAGACGATGACCGTGAGCAGGTCCTCGGGATCCCGTGATCTGCGCAGCTGCTGGTAGATGAGGATCCCGGCCCAAGCACGGGCTCGGTCGGCGGATTCGCGCAGGTAGTCGATGTTGTCGATGACGACGACGGGTGGGCGGCTGAGACTCGCCAGCCCGAGTTCGAGGAAGAATTTCTGCAGCTCACTCAGCTCAGAGACGAATACCTCTCCGTCATCGTCGATGAGGAAGTCCGCGCGCTGGGCGTCCTGCTTCGAGAACGTCCCCGGCGGGAGTTCGTCAATGATCTCCTTGGCCGTGGTGAAGGTGTCCCGAATGAGACCGATGACCTCACGCAGGGTCGATTTCGACGCCCACGGCTTGTACCAGGGCTGGAGCATGATCTGTCGTTCTGCGACGTGCTGTGCAACCGTGAAATCGTCCTCAAGGTCCGTCAGCCCGCCGATATGTCCGACCGCAACCTGCCCGCGCACGGTGCGGGCCTGCTTGCGGATATCGATATCGCCGAGGCGGCCCTCCCCCTCGGAGACCCGCATCCTTCCTGCCAAGGACAGGAGGAGAGAGGTCTTCCCGCTGCCAGCGGGACCACGGACGACAGCGATGGCACCGGTCGGCACCTCGAGGTCGATATCGGTGAACACATCGCCCCGTTTGCCGGACAGCGACCAACCGCGCACCGCGACCGCTGGCGCGTCGATGTCGGTGTCCTCGGCGAGAGTGTTCATCGTGCTCTCCATAGCCATCGCTCCCAATCGTCTGTGCCTTCGTCGCTCCGGTCAGTGCCGAAGAATTCTGCACCGCGCAGGTGACTGCAGAATACGCCACTACCGGCACGTGGGGGGGGGGCGCAACGGGCGACTCCATGCGAAATTACCCATTGGTAACTCCAATGAATTCTCTCATGAAAATAGTGGGAGAGTGACCCGAGAAGACCCAGTTGTCACGAATTGCACATCGGTTTCCTGCACAGAGTCCGTGCGGTCTTTCGATGGGACCGCGGCGCCCTCTAGATGGCCGGGACCGTAAGGCGATTTCAGGGGTAGGGTCGCACTACCGAAGACGTCGATGTCCCTTGACACACGGCGACGAGAATGAGAAGCGAATGAGCACGGCCGATCGCAATCCCACCGGAATGCACAGACGGTGGGGGCTGAGCCCGTCGACGCTGGGCCTCGGTGATGGCGACCGGCGTCATGTCGATCGGCGCCGAGGGAATCTGGCGACATGCCGTCCACACGCTGCCGATGACCTTTTCGGCCGGACTGTGGAGCATGGTCTTCCTGCTGGGCATGCGAACGGCGGCGAGCATGCATCTGGGCCGCCCGGGTCGTGTGCCGGCGATCGAACTGGTCGGCCAGCACTGGTTCTGGATCGGACCAGCGGTCTGGGCGATGGTCTTCGACACCATGGTCACCTCATTCGTCAGAGCCCTCCGCAGTCGCTGATCGGTGGGCTTGTCAATCCCTGTGTGTAAGGGGTGTGACGGGGGTTACAGGTAGGGTTCGATTCGTTCGGGGTAGACGAGGGCGAGTTGGCCGAGGGCGGCCTTCCAGTTCGTGGTTACCGATCCTTCGATGAGGCGTCCGGGGGCTCGGCGTTCAGCGGCGGGTAGGCCGCGTTCCTTCTCGCGCTCCCGGGCTCGCTTGTCCTCGATGTTGCAGATCGCCAGCCACAGCAGCTTGACCACGGCGGCGTCGTTGGGGAAGTGGCCGCGGTTCTTGGTGACCTTGCGCAGCTGGTAGTTCAGCGACTCAATCGCGTTCGTCGTGTAGATGACGCGGCGTAGCTCGGGCGGGAGGGCCAGGAACGGGATGAACCGCTCCCAGGCCGCCCGGAACGTCCGCGCCGCGGCGGGGTACTTCGTGCCCCAGGGGCCGGCCTCGAATGCCTCCAGCGCCTCCAGAGCCGCGTCCTCGCTGGCGGCGGTGTAGATCGGCTTCAGCGCCGTGGCGACGGCCTTGCGGTCCCCGTAGGACACGAACCGCATCGCGGCGCGGATCAGGTGGACCACGCAGGTCTGCACGGTGGCCAGCGGCCAGGTCGCCTCGATCGCCTCGGGGAAGCCGGTCAGCCCGTCGCAGCACACGATCAGCACGTCGCGCACCCCGCGGTTGGCGAGGTCCGTGCAGACCTGGGCCCAGAACTTCGCGCCCTCGTGGGTCTGGACCCAGATCCCCAGGACGTGCTTGATGCCGTCCATGTCCACGTCGACGGCGATGTGGGCGGCCTTGTTGACCACGTGAGAGCCGTCCTTGACCTTGACCATGATCGCGTCGAGGTAGATCACCGGGTACAGCGACTCCAGCGGACGGCGCTGCCACGCGAGGACCTCCTCGGCGATGGAGTCCACGACCTTGCCGATCGTCTCGTGACTCACGTCCACCCCGACCGTGGAGGCTAGGTGGTGGGAGATGTCGCGCAGCGTCATCCCGCCGGCGTACAGCGAGATGATCATCCCGTCGACCCCGTCCAGGCGGCGCTGACCCTTGCCTACCAGCATCGGGGTGAAGGTCCCGGCCCGATCGCGCGGGATCGCGAGCTCGATGTCCCCGACCTCGCTCGTCACGGTCTTGGCGTAGTGCCCGTTACGGGAGTTCGGGTGGTCGGCGGCGTCGACCGCGCCCTTCTCATAGCCCACGTGCTCACTCAGCTCGGCCTCCAGGCCCCGCTCCAGGGCGGCCTTGAGCATCCCGCCCAGCACCCCGCCGTCTCCGGTCAGCGGTTCACCGGCATCGATCCGGGCGAAGACCTCATCCAGGGCTCCGGTGGTCTTGAGCTCGGCCGCGAGCTCGGCCTGCTTTCTACGACGCTCAGCGCGCTCCTCGGCGCTCATCTTCGGCATGGCGTCAATCGTCACAGTGTGTCTCCTTCAGGGGGTGGTGCCACACCCCTTACACACACCATTTGACAGGCCCCCCGGCCGAGGTCGAAGCTAAGCATTTTGAAACCGTGGCAAGACAAGTCGATACTTTAACTGCCGTCTAGGAACTAAACCCAGGACGGTTCACAGCGCCTCCGGGGAGAAGACCCAGACCCATGATCACTACCTCAAAGGCAGCCTGTACTGCGGGCAGTGCGGGTCACGGCTGACGCTGACCAACGCCAAGAGCCGCCGCGGCGTGATCTACCCCTACTTCATGTGCACCGGATGGCACGCCCGCCGCACCAATTGCGAACGAAAGTCCATGTTCGTGCCCGACATCGAAGCCGCGGTCGAGGACTACTACCGCCACGTCCAGATACCTGAAGCGCCCTGAGTTTGTTGGAGGCTCCTGACCTTGGAAACGAGGATGGAGTTATGCCGAAGGAACTGGCGAATGGGAAGCCGACGACGCGTCGCTACTCGGACGAGGAGAAGGCCGCCGCGGTGCGGATGGTGAGGACGCTGCGGTCCGAGCTCGGGGTCACGCAAGGAACCGTGCAGCGAGTCGCGACGCAGCTCGGGTACGGGGTCGAATCCGTGCGGATGTGGGTGAAGCAGGCCGACATCGACGAGGGTGTCACCTCCGGCGTGAGCTCGGCGGAGGCGCAGCGGGTGAAAGAGCTCGAGCAAGAAGTCCGCGAGCTTCGCCGGGCCAACGAGGTGCTGAAGCGGGCTGCGTCTTTCTTCGGGGCGGAGCTCGACCGCCACTACCGGAAGTAGTCGCGTTCATCGACGCGAACAAGGACGACCTCGTCGACGGTCGCCGGCTCGGAGTCGAGCTCATCTGCAGACAGTTGCAGGTGGCTCCGAGCAGCTACTACGCCGCTAAGACCCGCACCCCGTCCGCCCGTGCCCAGCGGGACGAGGAGCTGATCCCGCGGCTCGTCGAGCTGTGGGAGGCGAACTACCGGGTCTACGGGGTCCGCAAGCTCTGGAAGGCGGCCCGGCGGGCGGGGATCGCGATCGGCCGCGACCAGACCGCGAGGTTGATGACGGTGGCAGGGATCGAGGGCGCGAGGCGCTCGAAACGGGTGAAGACGACCAGGCCGGATCCGGCGTCCGCGCGACACCCGGATCTGGTGCAGCGGGAGTTCACCGCGACCGCTCCGAACCGGCTCTGGGTGACGGATCTGACGTTCGTGGCGACCTGGGCCGGTGTCGCGTACGTGTGCTTCATCATCGACGCGTTCTCCCGCATGATCGTCGGGTGGCGGGTCGCGTCGCACATGCGCACCGAGATGATCCTCGACGCCATCGAGATGGCCCGCTGGTCCAGAGGTCACCGCCACGCGGACCTGCGGTGTCACAGCGACGCGGGGTCTCAATTCACGTCCATTCGCTACGGCGAACGCCTCGCGGAGATCGGCGCGACGCCGTCGATCGGGACCGTCGGTGACAGCTATGACTGTCAGTCTGTTTCTGCCGGGTTCCGCGAGAATCGGGTAGTCCCGGCCGGCGCGGTTTGACCCTTGCTTATGATTGGCCCGCATGGTGCCTTTGCGTTGATCTGTCGACCGTCCGGCCGGGGCTGTATCAAGCGCTGCCGCCGGTCGGGCGTGACCTAATAGGAGCCTGGAGCATACTTTCGACAGCGTCCCCGTGACAGTCCTGTCCACCCGCCGACGACAGCGTGAAACCCACGATAACGGGCGAAGGAGACAGCATCATGGACGATGTTGAGCAGTTCAGATCAGGGCACATCGTAATCGGCATCGACACTCACAAACACATCCACGTCGCAGCAGTCATGGACTCTGTCGGCGGGATCCTCGCGACTCTCACGATCGCGACCGACACCGCCGGGTTCAAACAACTCCTTGAGTGGGCTGCGGGATTCGGGAAGATCATCGCGTTCGGCATCGAGGGCACCGGCTCCTACGGGGCCGCGCTCACGTCTTTCGTCCGCCGTCACGGGCACAAGGTCATCGAGGTCTCCCGTCCTGATCGGCGGCTGCGGAGACTGAACGGGAAGTCCGACACCCTCGACGCAGAGAACGCTGCCAGGGCAGTGCTCGCCGGGTTCGCGACCGCGATCCCCAAAACCGCGGACGGCGTCGTTGAGATGATTCGACAGCTGAAAGTCGCGCACGATACCGCGGTGAAGGACCGCACCGGCGCGATGGTTACCCTCAAAGCGATGCGCGTCCACTCTTCTGAGGACCTTCGCCGGGAGACGGCGAAGAAAACGCAGAAGATGGTCGCGAGGCACTGCGCCGCGCTCCGTCCGCGGGGTTTGGAGACGCCAGAAGATGCGAACCGTTACGCGCTCAGATCGATCGCGAAGCGCTGGATCGCACTAAGCGAAGAAACCAAGGAACTCGAAGCACAGATCGAGCAGCTCGTGCTCCAACGCGCGCCGCACCTGCTTGACGAATTCGGGATTGGCGTCGATACCGCCGCGGAGATCCTCATCGTCGCCGGTGACAATCCCGAACGAATCCGAAGCGAGGCCGCGTTCGCGAAGCTCGCCGGAATCAGCCCTGTTCCGACCGGTTCAGGAATGACCAGTGGGAAGCATCGCATCAACCATGGCGGACATCGGCAACTCAACGCGGCGATCTACCGGACCGTGATTGTCAGGATGAGATTCCACGAGCCCACGATCGCCTACGTCGCCCGTCGCACCGCCGAGGGCAAGAGCAAACGCGACATCATCCGCTGTCTGAAACGCTACGTGATCCGCGAGGTCTACCACCTCGTCAAGACCGACCCGCGAACCGGCGAAATCATGAGTTGACAACTATAGGAGCATCAATGCCCTGGCCGAGACGGTGAACGGGTACTACAAGGCCGAACTCGTCCGCGGGCCGGCCCGGTCCGGGCCGTGGAAGACGGTCGAGAATCTCGAGCTCGCCACCCTCGGTTGGGTGCACTGGCACAACACGCAGCGCCTCCACGGCTACCTCGGCGACGTCCCGCCCGCCGAGTTCGAGAACGCGTTCTATGCTGTCCAAGCCGACCGCGAACACCTGGTCGGAATCAAATAGCGCGAGTCTCCATCAGACCCAGGGCGCTTCAACCCGAACACGTCGTTACCGCGCTGCGCGAGCTGGTCACCAGCGAGTTCGACCGCCTGCACCAGGTCGCCAAGCACGAGGCCCAGGGGTACAAAGCCGAACGCGACGCGCTCCGTGACGAGCGCACCAAGCTCATGCAAGCTCACTACGCCGGAGCCGTGCCCCTCGACCTGCTCGGCTCGGAGCAGGACCGCATCGCCCGTCGGCTCGCGTTCCTCGACGCCCAGATCAACGCCGGCGACATCGAGTACGAACAAGCCAAAGCACACCTGGACGACTGCCTCGCCCTCGCTGGGGACATGCACGCCATCTACATGAGCATCGACGACTCGCTACGCCGGATCGCCAACCAAGCCTTCTTCGACAAGCTCATCGTCACCGATGACGACACCATCCACGGCGAACCCGGCGTCCCGTTCAACGTGTTCCTCGACCGCGACGTCCAGACCCTCGCCGTCCGCCAACAGGGACGGACGGCGGAATCTGGAACTCAAACCGGTGATGTCGTCCGTTTGAACAACGACCTTCTGGTGGGCCCAGAGGGACTCGAACCCCCGACCCTCTCGGTGTAAACGAGATGCTCTAGCCAACTGAGCTATAGGCCCCGACCGCCGTTCCCGTCGTCCCGGTTCGGACGACGGTGACAGCGGAATCAGTATGGCACACTCACCCGTCCGTCCGGCGTCCGTCCTCGAGCTCGGTCCCGCCCGGGACCGAGGCGGGGCTCGCCGCTTCGAGGCTCGTGCCCCGCCAGCGGGAGATCCCGCGCATAAGGTGGTAGATGCCGATCGCGCACGCGCTGCCGATCGCTATGCCTTCGAACGTGAGGTCCCCGGCCATGATCGTGTAGTTCGCGATCGCGACGATGAGGGCGACGGCGGCGGTGTTGAGGTTGACCGGGTCGGAGAAGTCGACGCGGTTCTGCACCCAGATCCGGATGCCGAGGAGGCCGATCATCCCGTACAGCACGGTCGCCGCGCCGCCGAGGACGCCGGGCGGGATCGTCGCGATCGCCTCGCCGAACTTCGGGAGCATGCTGAGCACGAGCGCCATGAGGGCGGCGAGGACATAGGCCGCCGTCGAGTACACGCGGGTCGCCGCCATGACGCCGATGTTCTCGGCATAGGTCGTCGTGCCCGACCCGCCGCCGGAGCCCGCGAGCGTCGTCGCGAGGCCGTCGGCGAGCAGCGCCCGGCCGGTGATCGGGTCGAGGTTCTGCCCGGTCATCGCGGACACCGACTTGACGTGGCCGATGTTCTCCGCGACGAGGACGAGGACCACGGGGAGGAACAGGCCGAGGAGCGCGAGGTCGAACGCGGGCGCGTGGAACTCCGGCAGGCCGACCCACCCCGCCTCTCCGATGGCCGCGAAGTCGACCTGGCCCTGGAGCGCGGCGGCGGCATACCCGACGAGCACGCCCACGAGGATCGACAGCCGGCCGATGATGCCCTTGAAGAGCACCGTGGTGAGGAGGATCGCGGCGATCGTGATGACCGCGGTGAGCGGCGCCATCTGCACCCAGTTCCATGCCGCGGGGGCGAGGTTGAAGCCGATGAGCGCGACGATCGTCCCGGTGACGATCGGCGGCATGGTGACCTCGATCCAGCGGGTGCCGGCGAAATGGACGACGACGCCGATGAGCGCGAGGAGGATGCCGACGGAGACGATCCCGCCCTGGGCGAGGGCCATCTTCGCCGGGTCGACCGCGGTGCCCGACTCCGGGTCGAATCCGGTGACCGCGGCGAGCGGGGCGAGGAGGGCGAACGACGAGCCGAGGTAGGACGGCATCTTCCCGGCGGTGACGAGGAGGAAGAGCAGGGTGCCGACCGCGGTGAAGAACAGGGTGGTCGCCGGCGGGAACCCGCTCAGCAGCGGCACGAGGAACGTCGCGCCGAACATCGCGACGACGTGCTGGGCGCCGATCCCGGCGGTGCGCGGCCAGGAGAGCCGGTCGCCGGGCAGCACCACGGCTCCGGGCTCGATCCGCCTCCCGTCGCCGTGGAGCGTCCAGAACGGGGTGCGGGAGCGCGGGGAGGAGGTGCTGCTCATCGATGTGTCCTCGGGGCTGGGGTGAACGGGCCACCGAGTATCCTACGGACTCGCGGTCCGGTGCCGCGCACCGGAGGTCGGCGCGGCCGCACCCTGCCGATTGCGCTCCCACAGGTCGCGGCCGCGCTCGGCGAGCCGCTCCCGGACGGCCGCGGGGGAGGACACCGCGACCCCGGGGACCTGGAGGAGCTGGGAGGCGGCGATCTCGGGGCTCTCCATCGGGAGATCGACCGTCACGCGGTCCTCGCCGCCGGAGGGGGTCGCGGTCACCGCATCGAGCACGGCTGTCGTCCGCGGTCCGGGGGCGGCCCGCCGGAGGGCGGGGAGTGCGGATCGGGGCAGCGTGAGGCGGACCGTGATCCGGGTCAGGCCCTCCTCGAACTCCGCCCGCGACCGGTGCCACGCGGACGCGAGCGAGAAGTCGGCGGGCCGCCATGCCTCGAGGTCGAGCACCGTCGCGTGCTCGATGCGCGCCACCCGGTACGTCCGCACGGCTCTCCGGTGGGCGGCGACGAGGTACCAGCGGTCGGTTTTGAGGACGAGGCCGAGCGGGTCGAGCACCCGGGTCGCGGTCGTGCCTCCCCGACGGTAGCGGATCCGGAGCCGACGACCGGTCCACACCGCACGGGACACCGCCGGCAGCGCGGTCGGCTCCTCGGACTCGGTGAACCACGCAGCGGAGTCGATGAGGATCCGTCGGTTGAGGTCACCGTCGCGGTCCCGATCCGCCTCGCGCAGGCGCAGCCGGGCCGCGCGGAAGTCCGCGGCGAGGCCGAGGTCGCCGGCGGCGGTCTCCCCGAGGAGGAGTGCGGTGGTCTGCTGGGCCGGCATCCCGGCGATCGGCGACGTCCACCCCTCGACGAGCCCCACGCCGCCTGCGGGTCCCGTGCGGGTCCACAGCGGTACCCCCATGCCCTGGAGGGCGACGAGATCGCGTTGGACCGTGCGCGGCGAGACCCCGTGCCGGTCGGCGAGCACGGCGACGGTCGTCGAGCGGAGGCGGGAGAGGTCGATGATGAGGGAGAGCAGGCGAGCGGACCGCATGGGACGAGCCTAGAGAATTCACGACACGATCTGTCGGGAATGGCTGGCATGCTCGCATCATGGACACCGACGCACAGCACCCGGAGACCCCTGCCCGACACACCCCTGCCCGACACGCCTCGTTCCCGCACACCTCGGACGAGCCCGCCCGGCCGCTCGCCGGCAGGATCGCCCTCGTCACCGGGGCCACCCGCGGAGCCGGGCGCGCGATCGCCCGCGCGCTCGGCGGGGCCGGTGCCGAGGTGTACTGCACCGGCCGCTCGACCGGGGCGGCCCGCTCCGACTACGGCAGGCCGGAGACCGTCGAGGAGACCGCAGGACTCGTCACCGCGGCCGGCGGCATCGCCCACGCCGAGGTCGTCGACCACCGGCGGGTCGAGGAGATCACCGCGCTCGTCGAGCGGATCGATGCCGCGCACGGTCGTCTCGACATCCTCGTCAACGACATCGGGGGAGAGGCGTACGTCGAGTTCGACGTCCCGCTGTGGGAGTACGACCTCGCCCGCGGGATGCAGCTGTTCGAGACCGGCTTCCTCACCCACCTCCTCACGAGCCGTGCCGCCCTCGGACTGCTCGTCCGTTCACCCGGCGGCCTCGTCGTCGAGATCACCGACGGCACCCGGACGTACAACGCCGCGCACTTCCGATCGACGGTCTTCCTCGATCTCACGAAGACGGCGGTCGACCGGCTCGCGTTCGCCACGGGCCACGAGCTCCGCGAGCACGAGGGCACCGCGGTGTCGGTGACTCCCGGCTGGCTGCGCTCGGAGATGATGCTCGAGGGCTTCGGTGTCACCGAGGACACGTGGGAGGCGGCGGCCCGGGCCAACCGCGGACGGTCGGACGCCGTGCCGCCCTACGCGTTCGCGATCTCGGAGAGCCCGGCGCTGCTCGCCCGCGGGATCGCGGCCCTCGCCGCGGACCCGGAGCGGGCGCGGTGGAACACCCGGTCGACGAGCTCCTACGAGCTCGCCCGGCACTACGACCTCACCGACGTCGACGGCTCGCGGCCCGACACGTGGCGCTTCATGGCGGCGCTCGAGTCACAGCCGGTGGAGTCGATCGAGATCGACGACTACCGGTGACCGAGGACTACCGCGGACTGGGCCCGCTCAGCGCGAGCGAAGCGTGCGCTTGAGGATCTTCCCCGAGGAGTTCTTCGGCAGCTCGTCGACGAAGTGGATCGCCTTGGGCACCTTGAAGCCGGCGAGCCGACCCTTGACGTGCTCGATGACCTGCTCCGCGGTGAGGCTCTCGTCCTTGCGGACGACATAGGCGGTGATCGCCTCGATCCACTTCTCGTCCGGCATGCCGATGACCGCGACCTCGGCGACGGAGTCGAGCTCGAAGATCGCGTCCTCGACCTGGCGGCTTGCGACGAGCACGCCGCCGGTGTTGATGACGTCCTTGACCCGGTCGATGACCTCGACATAGCCCTCGGCGTCCTGGATGACGAGATCGCCGGAGTGGAACCAGCCGTCGCGGAACGCCTCCTCGGTCGCCTCGGGCTTGTTCCAGTAGCCCTCGCACAGCTGCGGGGAGCGGTAGAGGATCTCGCCCTGGGTGCCGGGCTCGACGTCGACGCCCGAGGGGTCGACGACCCGGGTCTCGACGAACAGGCACGCGCGGCCGGCCGAGCCGAGCCGGTCCTTGTGCTCCTCGGGTCGGAGCACGGTGCACAGGGGGCCCATCTCCGACTGCCCGAAGCAGTTGTAGAACCCGAGCTCGGGGAGGTGCGCGACGAGCTTGTGGAGCACCGGACCGGGCATGATCGAGGCGCCGTAGTACGCCTTGCGCAGGCTCGTGAGGTCCCGGGTGGCGAAGTCCGGGTGGTTGACGAGCGCGACCCACACGGTGGGCGCGGCGAAGAAGGTGTTGATCCCCTCGGACTCGATGAGGGCGAGGAGGTCGCCGGGCACCGGGACGGGGACGATGATGTTGTACGCGCCCTTGATGAGCGCCGGGATGAGGAACACGTGCATCTGCGCGGAGTGGTAGAGCGGGAGCGCGTGGACCTGTCGATCGCCCTCGTCGAAGTCGAGCACGTCGAGGCAGCTGAGGTAGTGGTGGAGGAGCGCGCGGTGCGTCATCACCGCACCCTTGGGCAGCGAGGTCGTGCCCGAGGTGTAGAGCAGCTGGGCGACGTCGGTGTCGGTGACGTCGAACTCGCCCATCTCCGCCGGCGGGATGTCGGCTGCGCGGGCGACGTCGAGGAGATCCTCGAAGGTCGCGCGCTGTGCGCCGCGGCCGGTCTCCGTCGCGTCGATGTCGCCGGCCATGTCCGCATCGGCGATGACGAGGCGGGCGCCGGAGTCGTCGAGGATGTACTCGAGCTCGTCGTTCTTGAGCTGGTAGTTCACCGGCACGTGGATGAGGCCCGCGCGCACCGTGGCGAGGAACACGAGGGCGTAGAGGTCGGAGTTCTTCCCGTAGGCGGCCACCCGGTCGCCGTGGTCGAGCCCCTGGGCCACGAGGTGCCGGGCGAGCGCGGTGACCCCGGCGTCGAGCTCGGCGTAGGTCCACGTCCGGTCGCCGAAGACGATGGCGGTCCGGTCGGGGGTGCGCCGTGCGGTGCGGCGGAGGACGTCGGCGATGGTGCTGGATCGCAGCGCTGGGATCGAGTTCATGGGTCCACCCTAATGTGCTCCGGGACACACTCCCAGCCGTGTCCGCTCCGTGAACCGCACGGCCGCGCAGCACTGCGGGCGCGGGACCGCGGTGTACTACGGTGGCCCCATGAGCACCGCGACAGTGACGACGATCATGGACCTGTGCGAGGAGCTGTGGCCGGCCTCCTACGCCGAGAGCTGGGACACCGTCGGCCTCGCGGTCGGCGATCCCGCGGCTCCGGTGCGCAGACTCCTCCTCGCCCTCGACCCGGTCGACTCCATCGTCGCCGAGGCGGTCGACGGCGGGTACGACATGCTCGTCACCCATCATCCGCTCCTCCTGCGCGGGGTCACCTCGGTCAACGCCGGCACCCTCAAGGGCGGAGCGGTCCACGCCCTCATCCGGGCCGGCGTGGCGCAGTTCAACGCCCACACGAACGCCGACTCCGCCCGCGGCGGGGTGACCGACGTCCTCGCCGAGGTGCTCGGCCTCACCGGGACGACGCCGCTCGCCCCCACAGCCGAGGCGCCCGCCGGGGTGGGCATCGGCCGGGTCGGCGACCTGCCCGGGCCGCAGACCGTCGAATCGCTCGCCCGCCGCCTCGCCGCGGTGCTCGATGCCACGGTGACCGGGGTGCGCATCGCCGGCGATCCGGACGCCGAGGTCACCCGGGTGGCCGTGCTCGGCGGAGCGGGGGATTCGATGTTCGATGCCGTGCGCGGCTCCGGCGCCGGGGTGTACATCACCTCGGACCTCCGCCACCACCCCGCGACCGAGGCCCGCGACACCGCGCACCGGACCGACGGCACGCCCCATCTCATCGACATCTCCCACTGGGCCGCCGAGGCGCTGTGGCTCGACCGGGCCGCCGACCAGCTCGCGACCGCTGCGGAGTCCGCCGGCCATGAGATCGACATCACCGTGTCCCGGATCCGCACTGATCCGTGGACGCTGCGGATCGACCAGCCGCTCGACTCCCAGCCCGGATCCGCACGCACCGACCCGGAATCCACCGACCCGTCCTCACCGACCGAGGACTGAGCATGCACCTCACCGACACCGCACACCGCGCCCTCCTCGACTGGATCGACCTGTCGGCCCGCCTGCGGAAGAACGCCCACGCCGCCCAGCAGACC
The DNA here is from genome assembly GCF_900184225.1 of Brevibacterium ihuae. NCBI lineage: Bacteria > Bacillati > Actinomycetota > Actinomycetes > Micrococcales > Brevibacteriaceae > Brevibacterium > Brevibacterium ihuae. The sequence continues at coordinate 541,817 of NZ_FXWZ01000002.1, read as the reverse complement.
GAGCTCCTCGAGCAGCTCCGCGGACTCGCGGGCGAGCACAAGGCCAATGCCGAGCGCATCGCCGCGCTCGAGGCGACCCGCACCGCGGAGGCCGAGCGTACCGCCGCGCTCGAGTCCGATGTCGCGGCGCGCAGCGCGACGATCGAGCGGATGGAAGCGCGCCTCGCCTCCGGCGAGGGCCTGACGTCGAGAGACCTCGTGGCGCTCCAGGGCGACATCGCGAGCGCGAAGTCCGCCCGCGAGTCGGTCGAGGAGGACCAGCTCACGAGCCTCGGCACCGTCGAGGAGCAGGACGCGGAGATCGCGGGGCTCCGCACCGAGGGCGCCGAGATCGCCGCGCGGGGCCGGGACCTCCAGCTCGAGCGGAAGGCGCGGGCCGAGGAGCTCTCCGCCGAGGCCGCGGAGCTCGAGTCCGAGCGCGCGGGCCGGGCGGAGGAGCTGCCGGACGACCTCCGCCAACGCGTGACCGCGAAGGAATCGGCGGGACGGGTCGGCGCCGCCGTGCTCACGCACGGTGCGTGCGGCGCCTGCGGCGACGAGCTCAGCGGGGTGGCCCGCGACGCGATCTCCGGAGCCGAGCCCGGCACGGTCGTCGAGTGCGACTCGTGCGAGACGCTCCTCGTCGCTCCGCTCGGCTGAGAGCCCTGAGGCGGCAGGCGACTGCCGCAGAGGTGCGTGCGCCCGCTCAGCCCGGCAGGATGATGTCGAGCACAGCGGGCCGTCCGCGGTGCGGGGGAGCGAACTCGACGTCGTAGCGCCGCTTCGCCGCTCGGACGAGCCCGCGGAAGTCCGTCGGCAGCTCGGCCCGCGAGCGCAGCAGGTGACCGACGAGCTCGCCCCGGGTGTGCTTGGCGTTGTGGGAGACGACCGTCCTCACCCCGTCCTTCTCGGTGTGGACATCGACGACGACGGTCGACCCGGACGGCCCGGGCCACGACTTCCGGTACTCCGCCGAGCGGCAGTCGAGGATGAGCTCCCCGGCGAACTCCGCGTCGAGGACGGGTGCCAGGCGCGGACGCCACCATGTCGAGAGCACCCCGTGCCCGTCGAGCCGGGTCTTCATCGACAGCCGGTAGGCCGGGATCGGATCGAGCGCCCCGACTATGCCGAACAGCGCCGAGGACACCCGGACCCGGTCGAGGCGGCGCCGGGCCGTGGGAGTGAGTCGTCCGAGCGCGCCGTAGAGCACGCCGGTGTAGGTCTCGATCGCCGGTGCGCAGGGGATCTCGGTGAGCCGGGTGTTCCGCGCGACGTCCGCGGCGAGGCTCGCACCGAGCCCGAGGCGTTCGAGGGCGTCCTCGCCCGCCGACACCTCGGCGAGGGAGTCGAGGACCTCGGCGCGGGCGGCGGCGAGTTCCGGAAGGCTGAGCGCATCGAGGTCGAGGAGCGGTCCGGTCGCCGCCGGGGTCTTGCCCTCGGAGGGCGGCAGGAGGATGATCACGGTCCACCATCCTAGGGGTTAGACTGGTGCGTCGAGGACAGGTCGTCGGACGGTCGCGGCAGCGTTCGCGCTGACGAGGAACGTCCGGGCTCCGCAGAGCGCAGCGGTGGGTAACACCCACCCGGGGCGACCCGCGGGCACGTGCAACAGAGAGCAGACCGCCTGCCTGCCGCGTGCAGGCCGGTAAGGGTGAAACGGTGGTGTAAGAGACCACCAGGGTTCCGGGTGACCGGAATCGCTGGGTAAACCCCGCTGGGAGCAAGATCGGACAGACAGCGCTCGAGGGCTGCTCGCCCGAGCTGTCGGGTGGATCGCTCGAGGCCGTCGGCGACGGCGGCCCTAGACAGATGACCGTCACACGGTGTCCGGGTGACCGGCCCGTGCACAGAACCCGGCGTACAGACGGCCTGTCCTCACCCCATCACACGACGGAGCGGCGCTTCTTCACCTTCGCCCGGCCGTTGCGGCCGGCGAGGTACGCCGCACCGACCATCCCGGCGTCGTTGCGGAGCTCCGCCGGCACGATCGGGGTGCGCAGCTCGAGGAGCGGCAGGAACTGGTCGTGGCTCTTCGAGATCCCTCCGCCGACGATGAAGAGATCGGGGGTGAAGAGCATCTCGAGCATGGAGTAGTACTGCTGCAGGCGCTGCGCCCACTCCGGGTAGTCGAGTCCTTCGCGGACCTTGACCGACTCCGCCGCCTGGGTCTCGGCGTCCCGCCCGTTCATCTCGAGATGACCGAGCTCGGTGAAGGGCACGAGTGCGGCGTCGTGGAAGAGTGCGGTGCCGATGCCGGTGCCGAGCGTCGTGAGGATCACCGTGTCCTTCCGGTGCTCGCGTCCGGCGCCGAACGACATCTCCGCGAGTCCAGCGGCGTCGGCGTCGTTCATGACGAAGCAGTCCCGGCCGGTGGCGGCGGTGATCTCCGCGGGCAGGTTCTCGCCGATCCAGCTCTGGTCGAGATTGGGGCAGAACAGCACCCGGCCGTTCTTGACGACTCCGGGGAACGCGATGCCGAGCGGCAGTCCGGCGATCCTCCCGGCCTCCGGCACGACCTTCTTCCGCACCGCCTTGTCGACGACCTGGTCGACGGCGTCGGCCACGGCGCCCACCACGGCCTCGGGGGTCGCGGGCCTGGGGGTGAGGACGCGGACGCGCTTGAACGGCAGCGAGCCCTCGGCCAGCGACACGAGGCCGACCTTGATCCCGGTGCCGCCGATGTCGACGCCGATCCCGAAGGGAGCGTCGGTGTCGAGGAAGTCGGTCATGATCCGCCTTTCAGGAGGCCGCGGGGCCGTGATAGATCGCAGTGGACTCGTCGGGCAGGGTGAGGATGTCGGCGCCGGTCTCGGTGACGACGAGCGTGTGCTCGAACTGGGCGGAGCGCGTGCGGTCGGCGGTGACGATCGTCCAGTCGTCGTCCCACGACTCCCACTTCTCGGTGCCGAGGTTGAGCATCGGCTCGATGGTGAACACCATGCCGGGCCGCATGACCTCGCTGTGGGCGGGCGCAGCGTCGTAGTGGGGGACGATGAGCCCCGAGTGGAACTCCCGGCCCACGCCGTGCCCGGTGTAGTCGCGCACCACGCCGTAGCCGAACCGGCCGGCGTACTTCTCGATGACGCGGCCGATGACGTTGATCTCGCGACCCGGCTTGACCGCCCTGATCCCGCGCATCGTCGCCTCGTAGGTGCGCTCGACGAGGAGCCGCGACTCCTCGTCGACGTCGCCCACGGTGAAGGTGTAGTTCGTGTCCCCGTGCATCCCGTCGAGGTAGGCGGTGATGTCGAGGTTGACGATGTCCCCGTCCTGCAGGACGGTCGAATCCGGGATGCCGTGGCAGATCACCTCGTTGATCGAGGTGCAGATCGACTTGGGGAAGCCCCGGTAGCCGAGGCACGAGGGGTACGCGCCGTGGTCGCAGAGGTACTCATGGGCGATCCGGTCGAGCTCATCGGTCGTGACCCCGGGGGCGATCGCGGCTCCCGCGACGGCGAGCGCATTGCCGGCCAGCCGTCCGGCGGCGCGGATCCGCTCGATCTCCTCGGCGGTGTACATGTCCCCGCCGCGCCCCTCGTCGGGGACGGCCCGCCCGACGTACTCCGGGCGCTCGATGCCTGCAGGGACGGAGCGCTGGGGTGAGACGGTGCCAGGGGTGAGGGTGCCGAGCGGCGCGTGTGAAGTCATGATGACTCCAGTCTAATCCGCTCGACCCGGCGCGTGCAGGTTCCGGCGGTTGGGTCGCGGCGGCGGTGCGGGCGCCTAGGATGGGCGCAGGAAGGAGGCCCCATGGATGCGGAGCTCAGCGGCCTGGGGGACGTCGTCGTGATGACGAGCGCACCCCAGCAGATCGCCGATCACATCATGTCCTCGATCGCGGTCGGGGCCCTTCCGGTCGGCACCGCGCTGCCGCCCGAGCGCGAGCTCGCGGCCGCGATGCAGGTGTCGCGCTCCTCGGTCCGGGCCGCTCTCGACCGGCTCGAGCGCGGCGGGCTCATCGAACGGCGCCGCGGCCGCGGCGGCGGCACCTTCGTCACCGACGGGGATGCGCGCGCTCTCTCCGGTGCCGAGGACCGGCTCCAGGAGTTCCACCGCGCGCGGGTCGATCTGCTCGACGCGCGGGCGATCGTCCAGAACCGTGCCGCCCACCTCGCCGCGCTGCGGCGCACCGACGCCGAGGTCGAGCATCTCGCGGAGCTCGCGGCTGACTACGCGACCCACGACTCCGCCGCCGCCGCGCGCCGCGCCGACGCCCGCTTCCACCACGCGGTGGCCACAGCCGGGCACAATCCGGAGATCGTGCGGATCGTCACCGATCTCGACCGGCGGATCAACACCGGGTTCCGGCACGATCCGTTCTCCCCCGAGCTCTTCGCCCGCGCGTGCGCGGACCATTCGGCGATCGTCGCGGCGATCCGGGACCGGGATGCCGACGAGGCCGGCCGCCTGTGCGAGGAGCACTTCCGGGCGACGACGATGATGGGGGCCTGACCCGGCCGGGGCCGCTCAGCCGGCGATCGCCTCGTCGGGGGAGATGTGGTCGAGGCCGAAGGCCTCGGCGACGTTCGCGTTCGTCACCGCGCCGCCGTGGACGTTGAGACCGCGCGCGAGCGCGGGATCGGCGCCGAGCGCCTCGCGCCAGCCGGACTTCGCGATCCGCGCCGCATAGGGCAAGACCGCGTTCGTCAGCGCCTTGGTGGCGGTGTTCGGCACCGCGCCGGGCATGTTCGCCACGCAGTAGTAGACCGAGTCGTGCACGGTGAAGGTCGGGTCGTCGTGCGTCGTCGGCTTCGAGTTCTCGAAGCAGCCGCCCTGATCGATCGCGATGTCGACGAGCACCGAGCCGGTCCGCATTCCCTGCACCATCTCGTCGGTCACGAGCTTCGGCGCGCGCTTCCCGGGGATGAGCACCGAGCCGATGACGAGATCGGAGGTCTCGAGGGCGCGGGCGATCTCGTACGGGTTCGACACCGTCGTCTGCAGGCTCGAGCCGTAGATCTCGTCGAGATGCCGCAGCCGCGGGATGTCGATGTCGATGATCTCGACGTCGGCCCCCATGCCCATCGCGATCCGGGCGGCGTTCGTCCCTGCGACCCCGGCGCCGATCACGGTGACCTTCCCGCGGCGCACTCCGGGCACCCCGGCGAGGAGGATGCCGCGTCCGCCGCTGGCCTTGAGCAGGGTGTGGGCGCCGACCTGCGTCGACAGCCGCCCGGCGATCTCCGACATCGGTGCGAGCAGCGGCAGGCCTCCGGACTCGGGCTGCACGGTCTCGTAGGCGATCGCGGTGGTCCCGGATTCGCGGAGCGCGTTGGTGAGCGGCTCGTCCGCGGCGAGGTGGAGGTAGGTGAAGAGGATGAGATCCTCCCGCAGGTGCGCGTACTCCTCGGCGATCGGCTCCTTGACCTTGAGGACCATCTCCGCCGACCCCCAGACTTCGGCGGCATCGGCGACGATGTGCGCTCCGGCGGCCGTGTAGTCCTCGTCGGTGAACGCCGAGCCGATCCCGGCTCCGGACTCGATGACGACCTCGTGACCGGCGCCGACGAGCGTCACCACTCCGGCGGGGGTGATGGCCACCCGGTGCTCGTTGTTCTTGATCTCGGTCGGGACGGCGATCTTCATTGATGACTCCCTCGGGGTGCGCGCCGCGGAGCGGCGCCGGATGCTGCGGTCAGGACACTCTACGTCGCTAAAGGTCGGGCGAGCAAACCTTTGGGGCGCGATGCCCTCCGGGTCGCCCGTATCGTCGGGGACCGCGCGGCGGTAAGGTGGATATCGCCCACCCGAGCACGGGCACCGGATCGAACCGGTCCGGGCCCGCACCCGCAGCGAAGGAGACCCGAGATGTCGGACGCGAACACCGACGCCGGTGCAGAGAAGTACTGGTTCAACACCGAGACCCGGCAGGTGGAGAAGGGCCGCGCGAGCGCGTGGGACAACCGGATGGGTCCCTACGACACCGCCGAGGAGGCGCAGAACGCGCTCTCGAAGGCGCAGGCGAACTCCGCGGAGTGGGACGCCGAGGACCGGGAGTGGAACGGCCGATGAGCGCCATGAGCCGCCAGCAGGAGTTCGTGCTCCGGACGGTCGAGGACCGCGACGTGCGGTTCATCCGCCTGTGGTTCTCCGATGTGCTCGGCCAGCTCAAGTCGGTGGCGATCGTCCCGGCCGAGCTCGAGGGCGCCTTCGGCGAGGGCATCGGCTTCGACGGCAGCTCCGTCGAGGGGTTCTCACGCGTCTACGAATCCGACATGGTGCTGCGGCCGGACCCGTCGACGTTCTCGCTGCTGCCGTGGCGCGGCGAGGAGGAGCCCACCGGACGGATGTTCTGCGACATCTACTCGCCCGAGGGCCATCCGGCGGCCTCCGACGCCCGCAACGTCCTCCGCCGCACGATGGACCGCGCCGGCGAACAGGGATTCACCTTCTACGTCCACCCGGAGATCGAGTTCTATCTCTTCGAGTCCGGCGAGCTCGGCGGACGCCCGCCGGTGCCCGTCGATACCGCAGGGTACTTCGACCACGTCAACGGGGGCACCGCGAATGACTTCCGGCGCACCGCTGTGCAGACGCTCGAGGCCATGGGGATCTCCGTCGAGTTCTCCCACCACGAGGCCGGCCCGGGACAGAACGAGATCGATCTCCGCTACGCCGACGGCCTCACCATGGCCGACAACGTCATGACCTTCCGGGCGCTCGTCAAGGAGGTCGCCCTCCAGCAGGGCGTGTACGCCTCGTTCATGCCCAAGCCGCTCGCGCCGCACCCCGGCAACGGCATGCACACCCACCTCTCGCTGTTCGAGGGGGAGAGCAACGCCTTCTACGAGCCGACGGGGGAGTACCAGCTGTCCCAGACCGGCCGCCGGTTCGTCGCCGGACTGCTGCGCCACGCGGCGGAGATCAGCGCGGTGACGAATCAGTACGTCAACTCCTACAAGCGGATCTGGACCGGGCACGAGGCGCCGAGCTACATCTGCTGGGGCCACCGCAACCGCTCGGCCCTCATCCGGGTGCCGCAGTACAAGTCGGGCAAGTCGTCCTCGGCCCGCGTCGAGTACCGCGGCGTCGACTCGTCGGCGAATCCGTACCTCGCCTACTCCGTCCTTCTCGCTGCCGGGCTCAAGGGCATCGAGGAGGGCTACGAGCTGCCGGACGAGGCCGAGGACAACGTCTGGGAGCTCAGCGACAACGAGCGCCGGGCGATGGGCATCGACTCCCTGCCGGCGAGCCTCGACGAGGCGATCTCCCGGATGGAGGACAGCGAGCTCGTCGCTGAGACCCTGGGCGAGGAGGTGTTCGACTTCTTCCTCCGCAACAAGCGCGAGGAGTGGAACGACTACCGCGCTCAGGTCACCGAGTACGAGCTCGGCCGACACTTCACCGCACCCTGATGGTCGTCGGACGCTCGAACTCCGCACGGTCGGGCACCGCCGGCACGCTCACCCGGTCCCGGCGGTTCCTCGCCGAGGCCGACGAGCACCTCGGCGGCGAGGTGCTCTCCGGACCCGCGGTCGAAGGGCTGCTCGCCACCGCCGCCGACCCGGATGCCGCGGCGCTCGGCGTTCTCCGCGTCGTCGAGGCCGTCGCCCGCGACGGCGGTCGCGACCGGATGCGGGCTGCGATCGAGGACAACCCGGCGTTCGTCTCGCGCCTCGTCCTCCTCGCCGGCGCCTCGGAAGCGAGCGTCGACCACCTCGTGCGCTGGCCCGGATCGGTGTTCGCACTCGAAGGGTCCGACACCCACCTCATCATCGGCTCCGAATCCGCCGAGCCCGAGGCGGTCCGCCGGGTGATGTTCGAGGCCGTCGAAGCCGACCCGGAGGCCGAGCATCCCGTCGCCGCGCTGAGCGGGGACGCCGCCGTCACCGCCCTCCGCCGGACCTACCGCGACCTCCTCGTCCAGGTCGCGACCGACGATCTCGCCGCTCTCGAGCCGACCTCGATCGTCGAATCGGTCACCGCGCTGCTGAGCGATCTGGCCGCCGGTGTGGTCGACGCGGGCCTCGCCGTCGCCCGCGCGGAGGTCGAGGACGCCGACACGGCCGCACTCGCGGTCATCGGCATGGGCAAGTGCGGGGCCCGGGAGCTCAACTACGTCAGCGACGTCGACGTCGTGTTCTGCTATTCCCCGCTCGGGGGAGCCGACGACTCCGCCGCCGCGCGGAGCGCGACCCGGCTCGCGCTCCGGCTCGTCGAGATCATCAGCGGCTCCGCGCCGGAGCCCGCGCTGTGGGAGCTCGATGCCGCCCTCCGTCCGGAGGGCAAGGCCGGACCGCTCGTGCGCAAGCTCGAGGAGTTCGAGCACTACTACCGCGAGGTCGCGCACAACTGGGAGTTCCAGGCGCTCCTCAAGGCCCGCCCGATCGCCGGCGACCGGGCGCTCGGAGCGGCGTGGTTCGACGCCCTCAACCCGTTCGTGTGGACCGCCTCGGAGCGCGAGGGGTTCATCGAGCAGGTGCGCGCGATGCGGGTGCGCGTCGTCGACCTCATCCCCAAGAAGGAGACGGAGCGGCAGATCAAGCTCGGGCCCGGCGGTCTGCGCGACGTCGAGTTCTCCGCCCAGCTCCTCCAGCTCGTCCACGGCCTCGCCGACGACCGGATCCGCGTCCCCACGACCCTGCGCGTCCTCGAGGCGCTCGGGGAGACGGGGTACATCGCCTCCGCCGACGCGGCGGATCTCGCCGAGGCGTATCGCTTCATGCGCGTGATCGAGCACCGGCTGCAGATCCCGCGCATGCAGCGCACCGCACTCCTCCCCACCCAGGAGGCGAAGCTCCGCACCCTCGCCCGCACCGTGTTCGCCCTCGGCGACCGGTCCGAGAAGCGGCTCACCGCAGAGCGCTCCCGCCATGCCCGACGGGTGCGCGGCCTCCACGAGCAGATCTTCTACCGGCCGATCCTCGAGGCCGCGGCGGGGCAGGGGGCGATCGGCGCGATGTCGACCGAGGCCGCGCGCGATCGCCTCGCGGCGTTCGGCTACCGGGGGACGAAGTCCGCGATGGGCCACATCGCGGCGCTGACCTCCGGGGTGAGCCGGGCAGCCGCCGTCCAGCGGCAGGTGCTGCCCGCGCTCCTCGACTGGTTCTCCGAGGGGGTCGACCCCGACGCTGGTCTGCTCGCATTCCGCCGTCTCTCGGAGTCGCTCTCGGGATCGAACTGGTATCTCAAGCTGCTCCGGGACTCCGGGGTCGCGGCCCGGTCCATGGCGCAGGTGCTCTCGCTCTCCGCATTCGCCACCGACCTCCTGCTCCACACGCCCACCGCGGCGGAATGGCTCGACGACCAGGACCTGCTCCGTCCGCGGAGCACCGCGGCGCTGCGACAGGAGGTGGCGGGCCTGCTCGAGCGGCACGGTGCCGAGGCGCTCGACCCGATCCGTGCCCTGTACAGCCGCGAGGTGCTCCGCACCGCTCTCGCCGACATCCTCAGCGTCGTCGAGCTCTCCGAGGTCCCGGGGATCCTCTCGGGTCTCATGGAGATCGCGATCGATTCCGCGCTCACTGCCGTGCGGATGCGCCTCGACGCCGAGGCCGACGTCCCCGACTACGAGTTCGCCGTCATCGCGATGGGCAGGCTCGGCGGGGCTGAGATCGGGTACTTCTCCGACGCCGACGTGATGTTCGTTTACCGCCCCTGCGCATCCGGACTCGGCGCGGAGGAGTCCGGGAAGCTCGCCGCGCACGTGAAGAAGGTCGCCCTCGCCCTGGCCACCGAGCTCGGGAACACCGGGGCGCGCGGCCTGGCCGTCGACATCGACGCCGACCTCCGTCCCGAGGGGAAGTCGGGGCCGCTCGTGCGCAGTCTCGAGTCCTATCGGAAGTACTACGACAAGTGGTCGGAGCCCTGGGAGGCGCAGGCACTGCTGCGCGCCCGCGCGATCGCCGGCACCCCCGGGCTGCGGGACGACTTCACCGCGCTCATCGATCCGCTCCGCTACCCGAGTGCGGTGCCGGATTCATCGCTGCGCCAGATGCGGCGCCTCAAGGCGCGGATGGAGAGCGAGAGGCTGCCGCGCGGTGCGGATCCCAAGCGCCACATCAAGCTCGGCCGCGGAGGCCTGTCCGACGTCGAGTGGACCGTGCAGCTCGCGCAGCTCCGCCACGCCGCCGAGCACCCGGGCCTGCGCACCACCTCGACGCTCGAAGCGCTCGAGGCCGCGGTCGAGGCCGGTCTCGTGTCATCGGACGACGCGCTCGTGCTCGAGACGGCATGGTCGATGGCGACCGCGCTCCGCTCGGCGGTCATGCTCTACCGCGGCCGCACCGCCGAGGCCCTGCCGGCCGACCACACCGAGCTCGAGGCCTCCGCCCGGCTCATGGGATACCGCCCGGGCAGCGCGCAGAAGCTCGCGGAGGAGTACCTCGGGGCGACGCGACGGGCGCGCAAGGTCATGGAGCGGCTCTTCTACGCCTTCGACTGAGACCGCCCGCTCCTGCTCGCATCAGCGGAGCGGGAGCGGGCGGCGCGGGTGTCTCTGTGCGAGAGGCACCGGACTCAGGGGTGGAGCCTGGGCGTGTCGTCGAACGGGTCGTCGTTGATGACGTGGTTCTTCGGGACGACGGTGAGACCGCCGTCAGTGACGGTGAAGCCCCGCCTGCGGTCGACCTCGGGGAACAGGCCGACGGTCTCCCCGGGAGGCACGACGACGTTCTTGTCGAGGATCGCGCGGTGCACCCGGGCGCCCCTCCCGATCCGCACGTTGTCCATGATCACCGAGGCCGACACCGCGGCGAGCGAGTCGACGGTGACGCCCTGGGACACGACGGAGCCCTCGACGTACCCGCCGGAGATCACGACGCCGGGGGAGACGATCGAGTCGACAGCACGGCCGGGCTGGTGGTCGATGTCGTGGACGAACTTCGCCGGCGGCAGCACCGTGTGCCGGGTGTAGATCGGCCACCGGAGGTTGTAGAGATCGAACGACGGGACCGGTGCGATGAGGTCCATGTGGGCGTCGTAGAACGAGTCGATCGTCCCGACGTCGCGCCAGTACGCCTTGTCCTTCGTCCCGGCGCCGGGGATGACGTTGTGCTCGAAGTCGTACACCCCGGCCTCCCCGCGGGACACGAAGGACGGGATGATGTCCCCGCCCATGTCGTGCGCCGAGGAGTCGTCCTTGGAGTCGGAGACGACGGCGTCGATGAGCGCCTGCGCGTCGAACACGTAGTTGCCCATGGAAGCGAGGAACTCGCCGGGGGAGTCCGGCAGTCCGGGCGTGGACGCCGGCTTCTCGACGAACGCGGAGATCCGGGAGGGATCGCCGTCGACGGTCTCGATGACGCCGAACTGCTGGGACAGGGCGACGGGCTGGCGGACGCCGGCGACGGTCGCGGGGAGCCCGGACTCGATGTGGGCGTCGATCATCTGCCGGAAGTCCATCCGGTAGACGTGGTCGGCGCCGAGCACCGCGACGATGTCGGGCTTGGCGTCGAAGATCAGGTTGAGGCTCTGGAAGATCGCGTCGGCGCTGCCCTGGAACCAGCGCTTGCCCACGCGCTGCTGTGCCGGGACCGAGGCGATGTAGTTGCCGAGCAGCGAGGAGAAGCGCCAGGTCTCCGAGATGTGCCGGTCGAGCGAGTGCGACTTGTACTGCGTGAGGACGACGACCTCGCGCAGTCCGGAGTTGACGAGGTTCGAGAGGACGAAGTCGATGAGCCGGTAGCTCCCCGCGAAGGGCACACCCGGTTTCGCGCGGTCATGGGTGAGCGGCTGCAGGCGCTTGCCCTCGCCGCCGGCGAGGACGATGGACAGTACGCGGGGATCCGACATCAGCAGTCCTTCTCCGATCGAGCTCGGCTGGGGCACTTCTCACTCTATTCCCTGACCGGGCCTGAGCCAACACTCGCCCCTCCCGCACCGGCACGGCCGGGCCGTGATTAGATGGGACCGTGCGTACAGACATCGTGTCCAAGGAATTCCCGCCCGAGGTCTACGGCGGCGCCGGAGTCCACGTCGCTGAGCTCAGCGCGGTGCTCGCCGAGCTCAGCGACGTCCGCGTCCACGCGTTCGGCGGCCCGCGCGACCTCGACTACGCCACCGGCTACCCCGAGCTCGAGGCGCTGGCTGACCAGAACGCCGCGATCCGGACCCTCGGCGTCGATCTCTCGATGGTCGGTTCGATCGCCGGGGCCGACATCGTCCACTCCCACACGTGGTACGCGAACATGGCAGGGCACCTCGCCTCGCTCATGTACGACATCCCCCATGTGCTCTCCGCGCACTCCCTCGAGCCGCTGCGGCCGTGGAAGGCCGAGCAGCTCGGCGGGGGCTACGCGCTCTCGTCCTGGGCCGAGCGCACCGCCTACGAGGGTGCGGCCGGCATCATCGCGGTCTCCGAGGGGATGAAGCGCGACATCCTCCGGGTCTACCCGCAGGTCGACCCCGAACGGGTGCACGTCGTCTACAACGGCATCGATTCGAGCGCCTGGAAGCCGAACCCGGACACCGCGGTGCTCGACGAGTACGGGATCGATCCGGACCGTCCGACGGTGGTGTTCGTCGGGCGCATCACGCGCCAGAAGGGCCTGCCCTATCTGCTCCGCGCCGTCGCGCTGCTCGACGAGGACGTCCAGGTGGTGCTCTGCGCCGGAGCTCCCGACACCCCGGAGATCGCGCGCGAGGTCGCCGGCCTCGTCAAGGACCTCCAGCAGAAGCGGTCCGGCGTGGTCCTCATCGACACCGTCCTCCCGCGGGAGAAGCTCACCCAGCTCCTCACCCACGCGACGACCTTCGTGTGCCCGAGCGTGTACGAGCCGCTCGGCATCGTCAACCTCGAGGCGATGGCCTGCGGCGCTCCGGTCGTCGGCACCGCCACCGGAGGCATCCCCGAGGTCGTCCTCGACGGCGAGACGGGGATCATCGTGCCGATCGACCAGGTCGACGACGGCGCTGGGACGCCCCGGGACCCGGAGGCGTTCGTCCGGGATCTCGCCGCGGGACTCACCCGCATGGTGTCCGATCCCGAGCGGGCACGGGAAATGGGCCGGCGCGGCCTGCAGCGCGCGGTCGACACCTTCTCCTGGAAGCAGATCGGACGCGATACCGTCGAGGTGTACGAGACGCTGCTCCGCTGACGATGTGGGCACGGCTGCGGGGGTCGGTGAGCTCGTTCCGCGGGCGGACGCTGCTCGTCGTACTCTCGACGATCTTCGCCGGCCTCGTCATCGCCGGCGGCATGAGCTTCGCGCTCCAGGCCAAGAGCGCCTCCGACCGCGCCAACCAGGAGCTCGAGGACGAGATCGAGGATCTCCGCACGGTGTCCGCGGCAGGGCACGACGACGGCTCTCCCTTCGAGTCGGTGTCCGATCTGCTGTACTCCGCGATGACGGCGGACGTGCCGAGCGCCTCGGAGTCCTTCGCCGCGATGATCGACGACGAGATCGTCTACATCCCCGCCGGTGAGCGCTCCATCGACATCACCCATCCCGACCTCGTCGCGCAGATGCACGAGCTCAAGTCGCCCGCCCGCACCGTGACCGCGGACGTGGGGTTCGGAGCCGAGCTCGTGCGGATGGCGATCGTGCCGGTCACCGTTCCCGGTGACGACGCGCAGGGGTACTTCATCATCGTCTACGACCTCGGTCTGTTCTACGAGGAGGTCGTCCAGGGCGCCTGGATCTACGCCGGGGTGAGCCTGTTCTCGGTGATCGTCGTCGGGGTGCTCGGTGCCGGTGTCATGGCTCGGATGCTCCGCCCGGTCCACGAGATCAACGAGGTCGCCGAGCGCGCCGACGCCAACGACCTCGGCGCGCGGGTCGAGGTGTCGGGGAGCGGGGACGAGATCGACCGGCTGGGCGCGAGCTTCAATTCGATGCTCGACCGGGTGCAGGACGGGATCGAGGAGCAGCGGCGCTTCCTGTCCGACGCCGGCCACGAGCTCAAGACGCCGCTGACGATCATCCGCGGGAACCTCGAGGTGTGCGACGAGGAGGATCCCGCTGACGTCGCCGAGACGCGCACCCTCGTCCTCGACGAGGTCGATCGGATGAGTCGGATCGTGCAGGACCTCTCGCTGCTCGCGGCGGCGGGCCATGCGGACTTCATCCGGATCGGCCCCGAATCCGTGGCCTCGATCGTGTCGGAGGTCGCGGCCAAGGCCTCGAACCTCGGCCCGCAGTCCTTCACCGTCGCGACCTCGATCGACACGGAGATGGTCATCGACCGCCAGCGCATCCAGCAGGCGCTCCTGCAGCTGTGCCGCAACGCGGTCGTCCACACCCCTCCGGAGACGAACGTCGTGATCTCCGCGGCGGCGGTCGCGCAGCCGGAGACCCATCCCGAGGCGGGAGCCGCGGTGGTGTTTCGGGTCGCCGACGACGGCCCGGGCATCCCGTACGATGAACAGCCCCACATCTTCGATCGCTTCCGCCGCGGGTCCGGCAGTGGCGGGACCGAGGGCTCGGGCCTCGGGCTGGCGATCGTCAGCGCGATCGCGCGGGCCCACGGCGGGTGGGTCGACCTCGAGTCGGCACCCGGCCGCGGAAGCGCTTTCACCCTCGTCATCCCCCGCACCCCCTGGAGAAAGGACCGATTGCCGTGGCACACATCCTGATCGCCGAGGACGAGGCGAACATCGCCCGATTCATCGCCAAGGGCCTCGCCAAGGCCGGGCACTCCTCCGACATCGCCCCCGATGGGATGTTCGCCCTCCAGTCGGCGCTCCACGGCGACTACGATCTCATCGTGCTCGACGTCGGTCTCCCGACGATCGACGGGTTCGCCATCCTCGCCGCGCTCCGGGAGTCGAAGAACACCACGCCGGTGATCATGTGCACGGCCCGCACGTCGAGCGAGGACACCGTGCACGGCCTCACCGGGGGAGCGGATGACTATCTCGCCAAGCCCTTCCAGGTGTCCGAGCTCGTCGCGCGCGTCGAGCTCCGGCTGCGGAGCCGCCACCCGGAGCCGGAGAACCCGCCGACCGGCAGCCTGCCCGCGATCCGGGCCGGCGCGATCGAGCTCGATCCGCACTCCCGCACCGCCGCCGTCGGGGACCGGCGCGTCGATCTGTCGGCGCGCGAGTACACCCTCGCCGAGCTCTTCGTGCAGAATGCCGGGTCCGTGCTCTCCCGAAAGCAGATCCTCGACCGCGTGTGGGGGCTCGACCACGAGGGCCGGTCCAACGTCGTCGAGGTCTACGTCCGGTACCTGCGCCAGAAGTTCGGTGCCGAGGCGATCGAGACGGTGCGGGGAATCGGCTACCGGATGCTCGAGGACCCCCCGGTCGGTCGCTGACCGCGGGCCCCACCTCAGCGGATGAGAACTCTCTCATCACCGGCTCATCCGCGGCTCATCGCGACGCGGCAGGATGGTGTCCACCGAGACAGGAAGGCTGGACCCCGTGCGCACCTTGATCACCATCGCCGCGCTCATGCTCGCGCTCACTGCAGGGATCGGCCTGTGGGTGACCGATTCGATGGCCCCGTCGGATGCGCAGGGCGACCCGGTCGTCGGCAACACCGCACGTCCGACCGAGGATCCGGTCCCCGATGCCGGCGAGGGCTCCGATGATTCCTCCCTCGATCCCTCGGATCCCGACGACCCCGCTCGGCCGGACGGGCAGTCCGAGCAGCCGCGCTCCGAGTTCGATGTCGAGCGGCGGGCGCCGGCGGACAGCCACGGCGGTGGCGGCGGCAGCGGCTCGGGCGGCGGCGGCTCCGGTGGAGGCGGCGGCGGGTCCGCGCCTCGGGAGGTCGCCCCTGCTCCGCAGGCGCCGGGCGGCGGCGGAGGCGACTGGGACGATGACGACGACGATGACTGGGACGACGACGATGACGACGATGGTGATGACGACGACTGATCGCGTCGGCTGATCTCCGCGGAGCGCGGAACTCAGTCGGCGAAGTCGAGGCCCAGCAGCGCGTTCTCGACGGCCTCGGGCAGTGCGGGATGGATCCAGTACTGGTCGCGCGCCATCCGGTCGGCCGGCAGTTCGAAGGCCATCGCCTGGATGAGCGGCTGGATGATCATCGAGGCCTCGTCGCCCATGATGTGCGCTCCGAGGAGCTGCCGGGTGCGGCGGTCGGCGATGAGCTTGACGAATCCGGTGCCGTCCTCGAGAGCCCAGCCGTAGGCGACGTCGCCGTACTCCTGGATCGCCACCGTGGCGTCGATGCCCGCTGCGCGGAGCTCGGCCTCGGTGGCTCCGACGTGCGCGAGCTGCGGGCGGGAGAAGACCGCGGCGGGCACGGCGCGGTGATTCGTCACTGCGAGCGCGGAATCCCCTGCCGCGCCCGGCCCGCCGGCGCGGATGTCGGCGAGGAGATTGCTCCGGACGATGCGGGCCTCGTGGTTGGCGACATGCTTGAGCAGGTAGGGCGAACTGATGTCGCCGAGGGCGAACACGCCGGGCAGGGGAGTCCCGCCTGAGAGCACCCGCTGGTGCTCGTCGACCGCGACCCGGCCGTCGACGACATCGATCCCGGCGGTGTCGAGACCGAGGCGGTCGACATTCGGCACGCGCCCGGTGGCGAGCAGCACGAGATCGGTGGTGGTGTCAGCGGGGATCGCGGCGTCCGCGACGCGGCCGGAGCTCGCGAATGCGAGCCGGACGCCGCCGGCGGTGACCTCCGCGGATCGGATCTGAGCTCCGAGGTGCGTCCGGTGGTGGGTCGTGAAGGCGCGGGTGAAGCGCTCGGTGACCGTCTCGTCGAGCGCCGTGAGCAGCCCGGTGCCGCGGACGAGGACGGTGACGTCGACGCCGAGGGCGGAGAACACGTGCGCGAACTCTGCGGCGATGAAGCCTCCGCCGACGATGGTCATCGTGCGCGGCAGCGAATCGAGGCGCATGACGGTGTCATTGGTGACGACGGGGTATCCGGGCGAGTCGATCCTCTCGGCATCGATCCCCGGGATCTCCGGCAGCATGGGCCGTGAACCGGCGGCGATGACGACGCGATCGGCGGTGAACACCTGGCCGGAGTCCGCGGCGAAGGACTTCGGACCGGTGAACCGGACGTGCTCGGGGTACACGGTGACGTTCGGAAGCTCATGCGTCCGGTACTGCCGCCCGCTCGACTCGATCGGGTCGATGCGCCCGAAGACCCGGTCGCGGATCGCCGGCCAATCGGCCCCCTCGAACCGGGTGGTGATGCCGAAGGCTCCGGAGTCGGCGGCGGCCGCGGCGAGGTCGGCAGTGTGGACGAACATCTTCGTCGGGATGCAGCCGACGTTGAGGCAAGTGCCGCCGAACAGCCCGGATTCGGCGATCGCGACCGACATCCCGTCGAAGTGCTCGTCGACGATCGAGTTGCCCGAGCCGGTGCCGATGACCAGCAGATCGTAGTGCGTCATGCTGTTCAGTCTAGGGCGCATCCCGGGTCCGGTCGGCGTGGTTGTGCCCATACGGAACGAGCGGGAACGCCGAAGGCGGGACATCCTCCCGGATGTCCCGCCTTCGGATGCGGACCGGCGGATGCCGCCGGGGTCCGTGCTCTCAGGTGAGTGCGCTCAGATCGAGTAGTACAGCTCGAACTCGGTCGGGGTGGGACGCAGGCGCGCCACCTCGAGCTCCTCCTCGCGCTTGATCCTGATCCACGTCTCGATGAGGTCGTCGGTGAACACGTCGCCCGCGGTGAGGAAGTCGTGATCGGCTTCGAGCTCGAGGAGCGCCTCGTCGAGGGTGCCCGGCACGAGCTTGATGTCGCCGAGCTCCTCCGGGGGCAGCTCGTAGAGATCCTTGTCGATCGGCTCCGGCGGCTCGATGCGGTTCTTGATCCCGTCGAGTCCGGCCATGAGCTGGGCGGAGAAGGCGAGGTACGGATTGCACGACGGGTCCGGCACGCGGAACTCGAGGCGCTTCGCCTTGGGCGAGGAGCCGGTGACCGGGATGCGGATCGCCGCGGAGCGGTTGCGCGCGGAGTACACGAGGTTGACCGGTGCCTCGTAGCCCTTGACCAGACGGCGGTAGGAGTTGATCGTCGGGTTGGTGAAGGCGAGGACCGCGCCGGCGTGCTCGATGAGGCCGCCGATGTACCAGCGGGCGACGTCGGAGAGGCCCGCGTAGCCGTTCTCGTCGTAGAACAGCGGCTCGCCGTCCTTCCACAGGGACTGGTGGCAGTGCATGCCCGAGCCGTTGTCGCCGTAGAGCGGCTTCGGCATGAAGGTCGCGGACTTGCCGTACTCGAGCGCGGTGTTCTTCACGACGTACTTGAAGTCGAGGAGCTGGTCGCCGGCCTTCTTGAGCGAGTCGAACTTGTAGTTGATCTCCTGCTGGCCCGCGGTGCCGACCTCGTGGTGGGCGCGCTCGACCTCGAAACCGAGCTCCTGGAGGGTGAGCGAGATGGCGTCGCGCACGTCGGCGAAGTGGTCCGAGGGGGAGACCGGGAAGTAACCGCCCTTGTAGGGGGTCTTGTAGCCGAGGTTGCCGCCGAGCTCCTCACGGCCGGTGTTCCAGGCCGCTTCCTCCGAGTCGATCTTGAAGAAGCCGTGGCCGGGATCGTTCTGGTACCGGATGCTGTCGAAGAGGTAGAACTCCGCCTCCGCACCGATGAAGACGGTGTCGGCGATGCCGGTGCTCTTGAGGTAGGCCTCGGCCTTGGCGGCGACCTGGCGCGGGTCGCGCGAGTACGGCTCGTCGGTGAACGGATCGACGATCGAGTGGTTGACCACGAGGGTCTTCGCATCGCGGTAGGGGTCGATGAATGCCGAGGACACGTCGGCGAGGAGCTTCATGTCGGACTCGTGGATGCCCTGGAACCCGGTGATCGACGAGCCGTCGAAGAGCAGACCCTCGGTGATCTCGTTCTCGCCGTAGGCGGAGGCCGGAAGATTGAAGTGCTGCACCACTCCGGGGAGGTCGCAGAACCGGATGTCGACGAACTGGACGTCGTTGTCCTTGAGGTAGGACACGAGTTCGGAAGGTGTGGAGAACAAGCTCACTCCTGGTGTCTGGGTGGCGGAAGCCGTGGTGACCGGTTTGTCATCACGTCATACCCTCAGTCTAGTCCGGAGCGTTAAACCTCGGTATCCCTCGTGTTACGGGCGTGTTACACGGGCCGACCCGGTACCCTGGACTCCGTGATCGATCGCGACGACCTCGGCTCCTGGCTCGACGGACCCCAGTTCTCCACCCCGGCCGGCTACTGGCCCGGGAAGAACCTCGGGCTGCCGGAGTCCGGCTCGGGGTCGATCGCCCCGCTGTGGCGGCGGTTCCTCGGCCTCATGCTCGACTGGGGGATGTGCTACGCCATCGCGGCCTTCCTCTTCGACGCCCACCCCCTGGCGATCCCGGCGATCTTCGCCCTCGAGAACATCGTCCTCGTGTCGACCCTCGGGATGACGGTCGGACACTGGGCGAGCGGCCTGCGGGTGATGTCCCTCGCCGGTGCCGCCCCGGGCCTCCGCGCGGGCCTCGTCCGCACGCTGCTGCTCGTCCTCGTCATCCCCGCGATCGTGAGCAACGTCGACAACCGGGGCCTTCACGACGTCGCCGCCCGGACGGTGATCGTCCGCCGCTGAGCCCTGCGCACACAGCGCGGCGCCCGGGAGAGATGCGATCTCTCCCGGGCGCCGTGGCGTTCGAGTGCTGCCGGGCAGGGTCCCGGCAGGGCGCGCTCAGCGTCCGCGCAGCGCCTTGCGATCGGGGCGGGCGCGCATCGGGTCGATGCCCTTGGGGATCGGCGGCCGGCTCGCCATCGTGCCGAGTGCGGTGAGCCGCTTGCGGACGGCGAGGACCTCGGCCTTGTTGAGCGGCCGGGGCACCTTGTGCACCGTCTTGACGATTCGGTTCATCGGGATCTGGTCCTCGCCCTCGCCGCCCTGGAAGGTGTGGATCGGCACGTTGGGCAACACCCGCGCGTGGCGCTTCTCCTCCTTCTGGAGCATCTTCGCCGCGCGGTTCTTCGGACCCTCGCTGACGAGGATCACGCCGCCCTTGCCGGTGGAGCGGTAGACGAGGTCACGGGTGCGCGGGTCGACGGCGATGGGCTGCTCGTCCATGAGCCAGCCGCGGCGGGCGGTGTTGAGGACGGCGCCGATGGCGCCGGGCTGTCCGCGCATCTCCTCGAACGCAGCGGTCTCCGCGAAGCGGCCGAGGAGGAAGAGGGCGAGGAAGACGCCGGTGAGCACGCCGAGGATCACCCACAGCCACATGGGGCCGAACACGAAACCGACGATCACTCCGACACCGATGCAGCCGACGACGGCGGCGGCCATGAGCCACACCGAAGCGGGGTTGTGGCGGCGGGCCAGCTGGACGACCTGCCGCATCTGTGCGATGCGACCGGGCTTCTTGGGATCCTTGGGCTTCCGGCTGAACGGTCCGCGGCGCTTCTCTGAGTCTGTTGACATTCTCTCGCTCGATCGATGGCGGTTGATTCCTCGAATGAGAAGTCTACCCGTTCCCGGTGCACGGTGCGGCTGTGGACCGCGCCGCTGCGCGCCGTCCACAGGCCGGGGCCGGCCGGTTGTCCGCAGAGTCCCACCGTGGTGGAATGCATCCACCGCCATCGAACGGCATCATCGATCATCGAACGACAGCGAACGGAGCGACCGTGGGCACACCGTGGCTCATCGAGGCCGAGATCTCCCCGGGGATCAGGCGCGTGGTGCGCGGCGGACGAGCCGCGTGGTTCCTCACTGACGGCTCCGCGCTGGCCGAGGCCGCCGCCGGGGGAGCCCCAGGGGCGGAGGTCGCCGAGGCGCTCGACGACACCGGGTCGCCGGTCCCCGGCGTCGTCGTCCCGCGGATGCCCGGCGGGCTGCTCGAGGTGGTGCTCCGCCGCCACGGGGGACTGACGA
This sequence comes from Brevibacterium ihuae, assembly GCF_900184225.1. NCBI lineage: Bacteria > Bacillati > Actinomycetota > Actinomycetes > Micrococcales > Brevibacteriaceae > Brevibacterium > Brevibacterium ihuae. The sequence goes on along the minus strand of NZ_FXWZ01000002.1, from coordinate 521,135 downwards.
GCGCGCAGACGATCGGCGTCCTCCTCGCCTGCTGCGATGCTCTCAGCGTCGCTCCGGTCGCGCCCGAGGGGCGGATCCGCATGCACCGGAGCGCCTTCGCTCAGGACGCTGAGGGCGAGGTCCGTCTCATCCCGTGCGTCACCGTGTCGGAGGGCGAGGCGGATCCGCAGCGCGAGCTCGGGGAGCTCGCCTACCTGTGCCTCACGGGGCGGACCTGGGAGGAGACGGGGATCCCGGTCCGCGATCTGCGTCCCGCTCCGGCGGATGCCCTCGCCGCGATCGTCATCGATCTCCTCGAGTCCGCATGTCCGGGACCGCTCGACGCACACGGGCTGCCGGCCGCCCTGGGAGTGCGGCTCGCGCTGGCAGGGGAGGCCGCACCGGTGCCGTTCATCCCGTCGGAGCCCGAGGTGCCGCTCGGGGACGCGGTGACCGCGCGGATCCGACTCGACGCGGGCTTCACCGACCGTCTGGCGGCCGGCGCGGGCAGGGGCGACGGATCGCCGCGAGGGGACAGGGACGACGCACCGGCCAGGATGCGGCGCACCACCGGTGCGGTCCGTTCCCGCGGTGGAGCGCGACGGCGCGAGATGCGGCAGCAGGAGCGCAGCAGCCCGCGGATCGATGGTGCAGTCGGTCGACTGCGCTCCGCCCTGCGCGGCGGGACGGAATCTGCCCGGACTGCGCAGGGGAGGGGTGCCGGCGCGCGGAGCTGGTCCGAAACGGCTCGCACGCTCGCGAGGAGGATGCCGCGGCGCGTGGTCGCCGCCGGGCTCGCGGTGAGCGCCGTCATCCTCGGGGTCGCTCTTCTCGCATCCGCGCAGCGGGAGGCGGATCCCCGGGTGGACGCCGCGTCCTCCGAATCCCCGCCGGCCACCACGGACGCACCGGCCAGAACGAATCCACCAGCCACGACGAACTCACCGACCGACCCGGCCGCCGGCCTCACCGATGACGAGGACCCGGCGGGCGCCTTCCGGGCGCTCACCGACGCGCGGGAACAGGCCTACGAGACCGGGGACGCGCAGGCGCTGGAGGCGCTCACCGTCCCCGGGTCGCCCGCGGCGGCGGCGGATGCGCCCGTCGACCTCGATGCGTTCGCCGGGCGAGAGGTCCGGATCGAGGTGGAGCCGATCGGCGCACCGGAGATCGCCGGGACCGAGGCGGTGCTCACGGTGCGGATGACGACGACGGTCGAGCGATCCGGCGGCCCGCCCGAGGACTACGGCACCCAGCGGATCCGGGTCGTGCTCCGGTTCGGCGAGCGGGGCTGGCAGGTGTACGCGATCCACCCCGGCTGAACCCCGCCCGAACGGGGGTGCGGAAGCACGACATCCGTGCGACAGCACAGAGGCGGGGCGGGCACATGGCCCGCCCNGGGCCCCGGGCCCCCCCCCGCCTCTGCGGTGGCGCGTCGAGCGGATCAGAGGTCGAGATCCGCCTCGAAGTTGCCGTCCTCCAGACGCGCCTTGATCGTCTGCAGGAATCGTCCTGCATCCGCTCCGTCGACGAGCTGGTGGTTGTAGGTGAGCGGCAGGTAGACCATGTCGCGGATCGCGATGGTGTCCTCGCCGTCGACCGACTTGACGACCACCGGTCGCTTGGTGATCACTCCGGTGCCGATGATGCCGACCTGCGGGGTGTTGATGATCGGCGTGTCGAAGAGTGCCCCGACGCTGCCGATGTTCGTCACCGTGAAGGTCCCGCCGGTGAGCTCGTCCGGACCGATCTTGCTGTTCCGGGTGCGCTCGGCGATGTCGTCGATGGCCTTCGCGATGCCGGCGACGCTGAGCTCCCCGGCGTCCTTGATCACCGGGACGAGCAGTCCGCGCTCGGTGTCCACGGCGACCGCGAGGTTCTCGTGATCGAAGTAGGTGATCTCCTTGGCCTCGACGTCGTAGACGGCGTTGACCTTGGGATGCACCTGCAGCGCCTCGACGATCGCCTTGGCGAAGAACGGGAGGAAGCTGAGCTTGACCCCGTGCTTGTCGGCGAAGGCCTCCTTGCGGGCCGCCCGGAGCTTGGCCACCCGGGTCATGTCGACCTCGATGACCTGCGTGAGCTGGGCGCTCGTCTGGAGCGACTCGTGCATCCGCGAGGCGATGGTCTGGCGGATGCGCGTCGCCTTCTCGGTGGTGCCGCGCAGCTTCTGCGCCGCCTCGGGGATCTCGTGCGAGTAGGCCTCGCGCGACTCCCCGCCGCCCACCGGGCCGGCGGCCTGGGTCGCCGCAGCGTTCTGCGCGGCGGCCAGCACGTCCTGCTTGCGGATGCGACCGCCCACGCCGGTGCCGGTCACCGCACCGAGGTCGACGCCCTTCGACTTCGCGAGCTTCCGCACGAGAGGCGTGACGTAGGCCGCGTTGTCCGAGCTCACGGCCGAGGACATGCTGCGACGGGCGGCACCGGGATCCTGCTTCGCGGATGCCGACTCCTTCTCGTCGGAGTCGTCGGAATCCTTCGTCCCGGAATCGTCCTTGTTCGAGTCGGACTCGGTGTCGGGCTCGGGATCCTCATCCGTCTCCGCGTCGACCTTCTTCGCCGCTTCCTCGCCCTCGGCGTCGGACTTCTCGGCCTCGTCGGCCTTGTCCTCCGGCTCCGCGGACTCCTGGTCCTCGGCGTCGGTCTCCGGCTCGTGCTCGGGCTCCTCGGCAGGCTCTTCGTCGGTGCCGGACTTCTCCGCGGAGTCGTCGCCGCCGTCATCCGAGGCGGAACCGGAACCGATGATCGCGAGCGGCTCGCCGACCTCGACGGTGTCGTCCTCGTCCGCGAGCAGCTTCTGGACCGTGCCCGCGACGGGGGAGGGGACCTCGGTGTCGACCTTGTCGGTCGAGACCTCGAGCAGCGGCTCGTCGACCTCGACCGCGTCGCCGACCTCCTTGAGCCAGCGGGTGACAGTGCCCTCGGTGACCGACTCGCCGAGAGCCGGCATGGTCACCTCGGTGGAGTCGCCGGATCCCGAATCGGATCCCTTCGCCGAATCAAAATCGGACCCCTCGGCCGAGTCCTCGCCGGCCGCATCCGCGTCCGCGGCGTCCGTGTCCTCGGACTCGTCGGTCTCCTCGGCTTCCGCGTCGGCGGCACCCCCATCGTCCGCGGCGTCCTCGGTCGCGTCCGCGTCGCTCTCGTCGTCCGCCGAGGATTCCGCGTCCTCGGCCTCGGCGTCGTCGTCGGACGAATCGGAATCGTCGGAGGAGTCGCCGTCGCCGATGACCGCGAGGTCGCCGCCGACCTCGACGACATCGTCCTCTTCGGCGAGGATCTTCTCGAGCACGCCGGCGTAGGGGCTGGGGATCTCGGTGTCGACCTTGTCGGTCGACACCTCGAGCAGCGGCTCGTCGACCTCGACCTCGTCGCCGACCTCCTTGAGCCAGCGGGTGACAGTGCCTTCGGTGACCGACTCGCCGAGAGCCGGCATCTGCACGGAGTTGGACATAGTGATGTGTCTCCCTCGGGATCAGTTGTGGAAATGGAGCGGCTTGCCGGCGAGCGCGAGGTGCGCTTCGCCGATGGCCTCGTTCTGCGTGGGGTGCGCGTGCACGAGCTGCGCGACCTCCTCGGGGAAGGCCTCCCAGTTGACAATGAGCTGCGCTTCTCCCGCCTGCTCGCTCAGCCGGGCGCCGATGCCGTGGATGCCGACGACCGGTCCGTCCTTCTCGCGGACGACCTTGATGAAGCCGGTGGTCTTGAGGATCGTCGACTTGGCGTTGCCGGCGAGCGGGTACTCGACCTTCTCGATCCTGTCCTCGCCGTACTCCTCGGCGGCCTTCTTCTCGGTGAGGCCGACGGAGAAGATCTCCGGCTCGCTGTAGGTCACGCGCGGGATCCCGGATTCGATGACGGGGACCGGCTCGAGCCCGGCGATCTCCTCCGCGACGAAGATGCCCTGGGCGAAGGACCGGTGGGCGAGCTGCAGCCCGGGGACGATGTCGCCGACCGCGTAGATCTTCCCGACGCCGGTGTGCTGCCGCTCATCGACGATGACGAACCCGCGATCGAGGGTGATCCCCTGGTCGTCGAATCCGAAGCCCTCGGTCACCGGGCCGCGGCCGACCGCGACGAGGAGGACCTCGGCGTCGAGCACGGTGCCGTCCTCGAGCGTGACGTGGACGCCGGAGTCGTCCTGCTCAACGCTCTCGAACTTCACGCCGACCTGGTAGCCGATCTTGCGCTTCTTGAACGCCTTCTCGAGCGCCTTGGAGATCGCCTCGTCCTCGTTCGCGACGAGGTGCGGGAGACCCTCGACGATGGTGACCTTCGATCCGAAGGACGCCCACACGCTCGCGAACTCGACGCCGATGACGCCGCCGCCGAGGACGACCGCGGATTCCGGAACGGCGTCGTAGTGGAGCGCCTGCTCACTCGTCATCACGCGGTCGCGGACGTCGATCCCGATGGTCTTCGAGGTCGAGCCGGTGGCGAGCACGATGTGCTTGCCCGTGACCGTCAGGGTGCCCTCGTCATTGGTGACCTCGAGGGAGTCCTCGGAGACGAGCCTGCCCTCACCGGCGATGTAGTCGATGTTGCGCGCCTTGACGAGCCCCTGGAGACCCTTGTAGTTGCGGTCGATGATCCCCTGCTTGAATGTGAGGACCTTCTCCATGTCGATGCCCTTGAGGTCGACCTCGATGCCGAAGGCGGACGCTTCGCGGGCGGAATCGGCGACCTCGGCGGCATGGAGCAGCGCCTTCGTCGGGATGCAGCCGCGGTGCAGGCAGGTGCCGCCCAGCTTGTCGCGCTCGATGAGAGCAACTTTCATGTCGAGCTGGGCTGCGCGCAGGGCGGCTGCGTAGCCGCCGGTGCCGCCGCCGAGGACGACGAGATCGTACGTGTTGACCGGATCGCTCACGGATCGCTCCTCGTTGTGCGGAAGGGGTGTGCCGAGGGTGACGGCACCTTCGTTCTCATCTTTTCACTAATCCGGGCAAAAGTCGTGACGGGGTGTGCCGGATTTGCTGTAACCCGCCTCACGACCGATGCGGCAGCGGGGCCCGCGCAGGATCCGCGCAGGCCCCGCTCCGGGCGGATCAGCGTCCGGAGAGCTGCGCCGCGACCTCGACGAGGGTGCGGACCGGGACCCCGGTGCCGGCCGCCGGGGTGTATCCCCACGGCGACTCGGTGTTGTACGAGGGCCCGGCGATGTCGAGATGCGCCCACTGGACGCCCTCGCGCACGAACTCGCTGAGGAAGATGCCGGCGGCGAGCATCCCGCCGTGGCGCTTGCCGGAGTTCTTGAGGTCCGCGACGGTCGAGTCGAACTGCTTGCGGATCTCCTCGGGGAAGGGCATCGGCCACATCTGCTCGCCCGACACCCCGGCGGCGAGCATGACGCGGTTCCGGGCGCCGTTGGTGCCCATGACGCCCGACACCCGCGTGCCGAGTGCGACGATCTGCGCACCGGTGAGGGTGGCGATGTCGATGACGAGATCGGGATCGTCCTGCTGCGCGGCGACGAGCGCGTCCGCGAGCACGAGACGGCCCTCCGCGTCGGTGTTCGTCACCTCGACGGTCTTCCCGCCGAAGATCCGGATGACGTCGCTCGGACGCTGCGCATTGCCGCCGGGCATGTTCTCGGCGAGCGCGAGCCATGCGGTCGCACGCACGGGCAGGTCGAGATCGGCGATCGCGAACAGCGCCTGCGCCGCGGCGGCGGCGCCGGCCATGTCGGACTTCATGTCCTCCATCGACGCGGCGGGCTTGAGCGAGAGGCCGCCGGAATCGAAGGTGATGCCCTTGCCGACGAGAGCGAGGTGGCGGGCGGCCTTCCGCGGGCTGTACTCGAGCTTGACGAGGCGCGGGCCGCGGGGGGATCCCTTGCCCACCCCGGTGAGGCCGCCGTAGCCCTGAGCGGCGAGCTGGGCGTCGTCGAGCACGGTGACCTTGACCTTCCGGCCCTTCGCCTGGGCGGCGACGAGGTCCGCGAACGACTCGGGGTAGAGGTCGAGCGGCGGCTGGTTGACGAGGTCGCGCGCGCGATTGGTCGCGGCGACGACCGTCGCGGCGCGGGCGACCCCTGCCTGGGCCTTGGAGTCGGTGAGGACGGTGATCCCGCGTGCTCGCCGGGTCTTCTCCGGCTCGCTCAGGTAATCGGTGTAGCGGTAGGCGCCGAGCCCGGCACCGGTCGCTACGGCCTCCGCGGCCGAGGCGGTGCCCGCCGGGAGGGCGAGCGCGATGGTCTCACCGCCGGTGAGCGAGCGCACGGCGGTGCCGGCGGCGCGGCGGAGCGCCTCGTGCGCCTCGTCGGCGGTGGCCTCGCCCACGACATCGAGCTCGTCGAAGTCGCCGAGGCCCACGAGGACGACGGACTTCGCGGCGAGACCCTTGGGAGCGGGGTTGCGGGCCAGCGAGTCGGTGCGACCGGTGAATCCCACGGCCGCGGCTGCGGACGCGATCTCCGCCGCGACGCTCTTGGGGAGGTCGATGCCGGCGGGCAGGGCGGCCCGCGAGTCCGCGGAGCGCATGCCGAGGACGAGCGCGTCGGCCTTGGCCTTCGCCACGGCGGTGCTCGCCGCGGTGATGTCGATCGTCGGGGTGGTCATGGAAGTCCTTTCGTCGGGGTCGCGCGGTCTGGTCAACGATCGTAGTCCGTCGTCCTGACACTGCGGTGAGCACCCGGGGGCCGCGCCGGTCCGCGCGCCCGTAGGATGGGCACGTGTATCGATTGATCCTCCGCACCGTGTTCGTGCCCATGGACGCCGAGCGCGCCCACCGCGTCAGCTTCGCGGGCCTCCGCGCCCTCGATCGCATCCCCGGGGTCCGGTCCGCACTCGGCGCCCTGTTCAGCACCGGGACCGCAGCGCCGGCGAACGTGCTCGGCCTGCCCTTCCCCAATCGACTGGGGCTCGCCGCAGGCTTCGACAAGAACGCCGCCGGCGTGCGCGCCCTGGCGCTGCTCGGCTTCGGGCACATCGAGGTCGGCACGATCACCGCGCACGCCCAGCCCGGCAACCCGCGGCCGCGGCTCTTCCGGCTGCTCGACCACGACGCGATCCTCAACCGGATGGGCTTCAACAACGCCGGAGCACGGGCTGCGGCGCTCAACCTGCGGCTCGCACGGGCCCGCGTGGCGCGCATGCCGGAGTCGCGGCGGCCGGTCATCGGTGTGAATATCGGCAAGACGAAGGTCGTCGACGCGGCGCGCGCGGCCGCGGACTACCGCGATTCGGCCCGGATCCTCGCCCCGCTCGCCGACTACCTCGTCATCAACGTCAGCTCCCCGAACACGCCGGGGCTGCGGGACCTGCAGACCGCTGCGGCGCTCGAGCCGATCGTCACCGCGGTGCAGGATTCCGCAGCCGAGGCCGTCGCCCACCCGCGCTCGACACTCGGTCACGTCCCGCTCCTCATCAAGATCGCGCCCGACCTCGACGACGCGGATGTCCTCGCGGTGGCGGACCTCGCCCTCGAGCTCGGCGTCGACGGGATCATCACGACGAACACGACGATCGACCGCGGGGTGCTCACCGGGCGCGATCACGATCGCGCGCTCGAGGAGGCCGGAGGCATCTCGGGCACGCCGCTGGCCGAGCGATCGTTCGAGGTGCTGCGGCTCGTCAAGCGCCGGGTGGGGGACCGCCTCGCGGTGGTCTCCGTCGGCGGGATCACCGATGCGCGCGATGTGCGCGCACGTCTGGCGGCGGGAGCGGACCTCGTCCAGGTCTATTCGGGCATGATCTACGGCGGGCCGTTCTGGCCCGGCCGGCTGCTGCGCGGCCTCAGTGGGGGAACTCGCCGCGCTTGACCTGCGGCTTGGGGATGCGCAGCGGGCGCATCTGGATCGAGCGCATGACGAGGTAGAACGTCAGGCCCTTCTCGAGTTTCTCTTTACCGCCGAACTTGTCGGCCATCCGCGCCTTGAGGCGGTAGTTGAGGACGACGCTGTCGAGGATGACGAGCGCGAGGATGCCGTAGACGATGACGTTCGCGATGACCTGGAAGTCCGGGCCGCCGAACATGCCGAAGACGAGGACGATGAGAGCGAGGGGGATGAAGAACTCGCTGATCGACCAGCGCGCGTCGACGAAGTCGCGCACGTAGCGCCGCTGCGGCCCGCGGTCGCGGGAGGTGAGGTAGCGCTCATCGCCCTGCATGACCCCGACCCGCGCCTGGTCGCGCTGCTTGCGCATCTCGTCGCGGGCCCGGCGGTTGGCCTCCTTGCGGTCGTCGGGCACGAGCGGCCGCTTGCGGGCGGCCTGCTGCGCGCTACGCTTGGGAGTGGGACGGTTCTTCTTCGCCTCGGCGGGATTCGTCGGTGCGGTGCGGTCGTCGACGACCGGCTCGCTCCCGTCGACCGCGGATGCGGGGTCGTCAGCGGTCGAGCCCGTCGGGGCCGTGGTCTCAGGGTTCTTGTTCCGTCCAAACACGCGTTCAATAGTATCGGACGCATGACCGATCCGAATCCGCAGACACCCCGCCCCCTCGACCCCACCGCGCTCCGCTCGGCGCTCGACGCCCGCATGCCCGAGGTCCTCGACACGCTCACTCGGCTCGTCGCGATCCCCGGGGTCGCCTGGCCGACGCTCGATCGGCGACACGTCGAGGACAGCGCCGCGGAGGTGGCGCGGCTCGCCCGGGCTGTCGGATTCGAGACCGTCGACGTCCTCACCGCGCAGACGCCCGACGGCGAGGCGGGGTATCCGGCCGTGGTCGCCTCGATCCCGGCACCGCCCGGACGCCCGACCGTGCTGCTCTATGCCCACCACGATGTCCAGCCGGTCGGCGACGAGCGGCTGTGGAACACGCCTCCGTTCGACGCGACGGTCGCAGGCGATCGACTGTTCGGCCGCGGAGCCGCCGACGACAAGGCCGGCATCATGGTCCACCTCACCGCTCTCGAACTGCTGGGCGACTCGCTCGATGTGGGTGTCGTGCTGTTCGTCGAGGGCGAGGAGGAGGCGGGGTCCCCGAGCTTCCGCGACTTCCTCGACAGGCACCGCGACCGGCTCGCCGCCGACGTCATCATCGTCGCCGACTCCGGGAACTGGGCCGCGGGAGTGCCGGCCCTGACCTCGAGCCTGCGCGGGATGGCCGCGCTCGAGTTCACCGTCCGCACCCTCGACCATGCAGTCCATTCGGGGATGTACGGCGGTCTGGTCCCCGACGCGATGCTCGCCATGACCCGCCTGCTCGGCACCCTCCACGACGAGGACGGCTCGGTTGCGGTGGCCGGGCTCCACGGGCACGACGGCATCGACGTCGACTACGCGGAGGCGGACCTCCGACGCGACTCCGGGGTCCTGCCCTCCACTGCGCTCATCGGCACCGGCTCTCTCGCCTCGCGCCTGTGGACCCGGCCCGCGGTGACGGTGATCGGTCTCGACGTCCCCGCTGTGGACGACTCCTCCAACACCCTCCAGGACGCGCTCCGGGCGAAGCTCTCGATCCGCTTGGCACCGGGGGACACGCCGGAGTCCGCCCTCCGTGCGGTCAAGGAGCACCTCCGTGCCCACGTGCCGTTCGGGGCCAGGATCGAGTTGGGCGCCGAGGAGAGCGGCAGCCCCTGGCAGGCGGATCTCGACGACCCGGTCACTGCGATCGCCCACGGTGCGCTGAGCGACGGGTTCGGTGCCGAATGCGTGCACATGGGACTCGGCGGCTCGATCCCCTTCATCGCGGACCTCACCGAGGTGTTCCCGGAGGCGTCGATCCTCGTCACCGGCGTCGAGGACCCCGACGCCCGGGCGCACAGCGCGAACGAGTCGCTCTACCTCCCCGACTTCGCCTCGGCAATCGTGTCGGAGGCGCTGCTGCTCGACCGCCTCGCCCGTCACCGGTCGATCGGGACGGCCGGGGAATAACCCCGGGGGCTGCGGCGTTCGCTGGTGTAGCCTGTCCTGACGAAGCACAACGTACGCGAAGGAGTGTCCGATGACAGTCACGAACGAAGCCGCACCGGTGCACGAAGTCGATCTCTCCACCGCTGCCGCCGACAAGGTCCGCAGCCTGCTCCAGCAGGAGGGGCGCGACGACCTGCGGCTCCGCGTCGCCGTGCAGCCCGGCGGCTGCTCGGGGCTGATCTACCAGCTGTACTTCGACGAGCGCTTCCTCGACGGCGACGCCGTCCGCGACTTCGACGGCGTCGAGGTCATCGTCGACCGCATGAGCGTCCCGTACCTCAACGGTTCGACGATCGACTTCTCCGACACGATCGAGAAGCAGGGCTTCACCATCGACAATCCCAACGCGGGCGGCTCGTGCGCCTGCGGCGACTCCTTCCACTGATCACACTGCGCCGGTGACCCCACCGGCGCTCGACCCGGTCCCACCGGAGTCCGGAGACGACATGGACCTGGACGATCTGCGCGCCGTCGCCGGCATCCGCAGCATCGACCAGGTCATCTCCGCGTATCGGGCCGGTCTCTTCCCCATGGGGCTCGGCGACGGGGGAGCGGAGCCGATCGGCTGGTGGTCCCCGCGTCGGCGCGGCGTGCTGCGTTCCGGAGAGCTCACGGTCTCGAGGAGCCTGCGGCGCTCGGTCCGCCGGTTCGACTGGGCGATCGACACGTGCTTCCGGTCCGTCGTCGAGGCGTGCGCCGGCTCCGACCGCGAGGGTGCGTGGATCACCCCTGAGCTCATCGACCTCTACGCCGGGCTCCATGCCGCAGGACATGCCCATTCCGTCGAGGTGTTCGAGCGCGGCCGCCTTGTCGGGGGACTCTACGGCGTGGCGTTCGGCAGCGTGTTCGCCGGCGAGTCGATGTTCCATCGCCGCCCGGACGCCTCGAAGGTCGCACTCGTCCGCCTCGTCGAGGTCCTCGATGCGGTCGAGTCGGACACGCCGTGGCTCATCGACACGCAGTGGCAGACGTCACACCTCGCCCGCCTCGGCGTGTCGGAGATCGGTGCGTTCGAGTACCTCGCGGCCCTCGACCGGGCGCGGAGGGGCGATCATTCGCAGGCTTTTCTCATCCAGTGAGCAGAAGAGTGTGATTTTCTACCGCGCGTAGCGGTAAGGTGGGGGAGACAAAGTCAGTATTCGGTGACCAGTCCGCTCGGCGACCGCCGCCGTCCGCGAATACCCGCGGCGCAGGCAGTCTGATCAGGGCAGGCATCGACGGAAGTTGTGAAAGGCTGCACGTGGATTCTCCGAATCAGCCAGTGCGCGGCATGCGAAGGACCTGGCCCAAGCGGCTCGGTGTGCTCGGCGCAGTTGCCATGACAGCCCTCCTCTCCGGGTGTTCCCGCGAGGTCTGGGAGGTCGGGTTCTTACCCGTCGAGTCCAAGGGAGCCACCTCCCACACGGAGGCCTACACGGCGCTGTGGACCGGCGGCTGGATCGCGGCGCTGCTCGTCGGTCTCGTCACCTGGGGCCTGCTGCTCTGGTGCATCATCGCCTACCGGCGCAAGAAGACCGATCGCGGTCTGCCCGTGCAGCTCGCGTACAACATGCCCATCGAGATCCTCTACACCGTCATCCCGGTGATCCTCGTCGTGGGCTTCTTCTTCCACAACGTCAGCGCCCTCGAGAAGACCATCGACGACGAGACGCCGGGAGAGCAGGTCATCGAGGTCGTCGGCAAGCAGTGGGCCTGGGACTTCAACTATGTGACCGAGGACGTCCACTACGCCGGCGTCCAGGTCAACCTCGACGGCACCGAGCAGCCCGGCATCGACGCACCGACGCTCTACCTGCCGGCCGACACCGACATCGAACTCGTCATGCGCTCGCGCGACGTCATCCACTCCTTCTGGGTCCCCGCCTTCCTCGAGAAGCGCGACATGATCCCGGGACGCGAGTCGTCGATCCACCTTCGTCCCCTCAAGGAGGGCACCTACGTGGGCAAGTGCGCCGAGCTCTGCGGTGAGTTCCACGCAGAGATGCTCTTCAACGTCGAGGTCGTTCCGGAGAACGAGTTCATCGAATACACGGACAGCCTGCGCGAGCAGGGCAACACCGGCATCCTCGGCCCGGATTACGACCGCACCGAGTGGTACCAGAATCCCTATGAGCAGGAAGAGGGGGCTGAACAATGACAGCCGTCGCTGAGAACCGGTCCACGACCGCGGTGACCCGGGATCCGCTCCCCAGGAGCAAGGGTCGGATCGTCGTCGACTGGATCACCTCCACCGACCACAAGACCATCGGGTACATGTACCTGATCGCCTCCTTCATCTTCTTCTGCATCGGCGGCGTCATGGCGCTGCTCATCCGGCTCGAGCTGTTCGAGCCCGGGATGCAGATCATCGAGACGAAGGAGCAGTACAACCAGCTGTTCACCATGCACGGCACGATCATGCTGCTGATGTTCGCGACCCCGCTGTTCTCCGGGTTCGCCAATGTCATCATGCCGCTGCAGATCGGCGCGCCGGACGTCGCGTTCCCGCGTCTCAACGCCTTCGCGTTCTGGCTCTTCCTGTTCGGCAGCCTCATCGCGGTCGCCGGCTTCCTCACCCCGCAGGGTGCGGCCTCCTTCGGCTGGACCGCCTACGCCCCGCTGTCGAACACGACGTTCACCCCGGGGGTCGGCGGACACCTGTGGGTCATGGGCCTGGCGTTCCAGGGCTTCGGCACGATCCTCGGCTCGGTGAACTTCATCACCACGATCATCACCATGCGTGCGCCGGGCATGACGATGTTCCGGATGCCGATCTTCACCTGGAACGTCCTCATCACCGGCATCCTCGTGATGATGGCCTTCCCGCCGCTGGCCGCCGCGCTGCTCGCGCTCGGTGCGGACCGCATCCTCGGTGCCCACGTGTTCAGCCCGGAGAACGGTGGGCCGATCCTCTGGCAGCACCTGTTCTGGTTCTTCGGCCACCCCGAGGTGTACGTCATCGCACTGCCGTTCTTCGGCATCGTGTCGGAGATCTTCCCGGCCTTCAGCCGCAAGCCGATCTTCGGATACAAGGGCCTCGTCTACGCGACGATCGCGATCGCCGCGCTGTCCGTCACCGTGTGGGCCCACCACATGTACGTCACCGGTGCGGTCCTCCTCCCGTTCTTCGCGTTCATGACGATGCTCATCGCGGTGCCGACGGGTGTGAAGATCTACAACTGGATCGGCACGATGTGGCGCGGTTCCCTGACCTTCGAGACTCCGATGCTCTGGTCCCTCGGGTTCCTCGTGTCGTTCGTGTTCGGCGGGCTGACCGGGGTCATCCTCGCCAGCCCGGTCCTCGATCAGCAGGTGTCCGATTCGTACTTCGTCGTCGCCCACTTCCACTACGTCATCTTCGGCACGGTCGTGTTCGCGATGTTCGCCGGCTTCTACTTCTGGTGGCCGAAGTGGACGGGGCGGATGCTCAACGAGTCGCTCGGCAAGATCCACTTCTGGCTGCTGTTCATCGGCTTCCACATGACGTTCCTGATCCAGCACTGGATGGGTGCCGATGGCATGCCGCGCCGGTACGCGGACTTCCTGCCGCAGGACGGCTGGACGTGGATGAACCAGATCTCCACCGTAGGTTCGCTGATCCTGGGTCTGTCGATGATCCCGTTCTTCTGGAACGTCTGGGTCACCGCCCGCAAGGCACCGAAGGTCACGGTGAACGACCCGTGGGGCTACGGCTCCTCCCTCGAGTGGGCGACCTCGTGCCCGCCGCCGCGCCACAACTTCACCTCGCTGCCCCGGATCCGCTCCGAGCGCCCCGCGTTCGATGCGAACCACCCGGAGCTGCTCGAACTGGCCGGCTACGACCGTGACGCGTACACCGTGGTGGAGAGGAAGCATTCGTGAAGACCGCCGCAATCATCTTCAGCTCGGGGATCCTGTTCTTCCTCCCCATCGGATTCATCTACGGGTTCCTCACCGATTTCCAGGAGCTCGTCGGGTTCCCGGCGATCCTCCTCGTGGGCCTCATGTCGCTCATGATCGGTGGGTACCTGTTCCTTCACCACCGGAGCATCGGAAAGATCGCCGCCGACGACCTCGACGGTGAGATCTCCGACGAGCCGTACGAGTACGGGTTCTACAGCCCGTGGAGCTGGTGGCCCATCACCGTGGCCACCGGTGCCGGAATGTGCTTCTTCGGCGTGGCCGTCGGATGGTGGATCGTGCCCTTCGGCGCGGTCATCGCCCTCATCGGCCTGGTCGGTCTCGTGTACGAGTACGACCGAGGCAACCACGCACACTGAGCGCTGAGTGCTCTCGCGCATCGAGCGGCGGGGTCGGGACTTGGAGTCCCGGCCCCGCCGCTTTCGTGCGTCTTGGCGGTTCGCGCTGTTCTGCAGCGGTCGGGGGAGTGCGGGTCGGGCGGATACGGGGCGGTGCGGACCGGGTTCGTGCTCGCGCGGCATCGGGAACGGACCGGCTTCTCGGACGAACCGGTTCACCCGCGGCAGATGTCCCATGAACGGCCGATCTGTGGGACATCTGCCGCAGGTGAACATCGCTCTGGGGTCGACGGTCGATCTTTGCGGTGTGTGAGAACCGGGGCGCGCGGCGTGTCGCGCCCGCAGGGCTCCATTCTGCGCCTGTACTCCGCCGGAACGAGTCTGTGGGCCTGGGGACGCTGTCTGTCCCCAGCGGCCCGTGTCAGGCTCACCGCGTTGCGACCCCTGCGATTCTCTGCTCTGTTGGGGGATCAGTGACCATGGTCCGATGGTCCGGGGCGAACTGCAGCGAATGCAGCCGGATCGGTCGTGCCTGTTCCGGATGCCCGGACGCCGGTACTCGGGGAAGGCCCTGTGGTCCAGGCATCGCCGATGTAGGTTCGGTCAGTTCTTCCGATGCAGGATGATTCTCGGCTGTCCGCAGCCTGGCCGCGGCTTCACCAGGTGGGTATGGGCGCGGTACGAGCGCAACGGCGCTGGAGATGGCGGTCCTGCTCCGGAATCGGCGCTTCTCTGCATCGGTGCGGCGGTTGGGGATGGGTGATCGGGCGATGTGTGGCCGGGTGATCTCCGGCCCTTGCGTCGGCTCAGTACTCGGCGCCGCCCGGTGCCGGCCGATCTCTGTCGCGGCTCGGGGGTGACCGCCACCGGGAACCGACGCCCTCCCGCTCGATACCTCGGCTTCGGAGTCTTCCGCTCTCGTTGGTCCCTCGCCGCGATGGCGCTGTGCGATGCCGGCGTGTGCGAAGGACGCGGTCGGCGTGCCGGAAGCCGAACGATAGGAGTGACGAGGAGAGAGCGGTCGGCGTGCCGGAGAACGAAATCTGGGTCGTGACGGAGATTGTCGTTCCTCTTGCTCCCGCAGGCCCTGCCGCTTGCCAGGGGAGTGCGCGCTCACTCGCCCTGGGATACACCCTGGTCGAGGCGAAGGAAACATTCCTGCCCGGAGGGACGGCTGCACCGAATCGGATTGCCATCCACTGCGAAGTCGCTGGGTGGTACGCGAGGGAACCTGCGTGAGCACGCCTGAGGGGCCTCGAGCGTCCCTCCGATCGTGTCCTGCCCACGGGATAGGAGAAGCAGCGGCGGCTCACCTCGTGCCCGTCGTCGGTCGTTGTCATCGAATCATTCCGTGACGAACGCACGACGAGGGCAGAGGCCGTGTGCTCCGCCGGATCGGGGCAGCTCGTCACCGTTCCAGATCTCTCAGCGGCCGCACGGAGCTCGGGACGGTGCGTACAGCCCCGTCGGTCACGTGCCTAGGAGACTGCCCCATCATGGCAGTGAGCGTCCGGCCCCGAGTCCGCGGTCGTTCGGTGGAGGCTCGTCGGCAGGGGAGATCCGTCGCCGGCGGAGAGCCCGGCTCAGCAGCTGGCAAGGAGCGAGCAGGATCTAGCGGGAGGTCGCTACGAGCACCAGGCTGATGGGGTCTGAAGACGGCACCCCGCAGATCGTTCTCACGCTTCCTCACAGCGTCCGTTCGGTGCCGGGGCCGCCGCCAGGGAAGCGGGCCGTGCAACGGGCCGCCTCGATTCCTTCGTCGGCGCGATGCGCTCGTGAGCGGCGAGGCTGTCGATCGGCATCATGTGAAGCTGCTCGTGTGCCATGCGCTGCGGCGTCCTCAGCAGGACCGGGAGAAGCGCGACTCGCGCTACCCCGCCCCCAGACCGCTGCGCGGTCCTTCATGCCTGTCGGATCACCCCGGCGTATTCAGGGCTGTCCACGCTCTGCCGAATCGTCGAAGGACGAGCGCCGGGTTCAGAGGCGACGGTCATGGCAGCACAAGGCACTCGAAACGAGGGGAACGGGCAGGTCGACGGAACATGCTCGGGACCAGGGACGGCCCCCGGATCACGGGGCCCTGCGGGCAGGGGACCGGAACGGGCCGAACGAGTGATCAGGCTCCCGCGATACCTGGGCCAGCGGGCGATTGCGGACAGCCAACCGCCCGGAACATCAGCAGGATGCGGAAAGCCGGAGGGCCGGGCAGTCGACGACTGCTCGGCCCTCCGGCTTCGAACGCGCGAGGCGCTGGGTCTCAGTGACCCGAGGTGATCTGCCCGCTCGAGTGCGAGCCGGCACCGACGTCGTGCGCACCGTGATCGTGGTGTGCGGCGTCGAGCTCAGCCTTGGTCACCGGTGCGACACGATCCTCGTAGAAGAACTTCGCGATCGTGGCGCGACGCTTCTCCCACTTCGAGATCCGGCCGTCGGGACCCGGCTGCGCGGGGATGTACTCGGGCGACTCGAAGGCGGACAGAGCCCAGACCTTGTGGTCGGAGTGCACCTTGTGACGCTCCTGGTACTCGCCGTGCGGCAGACGGATGATCTCGCCGCTCTCGTACCCGTGGAGGATGATCTCGCGATCCTTCCGCTGGAGTCCCAGGCAGATCCGCTTGGTCACGATGTACGCGACGATCGGTCCGATGAAGAACAGGGCGCGGAAGATGTAGATCATGTCGTTGAGCGACATGTGGAAGAACACCGCCATGAGGTCGCCCGAGGCGGCGGCCCACATCACGCAGTACCAGACGACTGCGGCGACGCCGAGCGCGGTGCGCGTGGGGTTGTTGCGCGGGCGATCGAGGATGTGGTGCTCGCGGTAGTCCTTGGTCAGCCACGCCTCGACGAAGGGCCAGACGGCCATAGCACCGAAGAGGAGACCGGCGATGAGGACGGCGGAGAAGATGTTGAAGCTGATCGGCCATCCGAAGATGTAGAACTCGGCCCAGCCCGGGATGATGCGGAGGAATCCGTCCATCCATCCGATGTACCAGTCCGGCTGGGTGCCGGCGGACACGGGGGAGGGGTCGTACGGTCCGTAGTTCCACACCGGGTTGATGGTGAAGAACCCGGACAGCAGCGCCAACAGACCGAAGATCATGAAGAAGAAGCCGCCGCCCTTGGCCGCGAAGGTCGGGAGGACGGGCTCACCGACGACGTTCTTCTCGGTGTGACCGGCACCCGGCCACTGGGTGTGCTTGTGCACGACGACGAACATCAGGTGGACCGCGATCGCTGCGATGAGCAGTGCGGGCACGATCATGATGTGGAGCGAGTAGAGACGGGAGACGATGTCGGTTCCCGGGAACTCGCCACCGAAGAGGAAGAACGAGATGTAGGTGCCGACGAGCGGGATGCTCTTGAGGATGCCGTCGATGATCCGCAGGCCGTTGCCGGAGAGCAGATCGTCGGGCAGCGAGTAGCCGGTGAAGCCGGCACCCATGCCGAGCGCGACGAGGGCGATGCCGATGAGCCAGTTGATCTCACGCGGGCGGCGGAACGCGCCGGTGAAGAAGATGCGGAGGGCGTGGATGCTCACCGCGGCCATGAACAGCAGCGCTGCCCAGTGGTGCATCTGACGGATGAACAGGCCTCCGCGGATCTCGAACGAGATCGCCAGGGTCGAGGCGTAGGCCTCGGACATCTCGACGCCCTTGAGCGGGATGAACGGACCCTCGTAGTGGAGCTCGCCCATCGCCGGCTTGAACCAGAACGTGAGGAACGTACCGGTGAGGACGAGGATGATGAAGGTGTAGAGCGCCACCTCGCCGAGCATGAAGGACCAGTGGGACGGGAAGATCTTCCGTCCGAACTCCTTGACCATCTTCGAGGCGCCGACGCGGCTCTCGGTGAACTGTGCCGCTTTTCCGACGGCGGTCGTCGCAGGTGCTGTGCTCATTGCTCGGAGGTCTCCCTGGTGTTGATCTCCCAGAAGGTCGGGCCGACAGGGTCCACGAAGTCGCGCTGAGCGACCAGGTAGCCCTCGTCATCGACGGCGATGGGAAGCTGCGGAAGCGGACGTTTGGCCGGGCCGAAGATGACCGCGCAGTGGTTGGTCACGTCGAAGGTCGACTGGTGGCACGGGCACAGGAGGTGGTGGGTCTGGTGCTCGTAGAGGGCGACGGGGCAGCCGACGTGGGTGCAGATCTTGGAGTAGGCGACGATGCCGTCGACACCCCAGTCCTCCTTGGCCGGATCCGTGTTGAGCTCCCGGGGATCGACGCGCATGAGGAGCACGGCTGCCTTGGCCTTCTCGTTGAGCGGGTGCTCCGACTCGTACATCTTCTCCGGGATGACGTGGAAGGCCGAGCCGATGGTGACGTCCTCGGCGCGGATGTAGCGGTCCTCGTGCGGCACCATTCCCGGGTCCTGGACGAGACGGACGCCGGGTCCCCAGAGGGTCTCGAAGAGCTTGTTGCCCGGGAGCGGACCGAGGTCGCGGAAGACGAGGAGGGCCGGCAGCGGAGCGATCGCGACCGCGGCGATGAGCGTGTTGCGCAGGAGCGGACGGCGGGCGATGCCCGATTCCTCCTTGGCCTGCTCGATGATCTCGAGAGCGATCGCCTGGTCCTCTTCGGATCCGGCGATGTCATGCCGCGACTCGACGACCTCGACATCGGTGATGAGGGTCTTCGCCCAGAGGACGACGCCGACGCCGATGGAGAACAGCGCGAGTGTGGCACCGAGGCCGAGCATCGCGTTCTGCAGGCGGATGCTCCCCATCTCGCCGTCCTCGATGGGGAAGAGGAAGTACGACACGATGAACCAGATGGTGCCGATCATCGAGAGGATGAACCATCCCGCGATCTGGCGTTCTGCCGTGCGCTCCGCAGCCGGGCTGCTGTCGGTCACTCGCGGCGAGTGTTCGGGGATACCAGGATTGGTGAACCCGTTCACCTGCTCGAGCTGGCTGCCGTGCTCGGCAGTGTGCTGTTTCGAGGTCATTCGCTTCCTCGTCCTTTACTCGATACGGATGAGAACGTCGTGGTCACTTCGACCGGGCCGAGAGCCACACGGTGATGCCGATGACTGCCGCGAGTCCGAAGAACCAGATGAACAGGCCTTCGGCGACCGGGCCGAGCGAGCCGAGCTTGGCACCGCCGGGGGACGGCTGCTCGGAGACCTCGCGCACGTAGGTGATGACGTCGCGCTTCTGCTCGGGGGTGAGGTTCGCATCGTTGAAGATCGGCATGTTCTGCGGGCCGGTCTGCATGGCCTCGTATAGGTGCTTCTCGGAGACCTCGGAGAGGTTCGGCGCGTACTTGCCGCGGGTCAGGGCGCCGCCGGATCCGACGACGTTGTGGCACATGGCGCAGTTCGTGCGGAACAGGCCACCGCCGGCGGCCGCATCGCCCTGCGCGGTGTCGAGGTACTCGTCCTCCGGAACTGCCGGTCCGGGGCCGAGCGAGGCGACATAGGCGGCCATCTGCGAGATCTGCTCCTCGCTGAACTGCGGGGTCTTCACCGGGGCCTGCGGGCCGCTCATCTGCAGCGGCATGCGTCCGGTTCCCACCTGGAAGTCGACCGCCGCGGCGCCGACGCCGATGAGGCCGGGGCCGTTCTCGGTGCCCTCGGCGTTCATGCCGTGGCAGGTGGCGCAGTTGGTGACGAAGAGCTTCTCGCCCTCCTCCACGTCGGCTGCGGTGTACTCCTCGGCATTCGCCGTGCTGTTCGAGGTGAACATCGCGTATGCGCCGCCGGTCATCAACAGACCGACGAGCAGCAGGACCACGAGGGCCATGGGGTGCCGGCGTCGTTCGGCTAGAAGCTTCACAGGTTTGTCCTTTTCTTGCGGGAGTCTGGTGGTCCGGGTCTCAGACAGCGATCACTGGAGGATGTAGATCACTGCGAAGAGGCCGACCCACACGACGTCGACGAAGTGCCAGTAGTACGACACGCAGATCGCGAACACGGCTTCCCGGTGCCCGAACTTCTTCGCTGCGTAGGTGCGCCCGATGACGAGCAGGAAGGCGATGAGACCGCCGGCCACGTGGAGTCCGTGGAACCCGGTGGTGAGGTAGAAGACCGAGCCGTAGGCGTTCGAGTTGATCGCGACGCCCTCGGACACCAAGGTCGCGTACTCGAAGACCTGTCCGCCGATGAAGATCGCTCCGAGGACGAAGGAGAGGTAGTACCACTCGACGAGGCCCCATTTGCCGAGGTTGAGCAGGCCGCCGGTGCGGCGCGGCTTGAAGTGCTCGGCCTTGAAGACGCCCAGCTGGCAGGTCACCGACGACAGCACCAGGATCGAGGTGTTGCCGAGCGCGAACCAGAAGGCGAGCTTCTCCGTCTCCTGCGCCCACATGTCGGGGACGACCGAGCGGATCGTGAAGTACATGGCGAAGAGCGCGGCGAAGAACATCAGCTCGCTCGACAGCCACACGATGAACCCTACGGTTGTCGTGTTCGGCCTGTTGACGACTGGATGAACCGGCGCTGTGTGAGATGCAGTGGCAGTGGACACGCCCCCATTATTACCCAGCCCCAAGGATAAATTCACCTTTTGCTCAGGTTCGGCGGCGAAGTTTTCTACGACGTGTAGCGGATTCCGCGAGTTCTCGCGGATCGCCGTGACGTGGGGAAACGACCTTCGCCGCGTGTCGGGTCCGAGTCGCGGGATGCGGGAGCGGTCGGAGCGGCGTCGTAGCATGATGAGCGGGGTGCGCCGGCACGCTCTGCGCCGCGCACCGCAGCACCCGCAGAACCCCAGGAGAAAGGCCTCGGCCATGACCGATCCAGCACCGCAGAACACCCCCGGACTCGTCTCGGGTGTGCGGGAGTGGCCGGATCTCCTCGTCGCACTCATGGAGCGGCGCGATCTCGACGCGGCCACCGCCGCCTGGGCGATGGACGAGATCATGTCGGGCGGCGTCCCCGACGTCACCATGGCAGCGTTCCTCGTCGCCCATCACGGGAAGGGCGAGACCGTCGAGGAGATCACCGGGCTCGTCGAGGCGATGATGTCCCACGCGGTGACCCTCGACGGGCTGTCGGATGCCGTGGACATCGTCGGCACCGGCGGCGACCGCGCCAAGACCGTCAACATCTCCTCCACCGCCTCGTTCATCATCGCCGCCGCGGGCCAGCCGCTCGTCAAGCACGGGAACCGGGCGACGTCCTCGGCCTCCGGTTCGGCCGACGTGCTCGAGGCGCTCGGCCTCACCCTCGATCTCAGCCCCGAGCAGACGGGCGGCCTCGCACGCGAGGTCGGGATGGCCTTCTGCTTCGCGAACGTCTACCACCCGGCGATGCGCTTCATCGCCCCGGTGCGGCGCGCGATCAAGGTCCCGTCGGCCTTCAACATCCTCGGGCCGCTGACGAACCCGGCACGCACCCGCGCAACTGCGATCGGCGTGGCCGATCCCGCGATGGCACCGCTCGTGGCCGGGGTGCTCGCGCGTCGCGGCGATTCGGCCCTCGTCTTCCGGTCCGGCGACGGCCTCGACGAGCTCAGCACCACCGCCGTCAACGACGTGTGGGAGGTGCGCGGGGGCGAAGTCGTGCATTCGACCTTCGACGCCACCGTCCTCGGTCTGCCCCGGGTGGGGAAGGACGATCTGCGCGGCGGCGATCCCGAGTTCAACGCCGGAGTGATGACGCGCGTGCTCGAGGGGGAGCGGTCTCCCGTGCGGGACGTCGTCGTGCTTAACGCCGCGGCGGCGCTCGTGGCCGCCGCTCCCGAGGCGGACGGCAGCCTGCAGGATCGGCTCGCGGCCCAGTCGGAGCGCGCCGTCGCCGCGCTCGACTCCGGTGCCGCGCGCCGCAAGCTCGACGAGCTCATCGAGGCATCACACCGCTGGTCCGCGGTCGAGCCGGCCGAACCTTCCGTGTGAGCGTCCGAATCCGCTGATCGGCTCCGCCCACCCGGCGGCGGAGCGGACGAGCCGGGTGCGGCCGTCGGACAGTCCGCGATGGATGAGCGCGGTCTCCTCGGCGAGCGTGCCCGGGAGGCCGGGTGTCGGCGGGTCGACGTGCTCGGCCGTGAGGGCGAGGGCGTCGATCGCCGGATAGGGGCTGAGCCCCGCGGGGACCGCCGCGCTGCCGGCGAGGCGGCCCCAGCGGACGAGGGCGATCTCCCAGCCGCCGTCCGCGGCCGGCACCGCGGCGACGATCTCCGGCACGGCCGTCAGGTGCGCGCGCCGCTCCTCCGCGGCGAGCGCACCGAGCAGCGAGGTCATCGCGTCGCGCGTGTCCGCCGCGGTCTCGAACCGCTCCTCCGCGGTGAGGTCGAGCATGCGCTCCCGGCAGCGCGCGACGAAATCTGCGGGATCGGCGGCGAGCAGATCGAGCACGCCGGAGATGCCCGACCGGTAGGCCTCGACGTCGGTCACCCCCGCGCACGGTCCGCCGCACTGCCCGAGCTCCCCGGAGGGACAGGGAGCGAAGCCCGCGCTGCCGGGGCGTCGCGTGCACTGCTTGAGCGGGAAGAGCCGTTCGAGGATGCGCTTGGCCTGCTGCGCCTGGCGGTGCGTGCGGAACGGGCCGAGGCGCGCCGCCGCATCGACATCCGTCACCGGCGGGGTGCGGGAGACGGCGAGCCGCGGGTAGGGGTCGTCGGTGAGTCGGAGCCAGGTCCGCCGCTCGGGGTTCTTCGATCGCCGGTTGTACGGGGGTGCGTGCTCGGCGATGAGCCGGACCTCGCGCACCTGGGCCTCGAGGTGCGTGTCGCAGGGGACCGTCGCGACCTCCTGGGCGGCGGTGATCATCTCCGCCATCCGGCCGCGCGTCTCGCCGGCGGAGAAGTACGAGCGGACACGGGTGCGCATGTCGGCGCTCACGCCGATGTAGAGGACGCGCCGGGAGCCGTCGAGGAACATGTAGACCCCGGGGCCGTGCGGGACGTCCTTCGCGAGATGGAGCTTCGTGCGACGCCGCGTCCATCCCGCAGGCTTGATGCGGGAGAGCTCTTCGAGCGTCGTGATGCCGTAGGAGCCGAACCGGTCGAACAGGTGGTGGAGGATCTCACCCGTGGCCCGTGCATCCGACAGCGCCCGGTGATCGGGGGCGACCGCGGTGCCGAAGTGGGCGGCGAGGGTGCCGAGCTTGTGGTTGACGACCTCGCCGCGCGGGACGACCTGTCGGGCGAGGCGCACGGTGTCGAGGACCTGCGGTTCCGGCCAGTGGTAGTCGAGGCGCCCGCACGCGGCCTTGAGGTACCCGACATCGAATCCGGCGTTGTGGGCGACGAGGACGGAGCCGCGCGCGAACTCGAGGAATGCGGGGAGCACCGCGGCGAGCTCCGGGGCGCCGGCGACCATGCTGTTGGTGATTCCGGTGAGCCGCTCGACGAAGGGTGAGATCACGCTGTCGACGGGCCGGACGAGGGTGGAGAACTCACCGAGGACCTCCCCGCCGCGGAGCTTGACCGCTCCGATCTCGGTGATGTCGGTGGAGCCGGTGGTCTCGAGGTCGACGACGACGAAGGTCACCTCGGACAGCGGGGTCCCGAGGTCGCCGAGGGTGAGCTGGCCGGAGCGCAGCGACTCATCACGGTCGAAGCGGGCAGGCGCGTGGTGGTGCGGCATGCGAGCCATCCTCCCACGCGCTGCTGACACGGGGCGGCGGGACGGGGTTCGGGACGGGCTCCAGGGGCCGTGTCCGTGCCGGGTCGTAGCGTACGGAACGAGCACCCCGCACCGACCGGTGAACCTGCACCGGACCGACATGAGGAGGACCCATGATCATCGAATGCACCCATCCAGGACACGGGATCGACCCGGCCGGAGTCGTGTCCTGCCCCGATCCGGAATGCCTCGTGGCAGCCGTCCACTCCGGCCCGGATCCAATGAGCCGGCTGCCGGACCGACGTCCGGAGTGGATCCTCGCCTGCCCGGACCGGCTCGACCATGCGGAGGTCGAAGCGCTGGCGATCCTCGGGGACGCCGGGCTCGTGCCGCAGATCGTCGCCCCGGACCACGCAGATCGCGATCTCGACTACGTGCCCTTCGCCCCCGCGGTGCGGCGGGTCGGGTAGCTCAGACCTCGGCGCCGCCCCCGCGGCCCTCGCGGTGCTCCTCCGGCAGGTTGAGGAAGAGGAGCAGTCCGGACACCATGCTGATCCCGAGGAGCGCGAGCACTGCGAACCCCGGGACGGGGCGGAAGAAGATCGCGAGGACGACGAGGCCGGTGATCCCGCCGATGAGGCCGACGATCGCGAGGACGAAGAGCGGGGGCGCGCTGCGCCAGCCGATCCGCTCCGGCTCGGGAGGCACCCAGTCCTCGTCCTCGGCGAGCTGTTCGCGGATCTCCTCGGGCGACATCTCGGGCACGAAGCCGGACTGGTCGGAGATCCCGGTGACGAGGGCGTCCCAATCCGCGTCGGGGACGCGCTCGTCCCCGGGCAGCCGCTCCCATTCCGGCCCGTCGTGCGGTCCGTGCGGATCCCGGGGGCCGGTCATCGCGCCTCTCCGCCGGGAGCCGCTCCCGTGCTCTGCGGGCGCACCGGAAGGAGGCCGTCCCGGAGACGACGGATCTCCTCGAGGATGATGTCGGCGTCGTGATCGAGCGTGGCGACGTGATGGCTGCGGCGCAGGGCGACGGTGCGGAGCTCACCGAGCAGTCGCGCACGCAGGAAGCGAGCCGACCACGGTCCGACGACGTGATCGGTGCCCGACACACAGAGGACGGTGGGCGCGATGATGCGCCAGAGCCGGTGCCGGAGTCGCCGCTGACCGGCATACATCGATGCCACGGCCCGCAGCGGGGTCCGGGGATAGGCGACCTCGTCTTCGCCGGGTCGGGCGATGTCGTTGCCGATCGCGGCGATGCTCGGGACCACGCGGGAGAGCGCCGGGAGCACGGCGCGCAGCGGCGAGTCGACCCGGAGCGAGGGGTTGACGAGGACGAGGCCGTCGACCCCCGTGGTGGTCGTCGCGAGCTCGAGGGCGAGGGCCCCACCCATCGAGAGCCCGGCGACGAGCACGACGGGGTGCTGTGCGCGGAGCGCATCGAGCTCCGCACGCGCGGCGGTGCACCAGTCGTCCCAGCCGGTCCTGTTGAGATCGGGCCAGCGGGTTCCGTGGCCGGGGAGGAGGGGCACGCGCACCGCCGAGCCGTCGGCGATGAGATGGTCGGCGATCGGACGCCAGGCGGCGGGCGATCCGGTGATGCCGTGGAGGAGGAGGATCCCGACGGGCGCATCGTTGTCGTGGACGATCGCTGCGGCCTCCGGGCGGACTGCGGCGGGGGAGTTCGTCGATGCGCTCATCCCCTCAGAATGCCACACGCGACGGCGGTTCCGAAGGGGGCCGGAAGCGGGTCCGGTGAGCGCGACGGAGCCCTATAGTAGTGTCGGACCGTCCACCAGCCCGCGTCGAGAGGACCCACGTGTTCTACTGGCTGCTCAAGACCATCGTCGTCGGGCCGATCGTCCGGACGCTGTTCCGGCCGTGGGTGCGCGGACTCGAGAACATCCCGGAGACCGGCGGTGCGATCGTCGCCGGCAATCACCTGTCCTTCATCGACTCGGTGTTCGTCCCGCTCGCCGTGCCGCGACCCGTCGTGTACCTCGCGAAGAACGACTACTTCCTCGGCCGCGGCATCAAGGGCACGGCCGCGCGATGGTTCTTCAAGCTCACCAATCAGCTCCCGATGGACCGCTCCGGGGGTTCGGCCTCCGAGGCCTCGCTCACCGCGGGTCTGCGGGTCCTGCGGAGCGGGAAGCTCCTCGGGATCTATCCGGAGGGAACGCGGAGTCCCGACGGTCGTCTCTACCGCGGCCGCACGGGGATCGCCCGCCTCGTCCTCGAGTCGGGGGTGCCGGTGGTCCCGGTCGCTCTCATCGGGACGGACAAGGTCCAACCGGAGGGACGGACGATGCCGCGCCTGCGCCGGGTGGGCATCGTGTTCGGTCGACCGCTCGACTTCAGCGAGTACGCAGGCATGCAGAGCGACCGCTTCCTCCTCCGCTCGGTCACCGACGAGATCATGTACGAGATCCTCCGGTTGTCGGGACAGGAGTACGTCGACACGTACGCGTCCTCGGTGAAGACGAAGCTCCTCACCGCGGTCAAGCCGCAGTCCGCCGCCCCGGTGGAGGCGCCCTCCGCCGCCTCCGAGGTCACCGACGGAGCCGGGTCCGGAGCGCAGTCGACCGCTGATCGCTGACGTGCCCCGCGCTGCCCCGGGGTGCGCTCCGCGCCGCCCGTCGCGCAGGCGTTCGATTACTCCGGTAACGGCGACACGCGCAAATCGTTACCCCCGGCCTCTCCGCCCGCGGGAGGTCGAGCGCATAAGTTCATGGATGTAAGTTCCCCTGGGCCTCCGGGATGCCGGTGCGGTAGAATCGATTCGTCTTCCGATCCGGTGCTCGCAGGTCCGCTTCCCCCAGGGACATGAAGGAGGAGTCGGTGTGAACCGCTCAAGTGAGGAACAGGCCCGTTCCGCAGCCATGCCGCCGGCCGCTCAGGGTCTGTTGTTCGACGACGATCTGCCCGTGCTCGATGAAGAGGCCGGCTACCGCGGCCCCACGGTGTGCCGCGTCGTCGACATCACCTATCGGCAGCTCGACTACTGGGCGCGGACCGACCTCGTGGTCCCGAGCATCCGCACCGCGACCGGTTCCGGATCGCAGCGCCTCTACAGCTTCCGCGACATCCTCGTCCTCAAGATCGTCAAGCGCCTGCTCGACACCGGGGTGTCGCTCAATCAGATCCGTGTTGCCGTCGGCCACCTCCGTGAGCGCGGCGTCGAGGACCTCTCCCAGATCACCCTCATGAGCGACGGATCGAGCGTCTTCGAATGCACCTCCGCCGACGAGGTCATCGACCTGGTCCAGGGCGGTCAGGGCGTCTTCGGGATCGCGGTCGGCCGGGTGTGGCGCGAGGTCGAGGGCACGCTCTCGGAGCTTCCGAGCGAGCGCCCCGAGGACGAGGTGCAGATGGTCGACGAACTCGCTGCGCGCCGGGCCGCGCGCAGGACCAGCTGAGCTCGACCGTTCCTCCTTCGGAACGACACAGGGCCGCGACTCGACGTCGCGGCCCTTTCGCATACCCGGCGGCGGGCAGAGGTGTCAGCGGGGGATCAGGAGCGGGAATCGCGCATCCGCCGGCTCCGCCGGGTCTCGAGGCTCTCGTCGTGATCAGCGGTGACAGCGGGCGCGAGAGCACCCGGTGAATCGCCGTCGCCGGCCGCGGGGCTGTCGTCACCGGTGTCGACGGCGGGTCCGCCGTCGTCGGTGCTCCGGACTCCGGGGTCGTCACCGTCCGTGCGGGGTGCGGTGGGTTCATCCTGCCCGGGAGCGTCCGTCCCGGATGCGACGGCGTCCGGATCCTCCTGCGTGCGCTGAGGATCGGCGTCGGGCTCCGACCCGTTCTGCGGGGCGTCGGGGGAGTCGGCGGCACCAGCGGGAGCGGCGCCGGCCCCGCTGCGCTTGATCTTCTCGCTCCGCAGGGCACGATCGAGGATCCGGTCGAATGCTGACGCGAGTTCGGCGGCCGGACTTCCCGGCCAGGAATGGATCGGTCGTGCCGAACCCTGGGCCTGCTGGAGCACCGTGCGCTCCGGCAGCGGGGGAGTCATGACGAGGGGCCCGAACATCTCCTTGAGCTCGGTGAAGCGGTAGGCGTGCTCCCGCGAGTTCGGGCGCACCCGGTTGACGACGATGCCGAGAGGCTGCAGACTCTCGGCACTCCGGCGCCGGAGCTCCTCGGTGGCGCGGAGCGCGCGGTCGGCGGCTGCGACGGAGAACAGACCCGGTTCGGTGACGATGAGAACGCGATCGCTCGCCGTCCACGCGGCGCGCGTGAGTCCGTTGAGCGAGGGCGGGCAGTCGATGAGCACGAGGCGGTAGCCGCTCGACACCTTCGCGATCGCGTCCTTGAGGCGACGCAGATAGCGCTCGGAGAGCGAGGGGCGATCGAACTCGGCGGCGCGCGGGGAACCCGGGATGACGTCGATGTGGCCGGGTTTGTCGCCCACCCAGCCGCTCGGGACGACTGCGCGGTCGAGGATGCGCGAACGCGGAGCGGCGAGCACGTCCGCGATGTCGACCTCCGTGGTGACGGGGACGTCGAGCCCGGTCGAGGCATCGGCCTGGGGGTCCACGTCGACGACCAACGTCGGAATGCCTCGGCTGTAGGCGGCAGAGGCCAGGCCGAGGGTCACCGAGGTCTTTCCGACCCCGCCTTTGAGACTGGAGATACTGAGGACGAGCACGGTCCCACGTTAGCCGATTCCGGCGCGGTTCTCATGGGAGGGGCCGGAGATCCGCCCCCGGTGCGTCGTCAGGTGCGGACGTCGACCCGGATCCGGGAGCCCGTGGGGGAGGACTCGAGGACGATCTGGTTGGGGATGGCCTGCAGCATCCCCTGGACATGGGAGATCACCCCGACGGTGCGTCCGCCCTCGCGCAGCTCGTCGAGGATGCCGAGCACCTCGGAGAGCGCATCCGGATCGAGGGTGCCGAACCCTTCGTCGATGAAGAGCGAATCGAGCTCGATGCCCCCGGCGGTGGCCCGCACGGTGTCCGCGAGGCCGAGTGCGAGTGCGAGCGCGGCCATGAAGCTCTCGCCGCCGGACAGGGTCCGGGGGTCGCGCCGCTCCTGCGTGAACCCGTCGACGACCTGCAGACCGAGTCCGGCCCGCTTCTCCCGGCGGTGGATGACGTCATCGTGGACGAGCGAGTACCGGCCCCGGCTCATCACTCGGAGGCGCTCCGAGGCATTGGCCGCGACGTCGGCGAAGAGCGCGACGAGAGCGTACGAGGACAGGGAGATCCGACGCACGTTCTCCGGACTCGTCGCCTGGACGAGTCCGGACAGTGCGATATCGGTGCGGAGACCGTCGAGCTCGGCCTCGTCCTCCGCCGTCCGGGACCGGAACTCGCTGCGCAGGGCGTCGAGATCGGCGACGTGCCGCCGTGCGACTGCGAGCCGTTCCACCGCGTCGGTCACCCGCGCCCGCCACAGTTCTTCGAGAGCGTCCTCCGCGGCAGTGAGCGCGGCGAGCTCGTCGTCATCAGCGGTGTCGGCCAGCGCGACCGGGTACCAGTCGGACTCGCGCATGAGTGCGATGCGCGTCCACCGCTCCTCGTGCGCACGGTCCTCGGCTGCGAGCCGCTGGGCGTCGAGTCCGAGCGCGCTGCGGAGATCGTCCACGCCGTCGAAGGACGAATCCTGCAGTCCGGACTCGAACACCTCCCGGCGCCGTCGGAGCGCATCGGATGCGTCTGTGAGAACGCCGGCCGCACGGGACGCCTCCGCAGCGGCGGCGGTGATCCGCTCTCCGTGATCCGCGACCTCCTCCGCCGCCTGCGGCGAGGCAGGTGCGGTGAGACCCGCGCGCTCGAGATCGCGCGCCGCCCGCGCAGCCTCGGAGGCCTCGAGCTGGTCCAGGCGCCCGCGGATGCTCACGGCGGCGGACCGGAGCGCGGCGAGGCGCGTCTCCCGCTCCTGCGCCGCCTCGGCGAGGGTGGCGAGCGCGGTCTCGAGACGTCCGGACTCCGCGCGCAGCTCCTGGAGGCGGCGGAGCCGGTCTTCGAGGTCGGAGAGCTCGCGCTGGGCCTCCGCATGCGCGGCGCCCGACGTCTCGACGCTCTTTGATCCGGCCTCCGTCCGGGCCTGGGCATGCTGCTCCTCGAGGCGGGCCGTCCTCTCGAGGGCGCGCAGAGCCGCGCTCTGCCGTTCCTCCCACGTGGCGTGCGCCTGCTCCTCCGCGGCCCGGCCCACCGCAGGTCCGGCGGGGGATGCCGGGGCCGGGTGCTCGGACGAGCCGCACACCGGGCACGCGTCACCGGGCGAGAGCTCCGCAGAGAGCTCGGCAGCGATCCCTTCGATCCGCCGGCGACGGATGTCCTCGTACTCGGTCCGCGCGCGCTCCTGGTCCGTGCGCCGCTCGGCAGCCTCTGACCGCGCGGCGCTGAGCGCGGTGCCGAGAGCGGCGAAGCGTTCGGCCGCGGCGAGCTGTTCGGCGCTCCGTCGCAACGCTTCCCGCGCCCGCTCGGTCTGCGCGGCCACGGCGGATTCCCCGGAGAGCTCGTCCTCGATCGCGGCGCGCCGCTCCCGGGTGCGCGCGAGCTCCGCGTCGGCCGTCCGATTCCGCTCGACCTGGTCCTCCACGGCGCGGTCGGCGTCGGCCGCTTCCGCCACGAGGGCCTCCCGGTGGGCGAGGGAGCGGGCAAGGCGCTGAGCGGCTCCGGTGATCGTCCGGCCGAGATCGGCGAGCGCGTCCGCCGTCCGTGCGGAGGCGCCGGGGGCGAGGTCGGTGAGGGCCGATGCCAGGGTCCGACGGGCCGCGGCGTCGCTCTCCGCGCTCAGGCGATGCTTCTCCTCCGCGTCCCGCAGCTCGTGCAGGGCCGGGCGGAGGACGGTCGCTTCCCGGATCCGCTCCTGCTGCGTGCGGATCCGCCGGCGGTCCTCGGCGCCGTCCTCGTGGATCCGCTCGAGATCCCGGAGCTCGCGCAGCCGCGTCCGGTCGCGCAGCCGCTCGCGTGCCGCGCGGGCGGACTCGCCGGACCGCGCCGCCGCGGATTCGGCCTCGTCACGGACGACCTGCGCGCTCTCCAGCCGTTCGATCCCGATCGCGCGGCTGGGTCCGAGCACGGATTCGACGTCGCCGACATCGGGGTGCTCGGCGGTGGGACGGGGGAGGTCCGCACCGTGCACGGCGAGCGCCCGGTCGATGAGGGCGGTCCGCTGCGCCGACACCGCGGTCATCCGTGACCGGGCACCGCGGGCGGCCTCTGCCAGCCGGTCCTCGACGGCGGTGAAGTGCTCGGTCGCGAAGAGGCGGCGCAGGATCGGCTCGCGCTCCTGCGGGGCCGCCCGGAGGAACGCGGCGAACTCGCCCTGCGGGAGAAGGACGATCTTGGTGAACTGATCCGCGGTGAGCTGGAGGGCCCGGGTGATGTGGGCCTGGACCTCGGTCGCGGTGCGGCCGAGGCCCGCCCACTCCGTCCCGTCCCAGCGAAGGAGCTGGGCGCCGGCCTTCTCCGTGACGGTGCCGGTGCCGCGCCGCTTGGGACGGTCGTAGGCCGGGTTCCGGCGGACGCGGTAGCGACGGCCCTGCGCGCTGAACTCGAGGGTGACCTCCGTCGGCGTGGTCGGTGCGGCGAACTGCGAGCGGAACTGAGCGGCGTCGTTGCGCGCTCCCGGGACCCTGCCGTAGAGACCGAAGGCGAGCGCATCGAGGATCGTCGTCTTGCCCGAACCGGTGGGGCCGTGGATGAGGAACAGGCCGTCGTGGGCGAGGGAGTCGAGATCGACGGTGACGGTGTCGGGGAACGGGCCGAACGCACTGATCGTCAGCGAGTGGAGTCTCATGCGTCCTCCCGCAGCGCCGCGGCGAGCGCGGTCTCGAAGCGGTCGATCTCGCCGCGGCGGGCGGCCCGGCCGGTGACGTCCTCGACGAATGCGGTGAACACCTCGCCGTCGGAGCGCGCCGCTGCGGCAGCGGCGTCCGGCAGCTCGAGCTGCCCGAGGTCGCCCGCCCGGAGGTAGCTCAACCGGATGAGCCCGGGCAGGACCTGGCGCAGCCGGCCGAGGGCGCCGTCGACCCGTTCGGGGTCGGTGAGCTCGACGGCGACGAGGGACTCCGCGTGCTCGGCGGCCCCGGCGACGATCTCCGCGAAGGTGCCGCGCAGGGTTGCGATCGCGGTGAATTCCGGGACCGGCACCGCAGTGGGGGTGATCGTCGGTCCGTCGACATCGAGGAGGATCATCTGCTTGGGGGTGAGGGCCTCGGTGAAGGAGAAGGGGATGGGGGAGCCGGAGTACCGGACGGCCGGGGTGATCGCCTGCGGCCGGTGCAGATGGCCGAGCGCGGCATAGGCCGCGCCGTCGAACACCGAGGCGGGGGCGACGCCCACGCCGCCGATCCCGATGTCGCGCTCCGATTCGCTGCCCGCGCCGCCGGCGACGAAGGCGTGGGCCATGACGAGGACCGGCAGCTCCGGGTGGTGCGCGGCGGCGTGCGCCCGGACCCGGTCCATGGCCGCGCCGAGCACCGCGGTGTGGGTGCGGGGGACGCCGAACCGGGCATGGACGAGCCCGGGTTCGAGGTAGGGGATGGCGTACACGACGACCGCGGGGTCGTCATCCCGGGAGTCGCGGGCGCGCAGCGGGATCGCCCAGTCGATGTCGGACAGCCGGGTGCGGACGTGGAGGCCCGCGGGATCGACGAGGCGGCGCCCCATTCCGAGGCGCATGAACGAATCGTGGTTGCCGCTCGAGACGACGAGGTGCACCCCGGCGGCGAGGAGGCGCTGGGCGGTGGCGTCGAACAGCTCGAGCGACTCCTGCGGCGGGATCGCCCGGTCGTAGACGTCCCCGGCGACGAGGACCGCGTCGACCTCGGAGTCGACGACGGTGTCGACGAGGAAGTCGAGGAACGCCGCGTGCGCCCGGTGGAGATCGACGCCGAAGAAGGTCCGGCCGAGGTGCCAGTCCGAGGTGTGGAGGATGCGCATGGGACCAGGGTATCGACGGGTACGGACACCGGCCCGACGGAAGCCGAATCCGGACCCGCCGCCCACGTGTCCGCGAGCGCCTGTAGAGTTGGCCTTGTCCACGGGCCCCGCGTCGATCACCCTCGGCGCTGAGTGAATCGAGCAACACAGATGTTCTCCAAGGTTCTCGTAGCCAACCGCGGTGAGATCGCGGTCCGAGCTTTCCGCGCCGCCTATGAGCTCGGCGCAGCCACCGTCGCGGTGTTCCCGTATGAAGACCGCAACTCCGAACACCGACTCAAGGCCGACGAGGCCTACTCGATCGGCGAGAAGGGGCACCCCGTCCGGGCGTACCTCGACGTCGACGAGGTCATCCGCGTCGCCAAGGAGTGCGGCGCGGACGCCGTCTACCCGGGCTACGGCTTCCTGTCGGAGAACCCGGACCTCGCGCGGGCGTGCGAGGAGAACGGCATCGTCTTCATCGGGCCCCGGGCCGACGTCCTCGAGATGGCCGGCAACAAGGTCCACGCGCTCGAGGCCGCGCGCGCGGCCGGGATCCCGACCCTCGACTCGACCCGCCCCTCGGCCGATCTCGACCAGCTCCTCGCCGACGCGGAGTCGATGGACTACCCGCTGTTCGTCAAGGCCGTCGCCGGCGGCGGCGGCCGCGGCATGCGCCGGGTCGCGAACAAGACCGAGCTCGTCGACGCCCTCAAGGCCGCGATGCGCGAGGCGGAGGGCGCCTTCGGCGATCCCACGGTGTTCATCGAGCAGGCCGTGCAGCGTCCGCGCCACATCGAGGTGCAGGTCCTCGCCGACAACGACTCCAACGCGATCCACCTCTTCGAGCGCGACTGCTCCATCCAGCGTCGCCACCAGAAGGTCGTCGAGATCGCTCCCGCGCCGCACCTCGATCCCGCCGTGGCGGAAGCCCTCCGCACCGACGCGCTCAAGTTCGCCACCGCACTCGGCTACCAGAACGCCGGCACCGTCGAGTTCCTCCTCGAGACCGAGGGGCCGCGCGCCGGCAAGCATGCGTTCATCGAGATGAACCCGCGCATCCAGGTCGAGCACACGGTGACCGAGGAGGTCACCGATGTCGACCTCGTCCAGTCGCAGATGCGCATCGCGGCCGGGGAATCGCTCGCCGACCTCGGTCTCTCCCAGGACTCCGTCGCGATCAAGGGCGCCGCCCTCCAGTGCCGCATCACCACCGAGGACCCGGCGAACTCCTTCCGCCCGGACACCGGGACGATCACCGCCTACCGCTCCGCCGGCGGTGCGGGAGTCCGCCTCGACGGCGGCACCGTGTACGCCGGCGCAGAGGTCTCCGCGCACTTCGACTCCATGCTCGTCAAGTGCACGACGCGCGGCCGCACCTTCGAGCAGGCCGTCAACCGCGCCCGCCGCGCGCTCGCCGAGTTCCGGATCCGCGGCGTCGCGACGAACATCGGCTTCCTCCGCGCCGTCCTCGACGACCCGGCATTCATCCGCGGCGACGTCGCCACGACGTTCATCGAGGAGCGTCCGCACCTGCTCGCCGCGAAGGTCGGCGCCGACCGCGGCTCGAAGCTCCTCGAGTTCCTCGCCGACGTCACCGTCAACCAGCCGCACGGCGAGTCGCCGGTCGCGCTCCTCCCGCGGGAGAAGCTCCCGGAGTTCGACGTCTCCGGCGACGCCCCGGCGGGTCCGCGCCAGCGCCTGCTCGATCTCGGCCCGGCCGGGTTCGCCGCGGATCTGCGCGCGCAGACGTCGCTCGCGGTGACGGACACGACCTATCGCGATGCGCACCAGTCGCTGCTGGCCACCCGGGTCCGCTCGAAGGATCTGCTCGCGGTCGCCCCGTACACCGCCCGGATGACCCCGGAGCTGCTGAGCGTCGAGTGCTGGGGCGGTGCGACCTACGACGTCGCCCTGCGCTTCCTCGCCGAGGATCCGTGGGAGCGGCTCGCCGCCCTCCGCGAGGCGATGCCGAACATCAACCTCCAGATGCTGCTGCGCGGCCGCAACACCGTGGGCTACACCCCGTACCCCACGGCCGTCACCGACGCGTTCGTCGAGGAGGCGGCGCGCACGGGCGTCGACATCTTCCGGATCTTCGACGCCCTCAACGACGTCGAGCAGATGCGCCCGGCCATCGATGCGGTCCTCGCGACCGGCACCACGGTGGCCGAGGTGGCGCTGTGCTACACCTCGGACCTCACCGATCCGAACGAGAAGCTCTACACGCTCGACTACTACCTCGGGCTCGCGGAGCGGATCGTCGAGGCCGGCGCCCACGTGCTCGCGATCAAGGACATGGCCGGCCTCCTCCGCCCGGCGGCGGCGACCACCCTCGTCACTGCGCTGCGCGAGAACTTCGACCTGCCGGTCCACGTCCACACCCACGACACCGCCGGCGGCCAGCTCGCCACGCTGCTCGCCGCATCCGCGGCAGGCGCGGACGCCGTCGACGCCGCGAGCGCCTCGATGGCGGGCACGACGAGCCAGCCCTCGCTGTCGGCCCTCGTCGCCGCACTCGAGAACACCGAGCGCGACACCGGCCTCTCGCTGGCGAACGTGTCGGACCTCGAGCCCTACTGGGAGGCCGTGCGCAACGTCTACCGGCCCTTCGAGTCCGGCCTGCCCGGTCCGACCGGCCGCGTGTACCGCCACGAGATCCCCGGCGGGCAGCTCTCGAACCTCCGCCAGCAGGCCGTCGCCCTCGGCCTCGACGAGAAGTTCGAGGAGATCGAGAAGATGTACGAGGCGGCGGACGAGATCCTCGGCCACCTCGTCAAGGTCACTCCGTCCTCGAAGGTCGTCGGCGACCTCGCCCTCCACCTCGTGGCCGTGGGCGCGGATCCCCAGGAGTTCGCGGAGAACCCGCGCCAGTTCGACATCCCGGACTCGGTCATCGGATTCCTCTCCGGCGATCTCGGCGACCCGCCCGGCGGCTGGCCCGAGCCCTTCCGCTCGAAGGCGCTCGAGGGACGCAAGTACACCGCACCCGTCGAGACGCTCTCCGATCACGACTCGGACCTCCTCGGCGAGCCGGGCCGCGTGCGTCAGGAGACGCTCAACCGGCTCCTGTTCGAGGCGCCGTCGAAGGAATTCAACCGGATGCGGGAGACCTACGGTGACCTCTCCGTCCTCGAGACCGCGGACTACCTCTACGGGCTCAACGAGGGCGAGGAGCACGCCGTCGTCATCGACAAGGGCAAGGCGCTCCTCGTCGGCGTCCAGGCCGTCGGCCCGGCCGACGAGCGCGGCATGCGCACGGTGATGTGCACGCTCAACGGTCAGATGCGACCGGTGTCCGTGCGCGACCGGAAGGTCGACGTCGACGTCGTCACCGCTGAGCGCGCCGACACCTCCGTGCCCGGCCACGTGGCCTGCCCGTTCGCCGGCGTGGTGACGATGCAGGTCGCCGCCGGGGACTCGGTCAAGGCCGGAGACACCGTCGCCACGATCGAGGCGATGAAGATGGAGGCCGCGATCACCGCTCCGATCGACGGCACCGTGTCGCGCGTCGCGATCGGCGCCGTGCAGCAGCTCGAAGGCGGCGACCTCGTCGCCGTGGTCGATGCCTGAGAGGGAGATCCGGCGCTTCGGCGACCCCGTGCTGAAGACGGTGACCGATCCGGTCACCGTCTTCGACCGGCGGCTCAGGGACCTCGTGCGCGACCTGCTCGACACCACCCACATGGAGGGCAGGGCGGGCGTCGCGGCGACCCAGATCGGGTCGACGCGCCGCGTGTTCAGCTACTTCGTCGAGGGTGAGCTCGGATACGTCATCAATCCGCGCCTCGTCGAGACCGGGGGAGAGCTCCGGGAGATCGGCGAGGGCTGCCTGTCGGTGCCCGGGCTGTGGTTCCCGACCCCGCGCTGGGAGACCGCCGTCGTCACCGGCGTCGACCAGGACAACAACCCGATCGTCGTCGAAGGCGTGGGCCTCATGGCCCAGATGCTCCAGCACGAGGTCGACCACCTCGACGGCCTCGTCTACCTCGATCGGCTCAGCCGGGACAATCGGAAGGCCGCGCTGCGTGCGGTCCGCGAAGCCGACTGGTTCTGAGGTGGCCTAGACTGCACCGGAGACGGTGCGGTCGATCGCGGACCGCGCACTCCGACATCGAAGAATCATCACAGGAGCTGATATGGCAATCGAACGTGCAGGTGTGATCGGCTGCGGCCTCATGGGGTCCGGCATCGCCGAGGTGCTCGCCCGCAAGGGCCTCGACGTCGTGGTGCGCGACATCGACGACGCCGCGGTCGAGGCCGGCTGCGCCCGGGTGGAGAAGTCCTTCGCCCGCGGCGTCGAGCGCGGCAAGATGACCGCCGAGGAGCGGGACTCCGCGCTCGCTCGGACGACCTTCACCACCGACCTCGGCGCGATGGCCGATCGCCAGCTCGTCATCGAGGCGGCGAGCGAGAACGAGACGATCAAGAAGTCGATCTTCGCGGAGCTCGACGGCATCGTCACCGACCCGCAGGCGATCCTCGCATCGAACACCTCGTCGATGCCGATCATCCGCTTCGCGCAGGCGACACAGCGTCCCGAGCGCGTCGTCGGCATGCACTTCTTCAATCCGGCGCCGGTGCAGCCGCTCGTCGAGATCATCTCCTCGATCCTCACCGATCCCGGGGTGGCCGACGAGCTCGACGCCTTCACCACCGAGGTGCTCGGCAAGGTGACGATCCGCTCGGACGACCGCCCGGGCTTCATCGTCAACGCCCTCCTCATCCCGTTCCTGTTCTCCGCCATCCGCATGCTCGAGGCCGGGCACGCGACGAAGGAGGACATCGACACCGGAATGATCAACGGCTGCGCCCATCCCATGGGTCCGATCCGGCTGGCCGATCGCGTCGGCCTCGACACGTGCTTCTACGTCGGCCAGAGCATCTACGAGGAGACCGGGGATCCGGCGAACAAGCCGCCGCTCCTGCTGAGCCGGATGGTCGACGCCGGACTGCTCGGCGTGAAGTCCGGCCAGGGCTTCTACGACGACTACCGCTGACCCCACCGCACAGCGAGGCCCCCGCCGGGTTTCCGGCGGGGGCCTCGTCGTGTCCGGGCGGGATGGACCCCGCCCCGAAAGCGGTCCGTTCAGTCGGCGAGCAGCTTCTCGCAGGCGGCGCGCCGGACGCACACGGCCAGGCCCTCCGCCGCGGCGGCGACCTCGTCGAGAGTCGGCATCGTCGGCGCGATCCGGATGACCGCGTCGTCGGGGTCGAGACCGTAGGGGTGCGTGGATCCTGCGGGGGTGAGCTTGACCCCGGCCTCGCCGGCGAGCTTGACCACCCGATCGGCGGTGCCCGGCATGACGGTGAGGGTGATGAAGTACCCGCCGTCGGGGTCGGTCCACGTGGCCGCGCCCGCGCCGGCGAGTCCGGCCTCGAGCTTCTCCGTCACGATCTCGAACTTCGGGCGGATGAGCTCGGCGTGCCGCGCCATGTGCCGGCGCACCCCGTCCGCATCGCCGAAGAACCGGGCGTGGCGGAGCTGGTTGATCTTGTCCGGGCCGATCGATCCGGCGCCGAGGTGCTCGGTGAACCACGCGATCGTGTCCGGCGAGCCAGCGAAGAAGGCGACGCCGGCGCCGGCGTGGGTGATCTTCGACGTCGATGCGAAGACCCACACCCGGTGCGGTCGGCCGGCGTCCTGCGCCATGCCGAGCACGTCGAGCATCGGCGCCTCGGGGCTGCGGAGGTGATGGATGCCGTAGGCGTTGTCCCACAGTAGGCGGAAGTCCGGTGCAGCCGTCTCCATCGCGAGGACGGCGCGGGCCCGTTCCTCGCTCAGCGACACCCCAGTGGGGTTGGAGTACATCGGGACGAGCCACATGCCCTTGATCGAGGGGTCCGCGGCGACGAGCTCCTCGACCGCGGAGAGCACGGGACCCTCCTCGTCGGTGGGAACGGAGACGAGCTCGAAGCCGAGTGCCTCCGCGAGGGCGAAGTGCCGGTCGTAGCCGGGCACCGGGCACAGCATGCGGCGCGGCCCGCCGGCCCACGGACCGTCCCCGTCGACGGTGCCGTGCAGGAGGGCGAAGGAGAGCGCCTGATGCATGAGGGTGAGCGAGGAGTTGCCCTGGGCGAGCAGCTGCTCGGCCGGGATCCTCAGGAGTTCGCCGAAGATCTCCCGGATCTCGGGCAGTCCTTCGAGCCCGCCGTAGTTGCGGACGTCGACACCGTCCCGGCTCCGGGTGTCCCCGCCGGTCACGGCGGTGAGGAGGGCGTCGGAGAGATCGAGCTGATCGACTCCCGGCTTGCCGCGGGTGATGTCGAGGGCGAGGCCGCGGGCGGCGAAGGCGGAGTACGCCTCGTCGGCGGCCGCGAGCTCCGCCTCGAGCTCCGTCCGCGAGAGATCTGCCAGTGCCATGTGTGCCGCCTCTTCCCGGTTGACGTCGATTCCTCTCATATCCTAGTGCGGTGAACGATCGAGCCGAGCCGCGACGTCCCGCGCGCCGCCGAACCGGTGCCGGTGCCCTCCGGCCGGTGCTCCTCGGGGTGATCGGGGGCGCGGTGCTCGGCGGCGCAGTGCTCTTCCCCGACGCCCTCGGTCTGCGGACGATCACCGGCTTCGTCCACCTGAGCGCCCTGCGGGCACCCGTCACGCTCGTCGTGCTCGTCCTCCTGCCCGTCCTCGCGCTGCTCCTGCGATTCCCCCGCCCGCGTCGCGTCCTCGCCGGGCTGCTCGGGGGCATTGCAGTGCTCGCGCTGGCAAGCGCCGGGATCCTCGTCGACCGGGCCGTCGCCGGTGCGGCGCGCGCGGAGTCGGCCGCGGCGGGATCCGGGTCCGCCGCGAAGCAGCCGGGGGACACCCTCACCGTCCTCACCGCGAACGTCCTCATCGGCAACTCCGGGTACGACAGCGTGCTCGTCGACGCCGCCGATGCCGGTGCCGACGTCATCGCACTCCAGGAGACCTCGCCCGCGATCGCCGCGCAGATCCTCCACCGCACCGGACTGAGTGCGGACTACGCCATCGCCGCGGTGTCGGTCCGGTCCGGGGTCGACACCGCAGCGACGATCCTCCTCGTCCGGCCCGCGCTCGAGCCCGCCGAGATCGACGGCACCCCGCTCCCGTTCGCCACCGCCGGGGTGCGCACGACTGTCGGGGACGTGTACGCGGTCCACACCTACGCCCCGATCGACCTCGCCCCGCGCCAGTTCAACTGGTGGCGCTCGGTGTCGGAGTCCGCCGCGCTGTGCCGCGCGGGGGAGGGCACCCTCGTCGTCGGGGACTTCAACGCCGCGCTCGACCACCACGCCCTCCACGGCCACACCGACTGCGCCGACGCCGGTGCGGAGCTCGGGATGGGGGTCACCGGGACGTGGCCCGCAGCCGTGCGCGGAATGGCATGGCCGCGACCGCTCGGCACCGTCATCGACCACCAGCTCTTCGATCCGCGGACATTCGGCGCGCAGCACGGCCGCGTCGTCGACATCCCGGGCTCGGATCACCGCGGCGTGCTCGTCGAGTACCGCGTCGGTGCCATGATGGAACCATGAGACGCTTCACCCCCGATTCCACCCGCGCGCAGATCGAGGCGATCATGGTCGGCTTCGGCGCGGACGCGCACACCGTCCGCATCTGCACCGAGGTGATGTACGCGACCGATCTCAGCGGCATCGACTCGCACGGCATCTCGATGCTCCCGATCTACCTCCGGGAGATCGCCGCTGGCACGACCGATCCCCGCGCCCTCCCGGAGATCACCCGCAGCGCCGGCGCCTTCAGCCTCATCGACGGCCACCAGGGGTTCGGGCACACCGCCGCCCACCTGGGGATGAGCGAGGCGATCGCGAAGGCGCGGGAGCTCGGGGTCGGGCTCGGCTCAGTGGGCCGCGCCAACCACTTCGGGGCCGCCGGCTACTACGCGCGGATGGCCGCAGAGGCCGGGCTCATGGGGATCGCGCTGTGCTCGACCCGGGAGGCGCTGCAGACCCCGACCGGCTCCCGCCATCCGCTCATGGGGACGAACCCGCTCGCCTTCGCCGCACCGGTGACCGGCGAGGAGCCGATCGTCGTCGACATGGCCTCCTCGGTCGTCCCGCTCAACAAGGTCAAGGTCTACGGGCTCAAGGGCGAACCGCTCCCGGCCGACTGGGTGGTCGACGACACCGGTCGGGTGGAGTCCGACGCCGCGGTCGCCCATGCCGGCCTCTACAGCCACGAGGACCGCTTCGGACTGCTGCCGATCGGCGGGCGCGGGACGCTCGGCGGCGGGCACAAGGGATATGCGCTCGCGACGATGATCCAGCTCCTGTCGGCGGCGATCCCCGGGGCGGACCAGCCCGGCAGCCGGACCGGGTTCCACGACGTCGGGTACTTCTTCCTCGCGATCGACACCGAGCTCATCAACCCCGGGGTGGCGGACGACTACGCGAAGGAGCTGCGCGACACGCTCCGCGGACTCGATCCGGTCGACCCGGACCGGCCCGTCCAGGTTGCAGGTGACCCGGAGACCCGCGAACGGGCCGAGCGCGAGGCCCGCGGCATCCCGCTCGCGGACACGCTCGTCGACCAGCTGCGCGGGGTGTGCGCTGAGACCGGGGCGGAGTTCCTGCTCCGCGAGCAGGCCTGAGTGGCCGGTCCGCGGATGAGCGCAGCCGGCCGCGCGGCGCACGGCCGGCGGTTCGGCACGGCCGCCGAGGTCTACGACGCCGTGCGGCCCGGGTACCCTGCGTCGGTCGTCGCGGCGATCGCGGCCGACGGTCCGGTCGTGTGCGACCTCGGGGCCGGCACCGGCAAGCTCACGGCGGCGCTCCTCGCCGCCGGGGTCGAGGTCCACGCGATCGATCCCGATGCCGAGGCGCTCACGCGCAATCCCGGCCGCACGCGGGTCGGCACCGCTGAGGCCGTCCCGCTGCCGGACGCGGCGGTCGACGCGGTCGTCGTCGCCCAGGCCTGGCACTGGATGGACCCGCAGGCCGCGGCCGCTGAGATCGCCCGCGTGCTGCGGCCCGGCGGAGCGCTGTGGATCGTGCTCAACCAGCTCGACGTGCGGGTCGACTGGGTGCTGCGCCTGAGTCGGATCATGCACGCCGGCGACGTGTACCGCCCCGAGTGGCGTCCGGAGCTCGGCCCCCGCTTCGGCGAGGTGGCCGCCTCGATCACGCCCTTCTCCACGCCGGTCGACGTCGACGGCATCGTGGCTCTCGCGGCCACCCGGTCGTACTGGCTGCGCTCGGACACCCGGACCCGGGAGCGGGTCGAGAGGAACATCCGGTGGTACTTCGGCGAGGAGCATCCGGTGGGCGAGGACGAGCGGATCGACCTCCCGTACCTCTGTCTCAGCTTTCGCGCGGAGCGTCTCACGAACCCCCGGATCCGGTGATCCGCACCGCATCCGTGGGAGGATGAGGGCACGACCGAACCGAGGAGGAGAACACGATGCGCGGAGTCCTGTTGACCGAGCACGGCGGGCCCGAGGTGCTCGAGTGCACGGAGCTCGCGACCCCCGAACCGCGTCCCGGCCAGGTGCTCGTCGAACTGCGCACCGCCGGCATCAACCGGCGCGACGCGCTCATCCGCGCCGGCATCGGCCCCGGCTACCGCCCGCAGCTGCCCGTGATCCTCGGCTCCGACGGCGCCGGGATCCGGCGCGACACCGGTGAGGAGGTCGTCATCCTGCCCTCGCTCCGCTGGGGCGACGACGACCGCGTGCCCGGTCCGGACTACGCGCTGCTCGGCGGCGGCCCGGACGGCGGCACCTATGCCGAGCTCGTCGCGGTCGACGCCGACTGCCTGTTCCCCAAGCCGCGCCATCTCGCCTGGGCCGAAGCCGGTGCGCTGTCGCTGTCCGGTGTCACCGCCTACCGGGCCCTCTTCACCGTCGGGCAGCTGCGGGCCGGGCAGACGCTCGTCATCCTCGGCGCGGGCTCCGGGGTGTCGCTCATCGCCCTGCAGCTCGCCGTCAAGGCCGGTGCGCGGGTGGCGGTGACCTCGTCGAGCCGTGACAAGCTCAACCTCGCCCAGGAGCTCGGTGCGGCGGCCGGGGTCGACTACACCGAACCCGACTGGGAGCTGCGGCTCCGCGACGAGATCGGGGAGGCCGACCTCGTCCTCGACTCCGTCGGCTCGACCCTGCAGGAATCCGTGCACCTGCTCCGGCGCGGGGGAGCGGTGCTGTCGATGGGCGGGACCGGCGACAGCGGGATCGTCACCGATTTCGACATCCGGACCCTCTACCTCCAGCACAAGCGGGTGCTCGGCACGGTGATGGGCTCTCCGCGCGACTTCGCGGCCTTCCTCGCGATGGTCGCCGACGGCGACATCGATCCCGTCATCGATTCGGTCTATCCGCTCGACGAGGTCGCCGACGCGCACGCCCAGCTCGACTCGAACCTCCGCTTCGGCAAGATCGTGCTGACGACCGACTGAGCGCCTCCCGGGTCCGCCCGGACGCACGAGGTGAATGCAGCGAGGGGCACCGCATCATGCGGTGCCCCTCCGGTGCTCGGCGCTCATCCCCGGTGGGGGAGCGGCGGATCTCAGAGCGCGGTGCCGGTGCCCTGCTCGCCGGTGGTCGAATCGGTGCCGAAGCCCGTCTCCACCGTGGTGGAGCGACCCTCGGTGCGATTGTGCGCGACCGAGATCTTGCGCGGGCGCGCCTCTTCGGCGACCGGGATCGTGAGGAGCAGGACGCCGTCGGTGTAGTCGGCGGTGATCTGATCGAGCGCGATGCGGTTGCCGAGCGTGAGCTGCCGGGCGAAGGTCCCGGTGGGACGCTCACGGGTGAGCCACTTGATGTCCTGGGCGCCGGTGGCGGCGGTGCGCTCGGCGCGGACGGTGAGCGTGCGGTCCTGGACGTCGACGTCGATGCTCGCCGGGTCGACACCCGGCATGTCGATGCGGGCGACGAAGACCTCGCCCTCGCGGTAGAGGTCCATCGGCAGGGCCGCGGTGTTCGGGGTACGGGTGACCTCGGAGAAGAAGCGGTCGATGTCGCGGATCGGATCGAACTTGGCGGTCATTGCGTGTCCTTTCGGAGTTGCGGAGGTTCCTTACGTTGAGTCGAACACGCTCAAGTATGGAATCATTCCCGGCCGAGGACAATCTTCTAGAGTGAATCCCATGGGATTCACCGACATCGCCGCTGCGCTCGTGCCGGTGGCGGCCCTCATCGCGGTGGGCTTCGGGCTCCGTCGCACCCCGCTGTTCCGCAGCGAGGACTTCTGGGCCGGGGCGGAGAAGCTCGCGTACTTCGTCCTCCTCCCGACGCTGCTCTTCCGCAACATCGCCGCTGTCGACGTCTCCCGCTTCGATCTCGGCCCCCTCGCTCTCGCTCTCGTGCTGCCCACGCTCGCGGTCGGCGCGGTCCTCTGCCTCCTCCACCGGGTCCTTGCCGCCGATGCCGCGGCGTTCACCTCGGTGTTCCAGGGCGGCATCCGGTTCAACACCTACATCGGCCTGTCCCTCTCGGCGGCCCTCGTCGCCGGTGACGGTCTCGCGCTCGCCGCGATCGTCGGTGCGATCCTCGTGCCGCTCGTCAACGTCGCGTCCTCGCTCGTCTTCGAGCTCTTCCTCGTCGACAAGCACTCGTGGCTCTCGCTCGTGCGAACGGTCGTGCTCAATCCGCTCGTCCTCGGCTGTCTGCTCGGCGCGCTCGTCAACGTCCTGCCCATCGGGATCCCCGGTCTCGCGCTCGAGGTCCTCGACCCGCTCGCCGCCGCGGCGCTGCCGATCGGCCTCCTGTGCGTCGGCGCCGGCCTGCGACCGATCGCCGTCGGAGTCCACGCCCGGGGGATCGCGGTGGCCGCGGCCGTCAAGCTCCTCCTTCTGCCGGCGGCGACGGTCGCCCTGCTGCTCGCCCTCGGGGTGTCCGGCGACGCGGCCCGGGTGGGGCTCGTCTTCCAGGCGATCGCCACCGCGCCGAGCGCCTATGTCATGGCCCGCCAGCTCGGCGGCAACGCCCAGCTCATGGCGGCGATCATCGGTGTCCAGACCCTCGTGTCCATGGCCACCCTGCCGCTCGTCCTCGGCGTCGGCTTCCGGCTCCTCGGCTGAGCCCGATCCGCAGGCGTGTACCGGGGCTAGACTGCGGGGGAGCCCTCCCGCCGGTCCACTGCCGGCGGATCCCCCTCAGAGAGCCTGCCTGCCATGACTGCACCCGATCCCCGCACCGCTCCATCGCCCGCTCCGTCCCCCGGACCGTCGCGCGCCCTCGCAC
The DNA here is from genome assembly GCF_900184225.1 of Brevibacterium ihuae. Classification (NCBI taxonomy): domain Bacteria; kingdom Bacillati; phylum Actinomycetota; class Actinomycetes; order Micrococcales; family Brevibacteriaceae; genus Brevibacterium; species Brevibacterium ihuae. The sequence goes on along the minus strand of NZ_FXWZ01000002.1, from coordinate 476,539 downwards.
CCGACCTCGCCCGCGGCGTCATGCTCCTCTTCATCGCGATCGCCAACGTGTCCTGGTTCCTCTACGGGGGAGCGGTGCACCCCGCCGTCGTCCACCCGACCGACGGCGGCGTCCTCGACCGGGTGCTCGCCGCCGCCGCGATCCTCTTCGTCGATGCCCGCGTGTACCCGATGTTCGCCTTCCTCTTCGGCTACGGGATGGTGCAGTTCACCCGGTCTCGCACCGAGCGCGGCATCCCGGAACCCGTCGTCCGCCGGATGCTCGCCCGTCGCCACTGGTGGATGATCGCCTTCGGCTTCGTCCATGCCGCCCTCCTGTTCGCCGGCGACATCCTCGGGGCGTACGGTCTCGCCGGCCTCATCCTCGCGGCGATCTTCTTCCGGAGGACGGACAGGACCCTGAAGATCGTCGTCTGGGTGCTCGGCGGGATGCTCGCGGTGAGCGCCCTCTTCAGCCTGTTCGGCGCGGTGATGCTCTCGTGGGTGCTGCCGGCGGCCGGTGTGCCCGTCGAGGAGATCCCGAACGGCGGCTTCACCGTCGGGTCCCAGCGCGCGACGCTGAGCGGGGACGAGAACTACCTCGTCTCGATCGGCTCCCGGCTGCTGTTCTTCGCCGCGGGCCTGTTCGGGCAGGTCCTCGGTCTCGTCATCCCCGCCTGCATCCTGCTCGGCTGGCTCGCCGCCCGCCACCGCTTCCTCGAGGATCCCCAGCGGCACCGCCGCAGGCTCGCCCGCACCGCCTTCTGGGGCATCCTCATCGGGGTCCTCGGGGCGATCCCGCAGCTGCTGTCCTTCCTCGAGGTGCTCCCGCTCGCCGAGGGCGCATGGTGGGGATACATGGGCCTCGTCCCGCTCACCGGCATGTTCGGCGGAATCGGGTACGCCGCACTGTTCGGTCTCGTCGCCCTCGGGCTGCGCGACCGGGTCCGCGGCCTGCCGCGGGCGGTGGCGGCGATCGGCAAGCGCTCGATGACGTTCTACCTGTTCCAATCGGTGATCTTCGCCCCCGTGCTCTCGGCCTGGGGCCTGGGCCTGGGGGAGAGGTTCGGCACGGCGGCGGCGTTCGCCTTGGCCATCGGGGTGTGGCTCGTATCGCTCGGGATCGCTGCGCTGCTCGAACGGCGCGGTCTCCGCGGTCCGGCGGAGGCCCTGCTCCGGCGGCTGACCTATCGCGGTGACGATCCGAGCGGCCTGCAGCCCGAGAACCGGGACGGCGCGCGCGTCCGTCCCGCCCCGCATCCCACGACCGGAGGAGACCATCCATGACCATCCGCATCGACATCTGGTCCGACATCGCCTGCCCGTGGTGCCGGATCGGCAAGGCCCGCTTCGAGACCGCCCTCGCCGACTTCGATCATTCCGACGAAGTCGACATCGCGTGGCACGCGTTCATCCTCGACCCCGAGCTCCCGGAGCGGTACGAGGGCAGCGAGGTCGACTACCTCGTCGAGCGCAAGGGCATGCCGCGTGCCCAGGTCGAGGCGATGACGGAGCAGATCGCGCAGGCCGGGGCGGGGGAGGGCCTCGAGTTCGCCTTCGACACCGTCGTGCCCTCGTCGTCGCGCACGGCGCACGCGCTGCTCAAGTACGCCGAGGCGGCCGGAGCGGACGTCGGCGCCGCCGAGGACGCGCTGTTCGACGCGCACTTCCGCGACGGCGAGGTCATCGCAGACCCGGAGGTGCTCGTGCGGATCGGCTCCCGCCTGGGGCTCGATGCGGACGCGGTGCGCGCCGGGCTCACCGACCCCACCGTCCTCCGTGCGGTCGATGCCGACCTCGCGGCGGCCCGGCAGATCGGGGTGTCCGTGGTGCCGTTCTTCGTGTTCGAGCAGAAGTACGCGGTGTCGGGGGGCCAGCCGGCCGAGGTCTTCACCCGGGCGCTCGAGCAGGTGTGGGCCGAGGCGCATCCGCAGGTCGGTCTGACGCCGCTCGGCGACCCGGAGGCGGCGGCGTGCGGTCCGGACGGCTGCACTCCGCCGACGCGCGCGGACGGGGGTGCGCAGCACCCCTGATGACCGGCTAGGATGGACTCGATCGACTGCAGTGGGAGGTGAAGAACATGGTGGACGTCCTGATCTCGATGGGGATCATCGGATTGCTCATGAGCCTGCCCCTCATCGCGATCGTCGTGCTCCCGACCGCCAACCAGAAGGCCACGCGCCGGTCGACCGACCGCTGAGCGCACTCCGAACCCTTCCGCATCCGCCCGCCCGTCCGCATCGGACCGGCGGGCGGCGGCATTCAGTGCGTCGGCGTCGGCGCTGCTGTGCGCACCACCCGTAGGCCCAGGTCCTCGAGACGCGCGCTCGGCTGCGTCTTCCGACGCACTCCTGCTCGGCAGCTCCATGTGGGATCGGCGAACCCACCGCCGCGGATCACGCGGTACGGTCCGTAGACCTCCGGATCGTAGAGGTCCCAGCACCACTCCCAGACACCGCCGAGGACGTCGTAGAGACCCCAGGGGTTGGGGGAGAGGCGGGCAACCGGGTGCGGCCGGTCGCCCGAGGTGCCGGCGAACCAGGCGATCTCCTCCAGCCGTCCGTAGTGCGGTCCGGTGGTGCCCGCTCTGCAGGCGCACTGCCATTCGGCCTCGGTGGGCAGCCGGAACCCGTCCGCGGTGCGGTCCCACTCGACCGCCCAGTCCACCGGAGCAGGGCGATGATGCGGGGTCGAGCGACGGTCGAACCCGGGTGCGTCGACGGCTTCGATCCGGTACACGGGATTCAGGCCGAGCCTGGCCGAGAGCGCGTTGCAATACGCGATCGCGTCGAACCAGGACACCTCGGCCTGCGGGCAGTCGGTGGGCGCGGCGGGCTCACCGCCCATGACCGCGCACCACTGCTCCCTCGTCACGGCGGTGACGGCACAGTCGAACGGCGCCACCTCGACGTCCCAGGCGGTGCCGCTGCTCCGGTCCTCGATCGTGAGGGCGGCCGCTCCCTCCGGGGGAACGCGGACCATGAGGGGAGCTGGGTTCATCGTGGCGTCCCGGATGACAGCGAGCTCAGCCACCGTCGGACATCCCGCTCGCTGCGGAGGCGGACGAGGTCGACGTGCGGAGCCCTCGCCGCGAGACGGTCGGGCAGACCGCGGAATGTGTGGCGCCTCCGCCAGCCCCAGCGGATGATGTGGTCCCGATCCGTGAGGATCGTCCACAGGGGACGCTCGTGCAGACCCGCACTCCACAGCGGGGTGCGGCGGGTGCGACGGGAGAGCGTGCGTCGGACGAGGCGACCGAGCTTGACGAGCTGAGGCGGATCGAGCCAGACGATGAGCTGCGCGCGGGGGAGCAGGAGCGGACGGCTTCACGGTACTGGAACTCCGCGATCCGGCGCGCGAGCGTCGTCGTGCCGGCGCCCGCGGTGCCGGCGACGAGGATCCGGCGCGGCATCCGCGCATCGGCTCGACGGTCAGCTTCCATACCGACAGGGTACGTCGGGACAGAGCGCTGGCGCGGACGGGAGACCGGCGGAAGGAACAGGGGACAGACTGGACGCGTCCCCGTTCGCCGTTCTCGTGTGTAGTTAACATAATGTATATTATCGGCGCGGGATGCAGAGGGAGAGGACGCAGCCGGAGCGCCGAAGTTCGTCACGGAGTCAATGCTCGCACCACTGCCGCGACGAACCGCGGCATGGCATCCGTGTCCGCGGCGGCGTGCACGGGGTTGAGCTCCCCGATGGACAGCCCTCGGCAGCTCGAATGCGCCCAGAGCACTGCGATGGCGTCTTCGAGCTGTTCGATGGTCGGCCCGGTGTTCCGGCCGTTGACGTTCTCGGCGATCGGTGCGTCGATGAAGTCGAGGACATCGACGTCGACGTGCACGACGAACGGTCCGGGCGCAATCGCCTGCAGAGCCTGGGACGCCGCCCGGGCCGGATTCTGCGCCAGTGCATCGAGCGGGACGACGGGCAGGTCGAGCCGAGAGGCGCAGCGCTGCTCCCATTCGGCTGCCCCGTCGACGTCGACCCCGAGATAGGACAGACGCGATGGGTGCAGGAGCGGACGGGCGCCCAGCACGTTCAGCAGCTCTGGGACGGCACCCTCGACATCGAGGGCGTGAGCCATCCCCATCCAGTCGAGCGCACCCTCAGCGGTGCTGTCCGGGGTGCTCAGGTCGAAATGCCGGTCGACGTAGACGAGGCCGGGTTCCGCTCCGGCGTGTCGGAGTCCGGCACAGGTCCCGAGAGCGATCGTGCAGTTGCCGCCAAGGACGAGGAGCCGCTCGTCTCCGCCGAGATGTGCGGCGCACGCCTGGGCGAGCTCGTCGACGGACAGGACGACCTCGCCCAGGTTCTGGGCGCGCCGACGGCTGCGGTCGGGCTTCCATGTCTGATGGGTGAGGTCTCCATGGTCGCGGACGTCGTGCCCCGCGTCGGCGAGCGCCCGAAGCAGGCCCGCTTCGCGCAGCGCCGCCGGCGCCAGCTCCTGACCGGGCGCATAGCTGCCCGCGCTGCTGGGAACTCCGAGGACGTTGATCGTGCTCATCATTGCTCTCCGTTCAGTCGTCGGTGTCGGTGGCGATCGACGCGCGCGCGGTTGCCGCAGCCCGGACTGCACCAGCGCTGATTGGGGCGGGAACGGTGATAGTACTGACCGCACCCCGGCGCTCCGCACCGTGCGAGGTTCGCGAGATCCTCTCTCCCGAGGAGATCGACCACCGCCGCCGCGAGATGTCCGCGCAGCTCGCGCAGCGGATCGGTGCTCGTGGTCACCACCGTCGACGATCGCGTCCGGTGCGTCAGCACGCGAGCGGTCCCGGCCGCGACCACCGCCGCGTTGATCGCCTCGACGGAGTCCCCCGGAAGCTCCTGCTCGCGGACCGCCGCGTCGAGGAGCTCGAGCGCGTGATCGCGGAGCCGTCTGAGGCCGCCGACATCGTCGGCGCTCACCGCAGCGGGTGCCGGGAGCGATTCCGGCTCCGCCTCCAGCCACTCCTCCATCGCTTCGGGTCCGTCCCACAGCTCCTGCCGCGTCGTCCCGTCCGGGCACACGACCGTGTTCACGAAGTCGAGGGCCAGATGATCACCGAGCCATGTCCATGTGCTCTTCATGGGACCATCGAAGCTCATTAACGGATAGATGTGCAAATACCATTACACCGACGGATGGTCTTGACCCTGACGGCGCGTCGGCCGCGAGGGTGGATGCAGCACTGCGCACCGAGCCGCTGCGGTGCCGTCGTCCCGGCGCGACCGACCGCCGCACGGAAGAAGGTGACTTCGTCATGAGCCTCGCACTCCCCCATGTCCTCGATGCCGCAGCCGCCGACGCGCCCGATGCCCAGGCAGCCGTCAACGAGCAGACGCTGCCGGTCTCCGAGCTCAACCACCGGACGATCAAGTCCGCCGAGCGCTGGCTCCACGATGGCCGCCGTCCCGGCGACCGTGTCGAGTTCGCCCCTCCGGAGACGAGCGCTGACGTCATCGAGATGCTCGGCGCCGTTCGGATCGGCCTCGTGGTCGGTGACGCTCCCGTTGCTCCGACCGCGCCGGTACGCGGGCCGAGCCCGGACCGGCATGTCGTCGAGAGTCGTCTCTGGTCCGCGACCCCGATGGCGGTCCTCGGTGGACGCACCTGGACCCACGGTGAGGTCATCACTGGGATCGACGATCCTGTGGACTTCGCTCTCGACCCGCTGCTCCCCCTGCTCGAGGTTCTCCGGTCCATCGCGGCGACGATGACGTCGGCCCCGATCCCGGTCCACCGGGGTGACGGCGAGCTCCTCGGCCATCTCGCACCCTGCGGCGACGGGTGGGAACCGCGCACGGTGTTCGGACTCCCCCTGGCTGGGCCCATGTCGGCGGACGAAGCCGAGGAGCATCTCCGGACGCACGGGCTGAGCTCCCTGGCCGAACCGTGGGAGCTGCTCCACGGATCCACATGGATCCGGGTCGACATCGCCGAGGCCGGCCCGCGCCGGGTGACGGTGGCGTTCGCGGACTTCGGCCGCCCGGACCTCCACGGCACTCGACGCACCCTGCGCGACCCTGCGCCGGGGGTCCTCCGCAGGGCATGAGTGCTCCCGCGTGCTCCACTCCCCCACCGGTGCGTCACACCGCCGGCTATCCACCATACGGACACGACGTCTCCGATGTCGGAGAATGATGACCATGTCGCATCGTTCCCCCGGCGGCCGCACCCCGACGCAGCCGCCGCTCCCCCTAGCTCCCGCTCGGGTGACCGGTCGCCGCTGGTGGTACCTCGCTGTGGTCGTCGCCGCATTCCTCACGCTCATCGGCGCCGCGGGCTTCCGGGCCGTCCCGGGCGTCTACATGGAGCCGCTGTCTTCCGAGTTCGGCTGGTCCCACGGGCAGATCGGCTTCGCGATGTCGATCAACCTCCTCCTGTTCGGGCTGCTCTCGCCCTTCGCGGCCGCTCTCATGGACCGGTTCGGGATCCGGCGCGTCGTCGGGGTCGCGCTGCTGTCGGTCGCCGCCGGCTCGGGCCTGTCGGTCTTCATGACCGAGGTGTGGCACCTGTGGCTCCTCTGGGGCGTCGTCATCGGCTCCGGCACCGGTGCGATGTCGATGGCCTTCGTCGCGACGATCACCAACCGGTGGTTCGTCGCCCGCCGCGGTCTCGTCTCCGGCATCCTCACGGCCGCCTCAGCGACCGGCCAGCTGATCTTCCTTCCCGCCGTCGCGCACCTCGTCGGGCTGTACGGCTGGCGTGTGCCGTCCCTCGTCGTCATGGCGGCGGCGCTCGTCGCGCTCCCCATCGCTCTCACTCTGCTCCGCGACCATCCCGCCGTGGTCGGGCTCGATCCCCTCGGGGCGACGCCGGAGAATCCCGGCGCCCCGCTGCCCGATCGCACCGGGTCGGCCGCCGGGCGGGCGCTCGCCGTCCTCCGCGACGCCGCGCGCACCCGCACCTTCTGGATGCTCGCCCTCGGATTCGCCGTCTGCGGAGCGAGCACGAACGGCCTCATCGGCACGCATTTCGTCCCCGCGGCGCACGACCACGGCATGCCCGCGACCACCGCCGCGGGGCTGCTCGCCCTCGTCGGGATCTTCGACATCGCCGGCACCGTGCTCTCCGGCTGGCTCACCGACAAGGTCGACCCGCGCATGCTCCTCTTCCTCTACTACACGCTGCGCGGCGGCTCGCTCCTGCTCCTCCCGATGCTCCTCGGTCCCGGGGTCCACCCGCCGCTCTGGGCATTCATCATCTTCTACGGTCTCGACTGGGTCGCCACCGTGCCGCCGACCGTCGCCCTGTGCGTCGAGCGCTTCGGCCCGGCCGGCGCGGTGGTCTTCGGCTGGATGTTCGCCTCCCACCAGGTCGGCGCGGCGACTGCGGCCTTCGGCGCGGGGTGGATCCGCGACACCTTCGGCGCCTACGATCTCGCGTGGATCGTCGCCGGCGGCCTGTGCTTCCTCGCCGCCGTGTTCTCCGTCCTCATCGTCCGCAGCACCGGACGGCGCGAGCCGGTCGAGGTGAGGCAAGCCTGACCACAGATGCCCCGCTCCCCCGAGCGGCCTAGCATGGCAGAAGAGCACGAACGCACCCGTACCCGCGAAACCGTCCGAGAGGAAATCCCATGCGACTGTCCGACACGATGTCCACCGCCATCAGCGATCAGGTCACCCTCGAGCTCACCGCTTCGATGGTCTACCTCCAGCTCGCGATCGAGCTCGAGAACCAGGATCTCACCGGCATGAGCTCGTGGATGCGTGCCCAGGCCGAGGAGGAGCAGGTCCACGCCGCGAAGTTCATCTCGCACGCGCTCGACCGCGGCGCCGCCCCGCAGATCGGCACCATCGAGACCCCGATCTTCGCGGGCAAGTCGCCCGTCGAGCTGTTCGAGGCCGCCCTCGCCCATGAGGAGAAGGTGTCCGAGGCGATCCGTGAGCTCTACCGGACGGCCCAGTCCGAGGGCGATCTCGACATCGTCCCGCTGCTCAACTGGTTCGTCGACGAGCAGCTCGAGGAGGAGGCGACGGTGGGCGAGATCGTCGGCCGCCTCACCCTCGTCGGCGACGACGGCTCCGGACTGCTCCGCATGGACAGCCAGCTCGGGAGCCGCACCCCGGACATCGACTCCGGGGAGTGATCCACGCGACGAGGGCGCCGATCGAATCGATCGGCGCCCTCGTCGTCGGTGCGCGTCCGCCCGGTCGCGGTGGGCGACCGGGGACTGCGGATCTCAGCGGCGGAGCAGACGGCGGGCCTGGCTCGCGCCCTTCGTCACGCCCTCCTGGGCGAACTGGAACACGCGGTCGACCTTGCCGGTGCGCACCGCATCGGTGATCCGGGTGCTCACTCCGGCGATGAGGCCGTTGATCTTCGTCTCGGTCCAGTCGACCGGTCCCCCGGGGGCCGCGGCGCGATAGGCCTGGGACTTCGCGCGGTCACCGATCCGCGCGCTCTCGGTCCGCGCGCGCTCGGAGTACTCGCGGACCTTGCCCACCGGCTGCTGGGTGAATCCCCGGACACCGGCCCGGGTCGATTCCGCGCGGGTCCGTGCGGAATCCTTGGCGCGCATGCCGCCGGCGATCACCTGATCGGCAGCGGCGCGCAGGCGCTCGGTGGGGGTGCGGCGGGTGGAGTCGTAGACTTCGGTCGGTTCGACGGGTTCGCGATGATCGGTCATGGCTCGATTCTCCTGTTCGCTGGGGGTCGTGGTCAACGACCGCGATGCTGTTCGGCCACTGACTCAGCCGATCCCCAGTCTACGGGAGCACTCGACCCGCCTGCCCCCACGGCCCCCTCGACTACCCTTGGGGGAATGATGGGACCGGAGACGATCGCCCACCGCGGGGGCCTGTGGGACGACGCCGCGGAGAACACGATCGAGGGTTTCCGGCGCTGCGCGGAGCTCGGTCTCGACTGGATCGAGACCGACGTCCACGCCTCTTCCGACGGCGTGCTCTTCGCCGTCCATGACCCCGACCTCGGTCGCCTCGCCGACCGCCCCGAGCGCCTGAGCGACCTCACCGCCGCCGAACTCGATCGCATCGAGCTGCGCGGCGGGGGGCGGCTCCCCCGCCTGTCCGCCGTCGTCGAGGAGCTCCCCGCGGTGTCCTTCAACATCGACGTCAAGGCCGATCGCTCCGTCGCCGCGACAGTCCGCCTCGTCCGCCGCATGGACCTCGGTCCGCGGATCCGCCTCGCATCCTTCTCGGCGGCCCGCCTCACTCGGCTGCGGACAGCGCTGCCCGGCGTCCGGACCTCGGCGGGCACCGCGGAGACCGCCCGCTTCCTCGCACTCGGCGCCCGAGCGGCCCGCGCATTCGACCCCGGGCTCGACGCGCTCCAGGTGCCGTACCGCCGCGGTCCGCTCCGCGTCGTCACCCGCCGCTTCGTCCGCGAGGCCCACCGGGCCGGACTCCTCGTCCACGTGTGGACGGTCAACGACGCCGCCCGGATGCGCGCGCTCGCAGACCTCGGCGTCGACGGCATCGTCACCGACCGACCGGCCCGCGCTCTCGCGGTGCTCGCCGATCATCGGTCCCCGGGCAAGTCAGTGCCCTCCGGGGAATCCATTCCCCCGGGGGAATGAAAGCGCCCGGTAGACTGTTGGACTGGACTGATCGAATGTGCACGACCGGAAGGTGGACCAGGAATGAGTGAACGCAGCCTGCGCGGGACCCAGCTGGGCTCGCGGAGCCTCGAATCGGACGTCGGCGTCGAGCCGGCACCGCGCCAGGTCGTCGAGTACGCCTGCGAGGACGGGCACACCTTCACGGTGCCCTTCTCCGTCGAGGCCGAGGTCCCGGCGACCTGGGACTCGGGCACGCACGGCATCGGGATGCGCGTGGGCGGCGAGGAGCCCGAGGCGGAGCCGGAGAAGCACGTGCGGACGCACTGGGACATGCTGCTCGAGCGGCGGTCCTTCGAAGAGCTCCAGGTGCTCCTCGACGAGCGGCTGGCAGTCCGCCGCGGCGAGGCGCCGCCGCAGAGCTGACACCGACCGCGGGCCCATGGGCACCCCGGAACGACGACGATCCCGCCGAATCCGTTCGGCGGGATCGTCGTCTGCGCACCCGGTGTCCGGTGGTGCCGCTCCTCAGCGGCGCACGAGGCGCCGGAGCTGGCGTCCGCGCCTCTCGAGGCCCCAGCGCGCCACCCGCGTCATCGCCTCGCCGATGATCCCGCCGTGCATCTTCGACTCCCCGAGCTCGCGCTCGACGAAGGTGATGGGGACCTCGACGATGCGGAATCCCGCCTCCGCGACGCGCTTGGTCATGTCGATCTGGAAGCAGTAGCCCTGCGACTCGATGTCGGCGAGCTCGATCGCCGCGAGCGCCTCCCGGCGGTACGCGCGGAAGCCCGCGGTCGCATCACTGACGCCGAGGCCCATCGCCGCGTTGACGTAGACGTTCGCGCCGCGGGACAGCACGTGGCGGTTGCGCGGCCAGTTGATCACGGAGCCGCCCGGGATCCAGCGCGAGCCGATCGCGAGGTCGGCGCCGGATTCGACTGCGGCGAGGAGCTGCGGGAGATCGCGCCCGCGGTGCGAGCCGTCGGCGTCCATCTCGCACACGATGTCGTAGTCGCGCTCGAGCGCCCAGCCGAACCCGGCGACATAGGCCGCGCCGAGTCCGTTCTTCGCCGTGCGGTGGAGCACGGAGATCCGATCGTCGGCCTCGGCGGCCGCATCCGCCCACTCCCCCGTGCCGTCCGGCGACGCATCGTCGACGACGAGGGTGTGCGCGTGCTCGACCCAGGTGTGGATCGCGGCGATGGTGAGCGGCAGGGATTCGCGCTCGTTGTACGTGGGGATGACGACGAGAGTTCTCATAGGCACTCCCCCACCCTACGGGACGCCGCGGGGACCGCTGCGGTGCGGCGCGCTGGGGTCCGGAGAACGATGGACCCGGCCCCGCCGACTTCGGACCGAGGACCGCGCAGGCCCACGTTTTCTAATGCCGGCGGGAACCGGGTCGCGCCCCTCTGCGGGGACGTCGAGATCGAATCTACCGTCCGGTCCGTCATCTGCAAAATCGCTCTGACCTGGGACGATGTCCATCTGCCCAGGTGACGCGCGGGATCGCGCATCACGGATCCGGTGAAAGATTCCTGCGCGCTCGGCGTGTCGTCCGCACCGCGCGGCGCTCATGGACTAAGGGGTCTCAGACGTCGGAACCGCGAACCCAGACCGTGCGCAGACGAGGGAGGGATCCGGGGTCGGAGAGATCCGGCAGCCCGGGGGTGCCGGACCGCGGATCGGTGCTCCAGGCCGCCACGCGGGCGTCGGCGACCTGGACGGCGAGGCCGTCGATCTCCCATCGCACCGCGGTGGCCTCGGCACCCGGGGCGAGCACCCCGCCCTCGAAGCGGCCGATCGCCCGGAAGGCGAAGCGGGTGGCGCAGTTGAACGCGGCACGGGCGGAGATCCCGTCCTCGACCCCGAACACCGCGGCGCTGAGCGAGCGCCAGGGCTCTGCGGGATCGAGGACGAAGGTGAGCTGGACGCCCGCGGCGAGCATCGCGGCGAGCGGGTGCTCGTGGGCGAGGGGATCGACGGTGACGGGAATGCCGTGGGCCGCGAGGCGCTCGACCGCCGCGGCGGGGACCGGGCAGCCGATGAGCATCCGGTACCCGGCGCGCTGCGCATGGGTGCGCGCGACCGGGTCGGCGAAGAGCTCGAGGACGCCGTCGAGCTCCGCGGTCGTGTCGACGAGGACGAGCTGCGGGTGCTCGGGCAGCGCGGCGGCGTCGAGGTCTCCGGACCGGACGGCACCGCGCGCGTCCGTGCGCCCGAGCGGATAGGCGACGATGTCGAGCGCTGCGGGCGCGGCTGCGGCGAAGTTCTCGAGCGTGGCAGAGGGGCCCACGACATGCGCGGCAGTGATGCCCGAGGCGAGGAGCCCGGCGGGAGACACCTCGGCGGTGCGGAGGTCCACCGCGGCGCTGACGAACCCCGGGGTGACGAAGTCGTCCCCGAGGTCGATCTGCGTGCCGCCGAGCTCCGCGGCGGCCTCGTCGGAGCCGACCCACGTCACCGTCCCGTCCTCGAAGGCGATGGCGGTGGCGAAGGGGTCTGCTGAGCTGTAGACGTCGCCGTGGTGGAGAACTGTCCTGGAAGTCACCCGGTCATTGTGCCACGCCGGCGCCGGCCCATCGGCGACCCTCGGCGGTGTCCCCGCCCCGTTGTAGGGTGACACCGTGACTCAACCGCTCGTCGTCCTCGACACGCCGACCCTGTACTACCGCGCGTTCCATGCCCTGCCGGATTCGCTCCGCGATCCCGCGGGCATGCCGATCAACGCGGCCCGGGGACTCGTGCAGGCGCTGACGTCGCTCGTCGAGCGCACCGGCTCACACCGTCTCGTCGCGGCCCTCGACGCGGACTGGCGACCGGAGTTCCGCACGGCGGTGGTGCCGGAGTACAAGGCGCAGCGCGTCACCGATCCGGAGACCGGGTCGGAGACGCCGGCCGACCTCGCCGTCCAGCTCCCGCTCATCCGCGCGCTGCTCGAGGCCGCCGGCATCCCCCTCGCCGAGGTCCCCGGCACCGAGGCCGACGACGTCATCGCCTCGATCGCTGCGACCGCCGCCGAACCGGTCGTCATCGTGTCCTCCGACCGGGACCTCCTCTCACTCCTCTCCCCCGATCGCGATCTCACCGTCATGCGGCCGAAGAAGGGCGGGGAATGGGACGCGATCCGCGTCGACGACCTGCAGGGTGCCTACGGCGTGCCCGACGGAGAGCGCTACCGCGCGCTCGCCGCGCTGCGCGGCGACCCCTCCGACGGGCTCCGCGGGGTGCCCGGCATCGGCGAGAAGACCGCGGCCCGGCTGCTGGCCGGCTACACCGATCTCGCGGGGGTCCTGGACGCCGCGGCCGCCGGGCACAGCGACCACGGCCTCTCCGAGCGTCGCGCCGCTGCGATCCGTGAGCACCGGGAGGCGGTGCTCGCGAACCACACGGTGATGACCTGTCGCGAGGATCTGCAGATCGACGACGCCGTGGGAGCCGCGGGCGGTGCGCCGGACCCGGGCGCCCTCCGCGCTCTCGCGACGCGGCACGGCCTCGAGCAGGGCGTCTCCCGCCTCCTCCGGATCCTGGAACCGGGATCGGATGCCGGGGGTGCGCCGGCCGCACCGGCGCACTCGTGGACCGGAGCGCCGCTCTGGGGCTTCGATCTCGAGACCACGGGCACCGACCCCCATACCGCGCGGGTGGTGAGCGCAGCGCTCGTCCGGTTCGGCGACGGCGCCCCGGTCGAGCGCCGCACCTGGCTCGTCGACGCCGGGGTGGCGATCCCCGAGGCCTCGGTGCGCATCCACGGCATCAGCACTGCGCACGCCCGCGAGCACGGCGTGCCGATCGCCGTCGCCCTCCCGGAGATCATCGCCGCGATCGACGCCGTGCGGGCCTCGGGCGGAATGCTCGTCGGCCACAACGTCGTCTACGACCTCACGATCCTCCAGGCGGAGGCGGTGCGTGCGAGAACCGACCCGGACGCCCGCGGCGCGTGCCCGCCCGTCATCGACACCTTCGTCCTCGACAAGCACGTGCAGCAGCGCCGCAGGGGCAAACGGACCCTGTCGGCGGTCGCCGCCGTCTGGGGCGTCGCGCTCGAGAACGCCCACGACGCCCTCGCCGACGCCGAGGCCGCGGTGCGGATCGCGCTCGCGATCGCCGCCGCGCACCCCGAGGTCGCCGCTCTCTCCCCCGCCGACCTCCACACCGCCCAGATCGGGTGGAAGGCCGCGCAGGCGGCAGGCCTCCAGGACTATCTGCGGCGCTCCGGCAAGCCCGACGCCGTCGTCGGTCGCGACTGGCCGTTCGAGGCGACGGTGCGCGGGTGAGATCCCGGCGCCGCGACTGCATACACTGAACCCACACCCCGACCCCCTGGAGGACCAGCGACATGGGATTCTTCTCCCGCCTGCTCAACCGCCCCGGCGCCCAGGCCGACCGGCGCATCGGCTGGTTGGCCAAGAGCCGATCGGAGATCGAGCGGCTCGGTGAGGACCTCGCCGAGCTCAGCGACGACGAGATCACCGCGCGGGCCGGGGAGATCTTCGAGAGCGGCGACCGGCGCTCGCAGCTCACCGAGTTCGCCGCGCTCGCCCGCGAGGCCGCCGAGCGCACGCTCGGCGAGCGCCCCTACGACACGCAGATCACCGGGCTCATCGGACTCCTCGACGGCGCGGTCGTCCAGATGCTCACCGGCGAGGGCAAGACCCTCGTCGGGGCGATGGCCGCGGCCGGCTACGCCCTCCAGGGCCGCCGGGTGCACGTCGTCAGCGTCAACGACTACCTCGCCGTCCGCGACGCCGCGTGGATGAAGCCGCTGTTCGATCTGCTCGGCGTCGAGTCCGCGGCGATCTCCGGCACGGACACCGGGGACGAGCGCCGCACCGCCTATGCGGCGGAGATCGTCTACGCCTCCGTCACCGAGGTCGGGTTCGACGTGCTCCGCGACCGCTTCGTGCTCGACGACGCGGAGATCCGCATCCCGGCCCGCGACGTCGTCATCGTCGACGAGGCCGACTCGGTGCTCATCGACGAGGCCCGGGTCCCGCTCGTCCTCGCGGGCTCGACGACGAACGAGGCCGGGGACGCGGAGATCGCCGCGCTCGTCGCGCGCCTCACCCCCGGCGAGCACTACGAGATCAGCCCGGACCGCAAGGCGGTGTCGCTCACCGACGCCGGCATCGACCGGGTCGAGGACGAGCTCGATGTCGACCTGTTCGGCGACGACTCCGCCACCCTCGCCGCGGTCAATCTCGCGCTCTACGCCGCGACGCTCGTCACCCGCGATGTCGACTACCTCGTCGTCGACGGCGCGATCAAGCTCGTCTCGGACGCCCGGGGCCGCGTCGCGGAGCTCCAGCGGTGGCCCGACGGGCTCCAGGCCGCGGTCGAGGTCAAGGAGCACCTCACCACCACCGACAGCGGTGAGATCCTCGACCAGATGACCGTCGAGGAGCTCATCCACGGCTACACCACAGTGTGCGGGATGACCGGCACCGCGGTGGCGGTCGGGGACGATCTCCGCGAGTTCTACGACCTCGAGATCGTCCCCGTCGAGCCGCACCTCGACGTCATCCGCGAGGACGAGCCCGACCGCCTCTACACCTTCCAGGAGTCGAAGGAGCGGGCGATCGTCGACGAGGTCGTCGAGCAGCATGCGCTCGACCGCCCCGTCCTCATCGGCACCCGTTCGGTCGCGGAGTCGGAGAGCCTTGCCGAGCGCCTCCGCACCCGCGGGATCGACGCCCGGGTCCTCAACGCGAAGGACGACTCCGCCGAAGCAGAGATCATCGCCGCCGCCGGGCGTCCCGGGGCGGTCACCGTGTCCACCCAGATGGCCGGTCGCGGCACCGACATCCGGCTCGCCGACGACGCCGTCGCCGAATCCGGCGGGCTGCTCGTCATCGGCGCCGGCCGCTACCAGTCCTCCCGGCTCGACGATCAGCTCCGCGGCCGCGCCGGTCGCCAGGGCGACCCCGGAACCTCGGTGTTCTTCACGAGCCTCGAGGACGAGCTCATGAGCCGCGTGCCGGAGGCCCAGCGCTTCATCGAGGAGGGCGACGAGCACGGCCACATCACCTCGAAGCGCGCGGCCCAGCTCGTCGAGCACGCCCAGCGCATGGCGGAGGGCGAGAACACCGCGATCCACCGCGACACCTGGCGCTTCAACGAGCTCATGGCCCAGCAGCGGGAGCTCGTCCTCGAGCGCCGGCGGGCGATCCGCGCAGGCGAGTCCGGGATCGACGCGATCCGCGAACGGCTCACCGACCGCGTCGCGGAGCTCGACGAGGAGCACGGCGCGGACACCGTCGACGCCGCGATCCGCGACGTCCTCCTCTTCACCCTCGACAACCGCTGGGTCGAGCACCTCGCGTTCCTCAACGACCTCCGCGAGGGCATCCACCTGCGCACGCTCGCCCGCGAGAAGCCGCACGAGGCGTTCAACACCGAGTCGATCCGAGCGTTCTCGACGTTCTGGGACGATGTGCTCGACAGCACCGCCGAGGTCGTCGAGGACGCCGAGATCACTGCGGACGGCATCGACCTGCCCGCCTACGGGCTCAAGCGTCCTTCGTCGACGTGGACGTACCTGTCGACGGACTCGACCTTCGGCTCGGACATCGAATCGGTGGTGCGGCGGATCGGCCGCTGAGTCCGGATCGCCGGCACCGGCCGGGCCCGGTCCGCGCCGTGCTCAGTCGGCGACGACCCCGCGGCGGATCGCCTCGGCGGTCCGCCGCACCGTCACCGCGGTGGCGGGCTCGCACACCTCGGCGACCTGCCCGAGCAGGTCGAGCGTCTGCTTGGCCCACCGGACGAAGTCCCCGGCCGCGATCTCCGAACCGGAGAGGGCGTTCGACAGCGACTTCCCCTCCGTCCAGCGGAAGATCGGCTGCACGAGGCCGAACTCCGGTTCCGGGGTGACCGGGAGCCGGGCGTCGGTCTCGATGCGGAACAGGTTCTGCCACGTCGACCGCAGCTCGACGAGCGCCGCCTCGAGGCTCGCGGTAGGCACCCGCGGCTCGCGGAACCCTTCGCGGCGGGCCTGGTAGACGAGCGCCGAGGCGAACGCCGCGGCCTCGGGCTCCGACAGCGGGTCCCACAGGCCGGCGCGCACGCTCAGCGCGGTGAGGAGGTCACGCTCGCCGTAGATCCGCCGCAGGATGCGGCTGTCGTCGGGCAGGAAGCGCATGGTCGTGAGCACCCGGCACACCCGGTCGAACACATGGGCGATCGACGAGGTCCTCCCCTCGATCTGCCGTGCCAGTCCGGCGGTCTCCTTGCGGAGCTTCTCCGCCCGCTCGGCCCAGCGGGCATGGTGCTCGCGGTCCGGGCAGCCGTGGCACGGGTGCGCACGGAGCTGCTCGCGGACGAGCGCGATCTCCTCGGTCTGCACGCGCGGCCCCTTGGTCGGCGGCGCCGCCTCGGTGGGCCGTCGGACGCGGCCGTCCTCGAGCGCCGCGAGCAGGGTGTCGCGGAGCGCGCGGCGCTCCCCCGCCTGCCGGTGGTTGAACTTCTTCGGCATCCGGATCCGTCCGAGCGCGACGGCGGGTTCGGTGATCTCGTGCATCCGCAGATGCCATACCTTGCCCTGCTCGGTGAGGACGGTCGGCAGCCGCATGTCGCCGTCGCGGTTCGTCATCGGGGTGATGACGACCGCCGGTCCGTCGATCCGCTTCGACGGCAGGAGGATGACGTCGCCGTGCCGCAGCCGGCCGAGCGATTCGATCGTCTCGCGCTGCTTGAGCTTCGAGCGGGTGCGGCCGGCGCGCTTCTCCATCTCCGAGAGGGTGCGGCGGAGCTGCGCGTATTCCTCGAAGTCCCCGCGCTCGCACTGCATCGAGGCGAGGTAGCCCTCGAGGGCCTCCTCGGTGCGCCGTGCCCGGCGGGCGAGCCCGACCACGCCCTTGTCCGCCTGGAACTGGGCGAAGGACGTCTCGAGGACCTTCTCCGCGTCGGATTTGCTCATCCGGGCGAGGAGGTTCGCCGTCATGTTGTACGTCGGGGTGAATCGGCTCTGCAGCGCATAGGTGCGCTTCGAGGCGAGGGCACCGATGTCGGCGAGGTCGAGGCTCGGATGCCACACGACGACGGCGTGGCCCTCGATGTCGATGCCGCGTCGGCCGGCACGCCCGGTGAGCTGGGTGAATTCGCCCGGGGTGACCGGCACGTGGGATTCGCCGTTGAACTTCGTGAGCTTCTCGAGGACCACGGTACGCGCGGGCATGTTGACCCCGAGCGCGAGCGTCTCGGTGGCGAAGACCGCGCGCAGATAGCCCTCGACGAAGAGCTCCTCGACGAGCTCCTTGAACTGCGGGATGAGACCGGCGTGGTGGGCGCCGAAGCCGTGGACGAGTCCGGCGGAGAAGGAGTGGTACCCGAGCACCGAGAGGTCCTCCGAGCCGAGCTCGTCGTGGAGCTCCTCGAGACGTCCCATGATGTGCCGCTTCTCGACCCGATCGGTGAGGTCGAGGCCGGCGGCGAGGCACTGCTCGACCGCGTCGTCGCTCCCGTTGCGGGAGAAGATGAAGAAGATCGCCGGCAGCAGGCCGTCGTCGGCGAGCTCCCGGATGAGCGCGGTGCGCGAGGGGCGCTGGAAGCGGACGTGGTGCGGCCGCCTGCGATCGCGCCGGGAGCCGCGGCCGAGGAACGGGCGCACGGCGTGCTCGAGGTCGCGGTTGACCTCGCGGGATCCCCCCGCGCGGAACAGCGGGTGGAGGTCGGTGCCGACCGCGACGTGGTGGTGGAGCGGAACCGGCCGGTGCTCGCTGACGATGACCTCGGTGTGTCCGCGGACCTCGCGGAGCCAGGCGCCGAACTCCTCGGCGTTCGACACCGTGGCCGACAGGCTGACGAGCGCGACGTGGGCCGGCAGGTGGATGATGACCTCCTCCCACACCGGGCCGCGGAAGCGGTCGCCGAGGTAGTGGACCTCGTCGAGCACGACGTAGCCGAGGCTCGTGAGATCGGTGCCGGAGTAGATCATGTTCCGCAGCACCTCGGTCGTCATGACGACGATCGGGGCATCGCGATTGATCGACACGTCGCCGGTGAGCAGTCCGACCCGCTCGGTCCCGTACTCGCGGCCGAGCTCGGCGAACTTCTGATTGCTCAGCGCCTTGATCGGGGTGGTGTAGAACACGCGCACGCCCTGCTCGACGGCGAGCTGCACAGCGAACTGCGCGACGACGGTCTTGCCCGCGCCCGTCGGGGCGGCGACGAGGACGGACCTCCCCTGCTGCAGGGTGCGGCAGGCCGATTCCTGAAACGGGTCGAGCGCGTACTCGAGGCGGGCGGCGAACCGTCCCAGCGGGGTGTCCGCCTCGGCGGTCCGTGCGCGGTACGCGGCATAGGCCCGGGAAGGGGAGAGGCGGTCGTCCATGCCCCGACTCTACCGCGTCGGCCGGTTCAGTCGTCGAGCTCGGCGGGGTCCTCCCACGTGCCCTCGGCGATCATCCGGGCGCGCCGCCGGCGGTCGCCCAGCCAGCACAGCACCCAGGCGAGCGCGAAGAGCCCGGCCATGGGGATGACGAGGAAGAACATCGAGATCGCGTCGGGCGTCGGCGTCGCGATCGCGGCGAACGCGAAGATCAGGACGATGATCCAGCGCCACGAGCGGCGGATCGTCGCGGCGGAGAGGATGCCGAGCATGTTGAGGCCCACCATGAGGACCGGCAGCACGAAGGCGATGCCGAACACCACGATGATGAGCATGACGAAGTTGAGGTAGTCCTGCGCGGGGATGATGTTCGTGGCGCCCTCGGGGGTGAAGGCGGTGAGCGTGCGGACCGCGTTCGGCAGGGCGAACGAGGCGAGCGCCGCGCCGCCGAGGAAGAGCGGGATGGCGGCGGCGAGGAAGCCGATCGAGTAGCGCTTCTCGCGCTTCGTCAGGCCCGGCATGACGAAGGCCCACAGCTGGTACAGCCAGATCGGCGAGGTGATGAAGAAGCCGATGAACACCGACACCTTGAGTTTCATGTCGAAGGGCGAGGCGACGCCGGCGAAGTTGACCTCGGCGACGCGGCCGTCCTGCGCGGAGACCTCCATCACCGGGGCCTGGAGGAACTGGAGGACGGGATCGTAGAGGAACCAGCCGACGCAGGCGCCGAGTCCGAGCGCGATGATCGAGACGAGGAGCCGGTTGCGGAGTTCGACGAGGTGCCCGGCGAGCGGCATCCGCTTCTCCGGGTTGGCCTCCCCCCGGCGACCGACCTTCCTGATCCTCATGCCTGCTCAGGAACGGGGGCGGTGCTCATCACCGGGCGCGGCGGACGGCCGGGGAGCGGCGGCTTCCTCGGGGCGGGAAGCAGGGTGCTGGACGTCAGCGGGACGCTCGGGGGCATCGGTGATCTCGTGGCGCTCGGCCCCGCGATCCGCTCCGGGCTCGCCCTCGTCGCCGCGGAGGTCCTTGATCTCCGACTTGAAGATCTTCGCCGACTTGCCGAGGTTCTTCGCGATCATCGGGAGCTTCGGTGCGCCGAAGATCACCAGGATGACGATGAGCAGGATGAGAATGTGGATGGGTTCCGGGCGCATGCGAACTCCTCAGGGAAACGGGTGCAGACACCTATTCTAGGCCCTGTCCGGTGCGGAATCATCCGCCGCCGGGCCGGTGTCGAGGGCGCGCAGCGCTGGGAGCACCGCGGTGCGCGGGGAGATCGCGCGGACATGCCTGCCGTGCCGCAGGAGGAACCGGGTGAGCCAGGTGTCGGAGTACACCCGGAGGGTGAGCGTGACGGTGCCGGGACCGAGCGTGTCGTGCTCGATCGCGGTCGGGTCGAGCTCGTCGGCGAGCCACGCGGCCTCAGGCGCCAGGGTGAGCTCGACCGCGGTTCCGGCGTCCTCGGCGGTGCGGCCCCCGGTCGGTGCCGGTGGCGCCGCAGGGGCGTCGGCCGGGGTGAGCTCGCGGATGTTGTCGACGGCGAACGAGCGCTCCCCGCCGGAGGTGTGGCACCACGCGTCCATGTACCACCGCCCGGTGAGCCGGAGGGCGCGCGGGGTCACCGTGCGCGCGGTCCGCTCGTCGCGGGACGGGACGTAGTAGTCGAGGGCGAGCCCGGTCCCGGCCTCCGCGGAGCGCCGCACGAGGGCGGCGAGCTCGGGGTCGAGCGGGGGCACCTCGACGTCGACGGCGGCGCGCGCGTGCTCGAGCCCGGCCGCAGCCCGGATCTTGTCGCGCACCGACGCGATCACCGGCTCCTGCTCCGGGTCGAGGGTGGCGAGGTGGTCGAGGGCGACGAGCAGGCTCGTCGACTCGTCGCCGGTGAGCCGCACCGGCACCGACACCTCGTCGGCGTTCCCGAGGTGGATCCGGCCGTCCTCCCAGCTCGCTTCGATGAGGTCGTCGGGCATCCGTCCCGGCCTCCCGGTGACGAAGAGGAGCTGGAGGTCGTCGACGAGCACGTCGACGGTGACGCCGAACACCGCGGCGGTGCGCTCGAGCTCCGCGCCGGGGTTCTCGAGGAGGTACGGGACGAGCCCGAGGAGTCGGGCGAGGCGCGAGGAGGCGGCAGTGCTCATGCGTCGCTCCCTGCGGCGAGCGCGGCGAGGGACGCGCGGGTGGCGTCGAGCATCCGGGCGTGGGCGTCGACGAGGGCGTCGGGGCCGTCGACGCGCACTGCGGACCCGAATCCGAGGATCGACTCGGCGAGCTCGTCGACGTCCTCGCACTCGAGCTCGACGACGTCGAGGCCGGCGGCATCCGTCCCGACCACGGTGCCGCGGCGGCGCAGCGGGTCCGCGCTGCCGGGGCGGATGAGGATGCGGGCGGTCACGCTCTCCCCGGAGGCGTGGACGGGCCGGAACCACTCCCCCGGCCGGAAGTCGTCCGGCACCGTGAAGTCGCCGTCCCGGCGGCCGCGCAGACGTGTGATCCCGCCGTCGACGCGCGAGAGGCGGAACGTGCGGATCTCGTCCTTGTCGAGGTCGCGGCCGAGCAGGTAGACGCGGTCGCCCCGGGTGAGCAGCGCATAGGGCTCGAGGCGTCGCTGCCGCACCGCGCCGCCCGGCCGGCGGTAGGCGAATCCGACCGCCCGGCGCGCGTTGACCGCCGACAGCGCGGCGGCGAAGACCTCGGTGGCGAAGCGCGCCTCGGTGCGCAGACCTGCGACGTCCGCGTCGAGGTCGACGCCGAGCCCGCGGAGCTTGTTGAGGGCGCGGCCGCTGTGCTCGCTCAGCGCGGAGTCCTTCCAGAACCGGCTCGCGACGGAGAGCACCGCGGCCTCCTGCGGGGTGAGCGCGATCTCCGGCAGCGCGTAGTCCGCGGAGGTGATCCGGTAGCCGTAGCCGTTCTCCCCGGTGAAGTCGTCGGCCCACGTGGCGGTGCTGATCTCGATGCCGAGCTCGCGCAGCAGACGCTTGTCGCGGGAGAACGCGCGGTCGAAGGCCTGGTCGCTCAGCGGGGCGTACTCGTCCATGCTCGCCTTGAGCGTGTCGCGGTCGATCCATCCGGACGCGGCGCGCAGGGCGATGAGCAGGTTGAGGATCCGCTCCGTCTGGTCGCGCACCCGCGTCTCGGCATCGTTCACGTCCTCCACGCTACACGGCCCCCACCCGGTACGGTGGTCATATGATCCACTGGCGCCGCGCGCATGTCGTCTCCGTCCACAGCGACCGGCCGGGAGTGCGCGAGGTCCTCGCGACCCCGGACGCGCCGCTGCCCGGTCGCACCGAGCGCGCGCCGCTCCGAGCGGTCGCCTACACCGAGCTCGTCGGCTCCCCGGAACCGGGCGACACCGTCCTCCTCAACGTCTCCGCGCTCGCCCGCGGTCTCGGCACCGGCGGCTTCGCGCTCGTCGTCGCGCTGCCCGACGCGCTGCCCGCGGACCTGCCGCCGGGCCCGGGGCACCTCGTCAAGGAACGCTACTCCCCCACCCAGACCATGGTGCTCGGCGTCGACGACCAGGAGTCCGAGCACCACGCGACGCTCGCCGCGGCCACCGGGATCGACGGCATGCCCGTGCTCGTCGCCGACCTCCACTCCGCCCTGCCGGCGGTGCTCGCCGGCATCCGGGCCGAAGACCCGACCCTGCGCGTCGCCTATGCGATGACCGACGGCGCCGCCCTCCCCCTCCCCTTCTCCCGGGCGGTCACGGGACTGCAGGAGGCCGGCTGGCTCGCCGACACGATCAGCGTCGGTCAGGCCTGGGGCGGGGACCACGAAGCGGTGACGGTGCACTCCGCGCTGCTCGCCGCCCGCCACGTCGTCGGCGCCGATATCACGATCTTCAGCCAGGGACCGGGGAACCTCGGGACCGGCACCCCGTTCGGCTTCTCCGGCATGGTGGTCGGCGACCATCTCGACGCCGCCGCGCTCCTCGGGGGGATCCCCGTCGCGGTGGCGCGGATGTCGAACGCCGATGCCCGCGGTCGGCACTTCGGGATCTCGCACCACACTCTCACTGCGGTCGGACGCGGGGCGCGCCCCGGGTGCACGGTTCCGCTCCCCGACCTCGCGACGCTCCCGGAGGAGACGGCTGCCGCGTGCGACCCCGATCCGCGGATCATCGCTCCCGTCCTCGACGCGCAGCTCGAGGCGCTCGCCGCGCACACGCTCGTGCCCGTCGATCTCGACGGGCTCTTCGCGGCGCTCGAGGACTCCCCGGTCCGCCTGTCGACGATGGGCCGGGGCCTCACCGAGGACGCCGTGTCGTTCCTGTCGGCCGCCGCGGCCGGCCGGTGGGCGGCCCGGGCGATCGCCGGCTGACACACCGACGGCGCCGCCGCCGGCCCGGTCGACGGGACGGAGGACGGCGCCGTGCGGCGGTCGATCAGAGTGTCGTCAGCGGACGTTCTCGAGGTCGCAGACGAAGATCAGGCTCTCCCCGGGGGCGATGACGCCGCCGGCTCCCTGCTCGCCGTACGCGAGGTGGGGCGGGATGCGCAGCGTCCGACGGCCGCCGACCTTCATCCCCTGCACGCCCTGGTCCCAGCCGGCGATGACCATGCCGACGCCGAGCCGGAACTCGAGCGGGGTGCCGCGGTTGTACGAGGAGTCGAACTCCTCGCCGGTCGAATGGGCGACGCCGACGTAGTGCACGGCGACGGTGTCGCCGGCCTTCGCCTCGGCGCCGGTGCCGATCTCGTCGTCGACGATCTCGAGCTCGGTGGGCGGCTGGTCGCCGGGGAACTCGACCTCGGGCTTGCTCTTGGCCATGGATGCGGTCCTTTCGCAGGTGACGGACGGAACGGTGGGGTCGGCGGGATCAGCCGACCGCGGACAGGATGTCGATGACGAACACGAGGGTCGCGTCGCCGGGGATCGACGGCGGCGAGCCCTGGGCGCCGTAGCCCTTCTCGGGCGGGATGACGACGAGGATCTGGGAGCCCACCGGCTGGCCGATGAGCGCCTCGTTCCAGCCGTCGATGACGGGTGCGGAGCCCACGCCCTCGACGGCGAAGGGCTCGCCGCGGTCCCAGCTCGAGTCGAAGGTCTGCGAGGCGTCGTCCCACAGCCAGCCCGAGTAGTGGACGCTCACGGTCTGACCCTCGGTGACCTCGGGTCCCTCGCCGACGATCGTCGGGTGCACCGTGAGCTCGCCGGGGGCCTCGCCCTCGGGCTCGGTGATGCTCGGTACGCCGGCGTCGTCGGTGCTCACCTCGGGCATGCCCTCGACGGGCTCCTGCGGCTCGCCGGACGCGCGCTCGAGCGGCTCGGGGATCTCCTCGGCGCTCACGACGTCGACGACGTAGATCAGGGTCTCGGCGGGCTGGCCGGACTGGGGCGAGCCGTTGAGGCTCAGCAGCACCCGGGAGCCGACCGGCACATCGATGAGCGCGTCGAACAGCGCCTGGTTGATCTGCGCGGTGTCCATCGGGAAGCCGGACGGGGACTCCGCCTGGTAGCTCGATTCGAGGGTCTCCCCGCTCGTCCCGGACACCATGGTCATGTTCGCGGTGACCTGGTGGCCCTCGGCGATCGGATCGCCATCACCCTCGTTGAGCACGGTGTGCTCGGACTCCTCGATGACGAGCGGGGCCTCGAAGGTCACGGTCGGCTCGGAGTCGGGCTCCCCCTCGACGGTGACGCCGTCGAGCGAGGTGGTCGCGGCCTCGGCGGTGGAGACCGCCTGGGTCTCGGTGGTCGAGTCCGCACCCTGGTCGCCGCAGCCGGCGAGGGCCAGCACGGCGATGCTCAGGGCGCTGATGAGGGTTCTGCGCACGAAGGCGTCCTTTCCACGGCGGATCGGTCGGGGCGGTGAAGCCGCCCCGATCCTAGCGAATCACACTGAGTGCCCACCCGGAGCCTCGCCGAGGCCGGAGATCAGGGCGTCCGCGGAGTCGCTCTGCGCGGCGAACGGATCCTTGAGGACCACCGCCCGCTGGAGCTGATCATTGAGCCGCAGATGGACCCAGTCGACGGTGAAGTCCCGCCGGGCGGCGTGGGCGGCGGCGACGAAGCGTCCCCGGACCGCGGCACGGGTGGTCGCCGGCGGCTCCTCGACGGCGCGCTGCACGGCCGCGGGCTCGACTCCGCGGGCGACGAGCCCGGCCTCCTCGAGGCGGGCGAACATCCCGGATCCCGGGGTGAGGTCGTGGTACGCGAAGTCGAGGCGCGCGATCCGCGGATCGGCGAGGCCGACCTCGGAGCGCTCGAGATAGCGCTCGACGAGCGTCTTCTTGATCACCCAGTCGATCTCGGTGTCGATGCCGGACAGGTCCCCGGACTCGACGGCCGCGAGCACCCGGGCCCAGCGGTCGACGACCCTGGCAGCGGTGGCGTCGGAGCCGAGGCTGTGGTCGCCGCGCTCGACGAGCGCACGGGCGCGCTCGAGGTAGATCGAGAGGAGCTCGATGACGGTGAGCCGCTCGCCCGATGCGAGTTCGAGCACGTGCCGGCCGGTGACGTCGCGGGCGATGTGGCGGATGTCGCGGATGGGGTTGCGGAGGCCGAGGTCCCGGATGGCCGCACCGGATTCGATGAGGTCGAGGACGAGGGCCGCGGAGCCGACCTTGAGCTCCGTCGTCGTCCGGGACATCGAGGAATCGCCGACGATGACGTGGAGGCGCCGGTACTGCGCCGCGTCGGCGTGCGGTTCGTCGCGGGCGTTGATGATCGGACGCGAGCGGGTCGTCGCCGAGGACACCCCCTCCCACATGACGTCGGACCGGGCCGACAGCCCGTAGACGAGATCGCCGGTGGCGGGCACGGCGGGCCCTGCCGGGGTGCTGCCGGGAGCTGCGGCGCGGTTCGAGTCGGCCGGCCGAAGGTCGGTCGAGACCGTCCGCGGGATCACCGCGCCGGCGCCGACCATGAGCTGCCGGGCGACGAGGAAGGGCAGGAGCACCGAGGTGAGATGGGAGAAGTCCATCGAGCGGCGGACGAGGAGGTTCTCGTGGCTGCCGTAGGAGTTCCCGGCCGAATCGGTGTTGTTCTTCACGAGGTGGGCGGTGCCGTCGATCCCGTCCTCGGCCATCGCGGCCTGCGCCCGCGCGAGGAGATCGACCATGATCGCGTCGCCGGCCGCGTCCTGGGCGAGGAGGTCGGGCAGCGCATCGCACTCCGCGGTGGCGTACTCGGGATGGGATCCCACGTCGAGGTAGAGCCGGGCGCCGTTGGGGAGGAACACGTTCGAGGAGCGGCCCCACTCGACGACGGGGCGGAAGAGGTAGCGCGCGATCTCCTCGGGACCGAGGCGACGCCCCTCGCGCTGCGTGTAGGCGATGCCGTACTCGGTCTCGAGCCCGAAGATCCGCTTCACGACGCGCTCCCCGGATCCGCGGGAGGCTCCGGTGCGGGGCCGGCGGCATCGAGGAGGGCGCTCATCGCGTTGTCGGCGAGCCGGCGGAAGGTGCGATGCGTCCCCGACGTGCGGTCGAGGATCGCGGCCTCGATGCTCTCGACCGGGATCTGCGGGCCGTCCTGCGGGGACAGCGCGCGCACACCGATCGCGAACACCTCGGGCAGCGGCTTCTCCGCGGTGACCTCGCGGGCGAGCCGAGCGGAGATCGCCTCCGCCTGCCCGCCGATCGCGACGTGGTCGTTCTCGTCGGCGACCGAGCCGTCGTAAGACAGCCGGTAGAGCCGATCGTCCGCGGCGGTGCGGCCGAGCTCGGCGACGACGATCTCGACCTCGAAGGGCTTCGATTCGGTGGTGAAGACTCCGGCGAGTGTCTGCGCGTACGCGTTCGTCAGACCGCGCGCGGTGACGTCGGCGCGGTCGTAGGAGTACCCGCGGAGGTCCGCATAGCGCACACCCGCCTGGCGCAGTGTCTCGAACTCGTTGTACTTGCCGACCGCGGCGAAGCCGATCCGGTCGTAGATCTCGGCGATCTTGTGCAGCGTCGAGGACGGGTTCTCCGCGAGGAGCAGGATGCCCTCGTCGTAGCGGAGCACGATGACCGAGCGGCCGCGTGCGATCCCCTTCCGGGCGAATTCCGCCCGGTCCTTCATCAGCTGCTCGGGCGAGACGTAGAACGGTGCGCTCATCGCCGGTCTCCTTCCGCGCGTGCGGCGACCACAGCGGTCGCGATGTCGAGGACCTCGGTCTGCGGCACCTGCCGGGTGCCGGCGGCGTCGACGAGGTGGACCACGGGGGCGACCCGGCGCACGAAGTCGGGGCCGCCGGTCGCGGAGTCGTCGTCGGCGGCGTCGATGAGCGCCTCGACCGCGACCCGAATCGCCTCGCCCGGCTCGAGGCCGGGGCTCCACAGCTTCTTCAGGGCGCCCCGGGCGAAGCCCGAGCCGGAGCCGATCGAGTGGAAGTTGACCTCTTCGTACTTCCCGCCGGTGACGTCGAAGCTGAAGATCCGGCCGTGGTCCGCACCGGGCTCGACGCCGGCGAACAGCGGGACGACCGCGAGGCCCTGCATCGCGAGCCCGAGGTTGGCCCGGAGCATCGAGGCGAGGCGGTTCGCCTTTCCGACGAGCGACAGCGGCGTGCCCTCGATCTTCTCGTAGTGCTCGAGCTCGAGCTGGAACAGCCGGATGAGCTCGAGCGCCAGGCCCGCGGTGCCGGCGATGCCGATGACCGAGGTCGAGTCGGCCGCATGGACCTTCTCGATGATGTGGCTCGCGATGAGGTTGCCGATCGTGGCCCGGCGGTCACCGGCCATGAGCACGCCGTTCGCGGTCTTGAACGAGACGATCGTCGTGCCCTCCGGCGCCGCCGGGAGGGCGGCGGGCGCGGCGGCGGCGAACGGGAGCACCTCGGGCGTGGTGGCGCGGGCGAACTCGAGGAACGAGTTCGTCGTCGAGCTCAGGTACGCGGGATCGAAACCGGGAGTCACTGGCCGCCCTTCTGGACGAAGTTGCGGACGAACTCTTCGGCATTGGTCTCGAGGACGCTGTCGATGTCGTCGAGGATCGAGTCGACTGCCGCGGTGTTCACCTGTGTCTGCGCCTGCGCGGCGACCGGGGGGTCGATCGGTTCGACGTCGTCCTTGCGATTGCTCCGGATCTGCTCCTGGCCGCTCATCTCACACCTCGCTGCTGTCTCGGGGGGCTGTCGTACCGAGTCTAGTGACTCCGAGCGCGGCGAGGAGGTCCGCAGGGGTCTCGGATGCCGCGATCCGGTCCTCGACGAGGGCCTTCGTGCCCTTGAGGGGGTAGCGCATGGGCACCCGGATGAGCGCCTCCCCGCCGGCGGAGAGGACGAGCGAGTCCCAGCTCGCGGACACGAGCGCATCGGTGAACCGCTCGACCACGCGCCCGCGCAGCCAGGCGCGGGTGTCCTCCGGCGGGGTGTCCACGGCCTGCGCGACCTCGGCCGGGTCGGTGATCCGGCGGATCCGCCCGGTGCTCTCGAGGCGGTGGAAGAGCCCCTTCGCGGGGCGCACGTCGTGGTACTGGACGTCGATGAGCGCGAGCTTCGGGTGGTCCCACGGGAGGTTCTCGCGGGTGCGGTACTGCTCGAGGAGGACGAGCTTGGCGACCCAGTCGACGCTGTCGGCGAGCTCCCGCGGGTCCCGGGCGAGCGCATCGATGAACCGCTGCCACTCGGAGAGGACCTCCGCGGTATCGGCGTCCGGGGAGTCCCCGGCGGCGGCGCGGGCGGCGTCGAGGTAGACCTGCTGGATCTCGAGGGCGGTCATGGTCGACCCGTCGGCCAGCGGCAGGCGGGCGGTGAGGTCGAGGTCGTGCGACACGGTCCACAGCGAGTCGAGCGGGTCGGCGAGCTCGAGCGCGGGCACCTGCCCCGACTCGATGAGTCCGAGGACGAGCGAGGTCGTGCCGAACCGCACGAGCGTGGCCGGTTCGGCGAGCGTCGCGTCGCCGAGGATGACGTGGAGGCGCCGGTACAGCGTGGGGTCGGCGTGCGGCTCGTCCCGGGTGTTGACGATCGGCCGGCGGAGCGTCGTCTCGAGGCCGACCTCGGCCTCGAAGAAGTCCGCCCGCGAGGAGATCTGGTACCCGGCGGTCTCCCCGTTGACCCCGATGCCCACCCGGCCGGCGCCGCACAGGATCTGGCGGGTGACGAAGAACGGGGTGATGCCGGCGACGATCGCGTCGAACTCGATCGCGCGGTCGACGAGGTAGTTCTCGTGCGCGCCGTAGGACGCGCCCTTCGAGTCGGTGTTGTTCTTGTAGAGGTTGACCGGCTCGTCGCCGGCCGCCAGGGCCTCCACCGCGGCGAGGGCGACGAGGTCGCCCGCCCGGTCCCAGCGCACGACGTCGCGCGGCGTGAGGGTCTCCGGCGAGGAGTACTCGGGGTGGGCGTGGTCGACGTAGAGCCGGGCGCCGTTGGTGAGCACGACGTTGGCGAGGTACTGGGCCTCCGGCTCCGCCTGCGGGAGGTGGGTGAGCTGGGAGGCGTGGGCGTCGGCGACGTTCAAGAGGAAACCGCGGGCGTCGGCGAGCGGGGACTCGGTCTCGAAGTCCCAGAAGCTCTGGCTCGACCGCAGGCCCCGGGGACCCGCGTAGGCGTCGACCACCCGGGCCGAATCGCGCATCGGATTCGCGTGCGGATTGCCGGGGCGCGAGATCCCGAACTCGGTCTCCGCCCCCATGATCCTCTCGACCCTGAGCATGACGTCCTCTCCCCTCTCCGGCCTGCCGCACTCGGACGACCGGTGGCTCCACGTCTACACTCTAGGCGTGGCCGCCAAGAAATCCTCTCACCTGTTCACCGCCGTCGTCGTCGACCTCGTGCTCGTCGCGATCTTCACCGTCGTGGGCTATTGGACCCATGCACGGGACCTCGACGTCGACGGCATCATCGGGACCGCCTGGCCGTTCCTCCTCGGCCTCCTCGTCGCGTGGCTCCTCAACGCGGTGTGGGTCGCTCCGCTCGCCCCGCTGCGCACCGGGGTCGGCATCTGGGCGACGACCGTGCTCGTCGGGCTCGTGGTCCGCGCGCTCATCGGCGAGGGCACCGCCGGACCCTTCGTCGTCGTCGCCGCCTCGCTCAACCTCGTCACGCTCGTGGGCTGGCGCCTCATCGCCACCGCGGTGGCCGGCCGCTCCGGCCGCTGAGCCGCCTCAGACGAGGTCGGAGTCGGCCTCCGCGGTGACGATCGGCGTGCCGGGACCGGCCGCCGGGGCCCGCTCGCCGACGCCGTCCCCGCTCGGGGCCTCGTGCTGGACCATCCGCAGGTGGGTGATCCGCTCGCCCTTCCGGCCGCTGATGCGGGCCCATTCGTCCGGATTCGTCGTGTTCGGCAGGTCCTCGTGCTCGGAGAACTCCTCGGCGATCGCCCGTGCGAAGTGCTCCCAGGTCAGACCGCGCTCGCCGTCGGCGAGCAACGACTTGATCGCGTGCTTCTTCGCGCGGTCGACGATGTTCGAGATCATCGCGCCCGAGGCGAAGTCCGCGAAGTGGAGGAGCTCCCGCTGACCCGTCGCGTAGGTCACCTCGACGAAGGCGTTCTCCGCGTCCCGCGCGTACATCCGCTCGACGCAGGCGGTGATGAGACGCTCGACCGCCTGGGTGCGGGAGCCGTCGGCCGCGTCGAGGACGCTCGGGTGGAGCGGGAGGTCGGTGGTGAGGTACTTCGAGAAGATGTCGGCCGCGCCCTGCTCGTCGGGGCGCTCGATGCGGATCTTGACGTCGAGCCGGCCGGGGCGCAGGATCGCAGGATCGATGAGGTCCTCGCGGTTCGACGCGCCGATGACGATGACGTTGTCGAGCCGCTCGACGCCGTCGATCTCGCTCAGCAGCTGCGGCACGATCGTCGTCTCGACATCGGAGGACTTGCCGGTCCCGCGGGTACGGAAGAGCGATTCCATCTCGTCGAAGAACACGACGACCGGGGATCCGGCGGTCGCCTTCTCCCGGGCGCGGGAGAAGATCAGCCGGAGCTGGCGCTCGGTCTCGCCGACGTACTTGTCGAGGAGCTCGGGACCCTTGATGTTGAGGAAGTACGAGCGCGTGCCCTCGCCCCCGCGGCGCTGGGCCAGCGAGTTCGCCACCGCCTTCGCGATGAGGGTCTTGCCGCAGCCGGGAGGGCCGTAGAGGAGGATCCCCTTGGGCGGCTTGAGGCCGTGCTCGGTGTAGAGCTCGGGATGCTCGAACGGGAGCTCGACGGCGTCCTGGATCATGTCGATCTGGTCCTCGAGACCGCCGATGTCGTTGTAGGAGATGTCCGGGACCGTCTCCAGCAGCAGCGAAGCGACCTCGGGCTTCTCGATCTTCTCGAGCGCGAAGTGGGTCCGGCTGTCGACGAGGACCGCGTCGCCCGGTCGCACCCCCTCGGCGCGCAGCGGGCCGGAGAGGCGATGGATCTGCTCGTCGTCGCCGGGCGCGCCGATGAGGATCCGTCCGTCGGGCAGCACCTCGCGCACCGACACGACGTTCCCGGCGTCGGCGAAGCCGACCGCCTCGAGGGCGACGAGCCCTTCGGAGAGGCGGACCTCGGTCCCGGGGACGAGGGTCGACACGTCGAGTTCCGGGGTGACGCCCACGCGCATCCGACGCCCGGAGGCGATGACGTCGAGCTGATGGGTGTCGTCGGGACCGGGGACGAGGGCGAGGACGGTGCCGAAGGAGTTCGGCGGCTCGGAGAGGCGCTCGGCCTCGGCGCGGATCCGGACGAGCTCCTCGCGGGCGGTCTTGAGAGTCCGCGAGAGCGCGTCGTTGCGCTTCGAGGCGTTGAACAGCTGCTGACGGAGCTGGGACGCGTCCTTGCGGACGGCGGCGAGTTCGGCGGTCCGGTCGACGTCGGTCATGAGTCCTCCTCGGGCGTGCTGCCGGGGTCGATCTCCCCGGTCGGGTCGGTGGGGTGCGCGGGGCCGGCCTGGGCGGCGCTGTCGAGGGCGCGGTTCCGGGACCCCGCTTCGCGGATGACGCGGCGGAGCTTCTTGCCGGTCGCCTCGCGGGCGCCGATCGCATGGGCGGTGATCTCCCCGCCCTCCCACGCGGCGCGGTCCTCGGGGCTCGGCTCGCTGCCCTGCGGGCGGCGTCGCCGCTCGAGGGGTTCGGTGCCGTCGGCGAGGCGCCGGGCGAAGACGAGGAAGCCGGTGTGGGCGATCATCCGGTGCTCGGGGCGGACGGCGAGGCCCTCGAGGTGCCAGTCGCGGACCATCGACTCCATGGCCCGCGGCTCGGTGTAGTCTCCCGAGGCGCGCAGCGCCTCCGCGGTGCGCGAGAGCTGCGGAACCGTCGCGACGTAGCACGCGAGCACGCCGCCGGGGGCGAGCGCGGCGGTGACGGCCGGCAGGCACTCCCAGGGGGCGAGCATGTCGAGGACCACCCGGTCGACGGTGCCGGGCGCGAACTCCCGGGGCAGCTCCTCGGCGAGGTCGCCGAGCGTGAGGCCCCACGCGGGGTGGGGCGCGCCGTAGAAGTCCTCGATGTTCCCGGCGGCGATCCGCGCGAACTCCTCGCGACGCTCGAAGGAGTGCACGCGCCCGCCGTCGCCCACCGCGCGGAGCAGGGACAGGGTGAGGGCCCCGGAGCCGACGCCGGCCTCGACGACGGTGGCACCGGGGAAGATGTCGCCGAAGGTCACGATGAGCGCCGCGTCCTTGGGGTAGACGACCGCGGCACCGCGCGGCATCGACATGACGAAGTCCTCGAGGAGCGGCCGGAGCACCTGGTACGGCACTCCCCCGGTGGTGTGGACGACGGTGCCCTCGCTGCCGCCGATGAGCGTGTCGTGGGCGAGGGAGCCCTTGTGCGTATGGAACTCGCGACCGGCCTCGAGGACGATCGTGTGGAGGCGGCCCTTCGGGTCGGTGAGCTGGACCTTGTCGCCGATGCGCAGCGGTCCGCGGCGGTGGACCGCGCCGGTGGAGGTGTCGGTAGTCATCGCCTCCACTCTAGTCGGGAGCGGCCGGACGGGCGCGCGCGGCTCAGTCCGCGAGAAGCTCGTCGAAGAACTCCTGGAGGTCGATGACGCCGGTGAGCGTGCTGCCGTCCATGACGAGGCAGAACTGCGCCTTGGGGCGGTGGGTGAGCGATTCGAGGAGGTGCGGGGCGGTGATGTCGCGGGGGACGCCGATCCAGGCCCCGAACGGCCGGACGAAGTCCTTGACCTGTGCGCCCGGGCCAGGGCCGGCCGCGACCTGCGAGGCGGCGTGCCGGTCGAGGAGCCCGTAGGGCAGGTCGGCGGGATCGAGCACGACGACGAGCGGGGGCGGGCCCGGCGGGGTGCCGGGTGCGCCCGCGGCGCCCGCGCGGTCGGCGTAGGCGAGGGGCGCCTCGACGTCGGCGTCCCCGGTCGCGGCGATCGCCGGCTGGATCACCCGGGACAGGTCGTAGGTCTCCATCCGGCGGGCGCGCCGGGCGTGGACGAGGGCGTCGCCGGCGGACACCCACAGCATGACCGCGATCGCGGTCATCCACAGCACGGTGACGAGATCGGGCCGGCGGCCGGCGAGGAGGGGCGCGATGAGCGCCCAGCCCACGAAGCCCGCGGCGATGAGGCGGCCGACCCAGCTCGCGACAACCGTGCCGCGGTACTGGCTGCGGGTGGCGCGCCACATGAGCGCCTGGAGCGCCCAGCCGCCGTCGAGCGGGATGCCCGGCAGCAGGTTGATCACCCCGAGGGCGAGGTTGGCGAAGGTCAGCGCGATGAGGAGGAGCCAGGCGACCGACCCGCCCTGCGTGAACTGGAGCCCCGCCCAGCCGAGGCCGGCGAGCACGATGTTGACGATCGGCCCGACGATCGAGATGACGAAGCTCGTCGAGGCGGCGCGGGCGGAGTCCTCCTCGATGCGCGGCTCGAACCGGGTGAAGCCGCCCCACACGTTGAGCTCGATGGCGGCGACCCGCTGTCCGGCGGCGCGGCCGGCGACCCCGTGGGCGAGCTCGTGGAGGAACACCGAGCCGAAGAGGAGGACCGCGTAGGCGAAGGCGACGAGCCAGGCGCCGTGGCCCAGGTCGGGGCGGACGTCGCTGATCCAGGGCCGGAACAGCAGCGTGATGACGATAGCGGCGAGGAACCACGACCAGGCGAGGACGACGGGAGCGCCGAGCACGCGCCCGAGGTGCAGGCCGCGCGCCGCCCCGGGGGCACGGCGCGCTGAGGTGGTCTCCGACATGCGGTCCATCCTACCGGTCCGCCGGTCCGCGCAGGAGCCCGCGCTCCCGGTGTCCGCGGCTCTCGATAGAGTGCGACCATGGTCGAACTCGCAGCCCTATCCCCCTCCCGCGCGAACGATTTCGTGCAGTGCCCGCTCAAGTTCCGCTTCCGCACGCTCGACCGCCTTCCGGAGCCTCCCTCGCCCGCGGCGTTCAAGGGCACCCTCGTCCACGCGGTCCTCGAACGGCTCTTCGACTCGCCGCCGCCCGAGCGCACCCTCGACACCGCCGTCGCGCTCCTCCCCGGGTGCTACACCGCGCTGAGCGAGCGCGACCCGGAGATCGCGGCGATGTACCCCGACCAGCCGGCCGTCGACGCGCTGTTCCGGGAATCGACCGAGCTGCTCCGCGCGTACTTCGGACTCGAGCTGCCGGAGAACCTCGAGCCCGCCGAACGGGAGAAGTTCGTCTCCGTCACGCTCGACAACGGGCTCGTGCTGCGCGGATTCATCGATCGGGTCGACGTCGCGCCGGGCGGGCAGGTGCGGCTCGTCGACTACAAGACGGGCAAGCAGCCGCGCCCCCAGTACCGCCGCGAGGCGGATTTCCAGATGCGGTTCTACGCGCTGCTGCGGCATCGGACCGACGGCGTCCTCGTCCATACGCTCCAGCTCCTGTACCTCGGCAGCCGGTCGATCGCGAGCTACCACCCGACCGCCGCGGACATCGAGCGCACGGAGGCGGAGATCCTCGGCATCTGGGACGACATCACCGCGAGCGCGCGCACCGGCCGCTGGCGGCCGCGGAAGTCCCCGCTGTGCGGCTGGTGCCACTTCAAGCCTCTGTGTCCGGCGTGGGGCAACACCGCACCGGAGCCGCCGCCGGTCACCGCGATCGCCGGTCACGACCTCCTGTCGGAGACCTGAGCCTCCCGCGCCCGGGCCGCGAGGTTGCGCAGGCCGGCGAGATCGAGGCCGGACAGCGAGAGCACGAGCGTCCGTCCGGGCAGCTCCGGCAGCGGGACGAGGTGCGGGATGCCCACGGCCACGGTGCCCGCCGCCTCGGCGCTCGTGAGACCGGGGATCGAGTCCTCGAGCGCGAGGCACTCGCCCGGCGTGAGGCCGAGCGCCTCGGCCCCGAGCACGTAGGGCGCCGGGTCGGGCTTGCCGGCCGGCACCTCGTCCCCGGTGACGAGCACCGCGAAGCTGCCCGCGGGGCAGGCCTCGACCACCGCTTCGGCGAGCCGCCGGTAGGACATCGTCACGAGCGCGCACGGCACCCCGGCCTCCCGGAGCTCCTCGAGGAGCGCGCGGGCGCCGGGACGGAACGGGACGTGCTCGCGCACCTGCTCGATCACCCCGTCGAGGAGGATCTCGACGATCTGCTCAGCGGGGAGGGGAAGTCCGTGATCGATGAGGATCCGGGCGGAGGTGAGGAGATCGTTGCCGACCATGAGGAGGCCGTGCTCGTCGTCCCAGTCGAGGCCATGGGCGTGCATGAGCGCGGTCTCGGCCCGCATCCAGTACGGTTCGGTGTCGACGAGGGTGCCATCCATGTCCCAGAGGACCGCGGAGAAGGTGTCCATAGACGCACCAGCGTAATCTGAGGACATGAGTTTTCTGCCATCCGCCGGAGGCCGGCTCGTCGTCATCGCGTTCGAGGGGTGGAACGACGCCGGGGAGGCGGCCGTCGACACCGCCCGCCATCTCGTCGGCGCCTGGGACCTCTCCGCAGAGACGCTGTTCTCCGGCGACGAGTACTACGACATGACCTTCATCCGCCCTGCGCTGCGGCGCGACGCGGACGGTCCGGCGATCGAGTGGCCCGGCTGCGTCGCCCACACCGGGGTGGTGCCGGGCACGGAGCTGCCCGTCGAAGTCGTCATCGGCACCGAGCCCTCGTACCGGTGGCGCGAGTACATCGACCGGCTGCGGGAGCGGTTCGCACCGGACGACCGGGTCGTCCTCCTCGGCTCGCTCCTCGCCGACGTCACCCACACCCGTCCGCTGCCGGTGGCGACGACCGCGGAGGATCCCGCGCTCGCCCGGGAGCTCGGCATCGACGAGGCCCACTACACCGGACCGGTCGGCATCCTCGGGGTGCTGTCGACGACGCTCGCCGGGGACGGCATGGCCGCGGTGTCGCACTGGGTCGCGGTCCCGGCCTACGCCGCGTCGAGCCCCTCCCCCAAGGCGGTGCTCGCGATGCTCGGCGCCTTCGAGGATCTCACCGGGCTCGTCGTCGACCAGCGCGAGCTCGTCGACGAGGCGCGGGCGTGGGAGGTCGGCACCGACGCGCTCGTCGAGAGCGACGAGGACCTCGCCGAGCACGTCGCCCGGATCGAGGGCATGACCGACGCCACCGAGCTGCCCCAGGCCTCCGGCGAGGCGATCGCGCGCGAGTTCGAGCGCTATCTCAGCCGGCGCCGCAGGGAGGAGTGAGGGCTCCTCAGAGCTCGACGCCGAGGAGGGCGTCGATCGCGGTGACGATCGCGGCGGTGTCGGCATCGGCCGGACCGCTCGCGGTCCCCGCCGCCCAGTCGTCGACGACGGACAGTGCCGCGGGGCAGTCGAGGTCGTCGGTGAGCTCCTGGCGGAGGTTCGCGATGACCTCGGCGGCGGGCACGGCCGAGGCCCGGCCGGCGGCCGCGCGCCACGTCTGCAGGCGGTGCCGTGCGGCCTCGAGATCGTCCGCCCGGTACATCCAGTCGCTGCGGTAGTGGTGGGCGAGGAGCACGAGCCGGATCGCCATCGGGTCGACCCCGTCCTCGCGCAGGGAGGAGACGAAGATGAGGTTGCCCTTCGACTTGCTCATCTTCTCGCCGTCGAGTCCGACCATCCCGGTGTGCATGTAGGTCCGGGCGAACTCGGTGCCGGTGAGCGCCGTCGCGTGCGCGGCGCCCATCTCGTGGTGGGGGAACACGAGGTCGCTGCCGCCGCCCTGCACGGTGAGCGGCAGCCCGGCGTACTGCTCGGCGATGACCGCGCACTCGATGTGCCAGCCCGGCCGACCGGGCCCCAGCGCCCCGCCCTCCCAGTGCGGTTCGCCCTCGCGGGCAGCGCGCCAGAGGAGGGCGTCGAGGGGATCCTCCTTGCCCTCGACCTCGGGGTCGCCGCCGCGCTCGGCGAACAGCTCGAGCATCGCTGCGCGATCGAGCTTGGAGATCGATCCGAACGGGGGCTCGACCGGAGTGCCGATGCGGTAGTACACGTCGCCGTTCGGCATCCGGTAGGCGGCGCCGCGCTCGAGCAGCCGCTCGACGGCCGCCACGATGAGGTCGACGGATTCGACGGCGCCGATGTACGAGTCCGGCGGGATGATCCGCAGGGCCTCCATGTCGCCGAAGTACCGCTCGATCTGGGAGCGGGCGAGATCCCGCCAGTCGACACCGGTCGCCTGGGCGCGCTCGAGGAGCGGGTCGTCGACATCGGTGGTGTTCTGCACGTAGGTGACGTCGATCCCGGCGTCGCGCCACACGCGCACGAGCACGTCGAAGGCGACGTAGGTCGCCGCGTGGCCGAGGTGGGTCGAGTCGTAGGGGGTGATGCCGCAGACGTAGAGGCGCGCCTCACCCTTCGCTCGGGGTGCGGCGACGGGGCCGCGGGCGGAGGAGCAGAAGATCACGGGGGCGTCGCCGGCGGTCGCGAGCTCGGGGACGGCGGGTGCAGACCAGGATTTCACCACCCCACCATAGACAGCCCGGGCGAGACCGGGCAAAGGCGCCTACAGCGGCGGCCAGGGGATCGGCGTCCGGCCCTGCGGCACCGCGGGCAGCCGCCCCCGGACGAGCAGCCCGGCGATGCGCTCGAAGAGCGCGTCGCGCTCCGCGCCCGACAGCAGACCGGTGAGCTCGTCCGCGATCGCGTCCTGCGCGGCGAGGAGTCCGGAGAGCAGCGCGTGCTCCTGCGCCCTGAGCGGGGAGCCGGCGAAGCCCCAGAGGATCGTGCGGAGCTTGGGTCGGACGTGGAACGACAGTCCGTTGTCGATCGCGAACAGCCCGGGCGCGGCGGTCCCCGGCAGGTAGTGGCCGTGGAGCAGGTGCCCGGCCTTGCGGTCGGCGTTGTTCGTCACGACGTCGAACAGCGCCTGCGCGCGCAGCTCGTCGCTCAGCGCGTGTGCGACGACGACCTCCTCGTCATCGGGGGTGAGCGCGCTGAGGATCGGCGCCCAGTTGTCGGGCACCGCCGCGGGCGCGAACACCCCGACGCGCTCCTCGGGGTCGCCGTCGGCCTCGACATAGGCCTGGAGGGACCCGGGACCTGCGGGCAGGTCGTGGCGCATGACCGTCGGCGGCACCCGCACGTCCGCGCACCGGAGGCCGAGCAGGTAGGCGGCGACCTCGCGGCGGGCGAGGGTGCCGAGCGGGAAGTCGCGCAGCGGCCGCTCCCCCGCGGTCGGCTTGTACACCGCGCGGAGCAGCTCCGCGCCCCGGGCCACGGTGACGAGCCGGGTGTCGTTCGAGGCCCCGGGGATCCGGCCGAGCTCCTCGACGGTGCCCTCGCGCAGGAGCGCGCACGCCACCTGCTCGTCGGTCATCAGCGGGCGACCCCGTTGGCCCGCGGGCACATGTGTCCGTCCGCGTCGAGCGGGAGGGAGCAGAACGGGCAGTCCTGGCGGCCGGCGCCGACCACCTGATCGGCGCGGCGGGAGAACTCGCGGGCCTGCGCGGCGCCGAGCACGACGCGCAGCCGGTCGCGGTCCTCCGCCTCGTCCGGATCCGCGCTCGTCCCCGACTCCGCGTCCTCCTGGGTGAACTCGAAGCACTCGATGACCATGTGCTCGGCGACGGTGTCCCAGCCGAGGCTCATGGTGCCGACCCGGAACTCCGCTTCGACCGGGACGCTCAGCCCGGCATTGTCGATGAGGTCCTCGCGCGGCTGCAGCGGGATCGAGCGCGGATCGCTCGACTTCGACCGGACGAGGTCGAGGAGCTCGTTCACCCGCTCCCCGAGCATCTCGACCTGCTCCTTCTCGAGCACCACGGTGGTGATCCTCTCGGCGGTGCGGGCCTGGAGGAAGAACGTCCGCTCCCCGGGCAGCCCGACGGTGCCGACGACGAACCGATCCGGTGCGGAATGATCGAAAACCTGCGGTGGCATGGCACCAGCCTAGGGCACCTCCTCCGGCATGCGCGTCACGTGCGACGATGCACGCTCCGCACGGGTTCCCCGGGTGCGTGCGGTGGGCTACATTGGGTGCATGAGCCTTGATCCGCAGGTGGCACTCGACGACTTCCTCTCCGCTGTCCGCGAGCACTATGCCGCGGCCGCGCACCGGACCTCCGACACCGACCCCCGGGTGGAGGCCAGCTACATGGCGCTCGCCGACGCCTTCGAGATCTACGAGGACGCGCTCTACACCGCGTTCGACGAGGTCACCCCGTTCGAGCTGTTCGACGACGTCGAGGACGCGAAGGACGATGCGGACGACGACGACTTCGATGATGACGATGACGAGGACGACGACTTCGAGGACGACGAGCCCGCCCGCTGAGGCTCAGCGGTCCGAGATCTGATCGAGCGCGTCCCGGATCTCCGGCTCGAGCTCGAGATCGGTGTCGAGGATCTGCCGCAGCTGCTCGACCGAGCGCGGCGCGACGAGCGAACACGCGACCGGCAGCTGCCGGTTCCACGCCAGCGCGACGTCGAGCGGAGAGACCCCCAGGCCCGCGGCCGCCTTCGTCACCCCGGCCATGACGTGCTCGGTGTCCTCGGTGAGGCGCTCGACCACCCGGTCCCGGCCGTCGCCTGCGGCGCGCGAGTCCCGCGGGATTCCCGTCGCGTACCGGCCGGGCAGGATCCCGCGACCGAGCGCGGAGCCGGCGATCACCCCGATGCCGAAGTGGTTCGCGGCCGGGAGCACCTCGGCCTCGGCCCGCCGGTCGAGCAGGGACAGCTCATTGAGCGCCGCGACGACGGGGATGCCCACGGCCCGCAGGGCACCGAGCTGCCAGCCCGTGTGATGCGCGGCCGCGACGTGGACGACCGCACCGCTGCGGAGCACGGTGTCGAGCGCCGAGGCGGTCTCCTCGAGCGGCGTCCGCTCATCGAAGCCGTCGAGGGCGAGGACGTCGATCCGCTCGGTGCGCGTGCGCTCGAGGAGCGCGTCGACCTGGGCGAGGATCGTCGCCCGCCCGAGCGACAGACGCGCGCCGCGACGGTCCACGCGGACGCCGACACGGCCGATGAGGGCGATCTCGGAGGGAAGACTCAGGTCTCCCACGACCTCGGCCGCCGGCGAGGCGAAGGACGGCAGCTCGAGCACGGTGCCGCCCGCCTCGGCGTACGCGTCGACGAGCTCCTGCGCGGTCTCCGCACTCACTCGGTGACCCCATTCGAAGGCCCCCAGGCCGAGCTCGGAGACCTCGAAGCCGGACGTTCCCACTCGGTTGATGCGCATAGTCTTTGAGGTTACCCGAACCGGGGACTACCCTGGTCTGGGCCCTGAGCGCAGCTCGGGGTCGTCCTCGGCCCGCGCGGCCGGGCTCGCGCACGGATGAGAAGGATTTCGATGGACTGGTTGATCGCCGCGGTGCTCGGCGTGGTGCAGGGGCTCACCGAGTTCCTCCCGATCTCGTCGTCGGCGCACCTGCGGATCGTCGGGGAGTTCCTGCTTCCCGGCGAGGACCCGGGAGCGTTCTTCACCGCGATCGTGCAGATCGGCACCGAGACCGCCGTGCTCGTCTACTTCTGGCGCGACATCGTCGGCATCGTCCGCTCGTGGTGCGCCTCGCTCGTCGGGCGGCGCGAGAAGGGCGACCCGCAGGCCCGGCTCGGGTGGCTCATCATCCTCGGCTCGATCCCGATCGGCGTCCTCGGTCTCGCGTTCCAGGACGCGATCGAGAGCGTGCTGCGCAATCTGTGGATCACCGGCGCGATGCTCATCCTGTTCGGCCTCATCCTCGGCATCGCGGACAAGGTCGGCCCGCGCGAGCGCGATCTCGAGCACATGACGTGGAAGCAGGGTCTCGTCTACGGGTTCGCCCAGGCGATGGCGCTCATCCCCGGCGTGTCGCGCTCCGGCGGGACGATCATCGCCGGCCGCCTCATGGGCTTCACCCGGGAGGCTGCCGCCCGCTACTCGTTCCTCCTCGCGGTCCCCGCCGTCATGGCCTCGGGCGTCTACGGACTGTTCCAGAGCATCGGCGAGCCGATGGTGCTCGGCTGGGGTCCGACGATCCTCGCCACCGCGGTGTCCTTCGCCGTCGGGTACGTCGTCATCGTCGCCTTCCTCCGCTTCGTCCAGACCCGGTCCTTCGCGATCTTCGTGTGGTACCGCGTCGCGCTCGGCCTCGTGCTCTTCGCACTCCTCGGCACCGGGACGATCGCCGCGGTCTGAGCGCCGCATCGGTCCGCTCAGCGTCCTCCGCCGAGCGTTCCCGCCTCGCCGGGTCGCACGGTCGCCGTCACCGACATCGCCGTCACCGTGGGGTGCGCGGTCCCCGGGTACTTCACCACGCTCAGCGATCCGGGTGCGACCGCGATCCGCTGGAAGTCGTCGAGCGGCATCCCGAGCGCGGCGGCGAGCACGGCCTTGATGATGTCCCCGTGGGCGACGACGACCCCGACGGGCACGGTCTCGGCCGGGGCCGCCGTCCGGAGCTCGGCGACGAAGGCCTCCACCCCGGCGACCGCCCGTGCGGCCGCGGCGCTCAGCGCCTCACCCTCGGGGAACTGCACGGTCGACGGCCTGCCGGCCACCGCCTGCCACTCCGGGAGCTCCTTGAGCTCGGCGAGCCGCCTGCCCGACCACGTTCCGTAGTCGACCTCGGCGAACTCCGGGGACTCGCGCACCCGCTCAGCGCGGATGCCGGCGAGCAGCACCTCGGCGGTCTCCCGGCAGCGCTGGAGGGTCGAGCACCGGAGTTCGGCCACGGTCCGGAAGGGGAAGATGTCGGCGAGGCCCCGGATCTGCTCGATCCCGGCCCGGGTGAGAGACACGCCGGGCATGCGCCCGGCGAGGATCCCGTCGGCGTTCGCGGAGCTCTCGCCGTGGCGGACGAGCACGATGTGCACCATGCACCCAGGCTAGCCGAGACGCCGCGCCCGGGCCCGCGGCCGGTGATACAGTGGCCGCCGACCCCGAATGTCGGAGATCTCGGAGGAACGATGAAGCGCACCCGGACCCCGGTCGAGTACGAGTTCCGCACCGTGAGCTTCCCTCGGGACACCACCCGCAACGAGGCCCGGTCGCTCCTCACCGAGGCCGCCGAGTACGGACGGTGGGAGCTCGCCCGGACCCGGATCGGAATGGGCGGCTCGCGCACGGTGTGGCTGCGCCGTCGTATCATCCGCGTGCAGCGGACTGCCTGAGGATGCCGCCCGCAGTTCTCCTCAGCGCGCTCGCCACGACGCTCGCCGGGACCGCGATGGCGTTCCAGGGCACCGCGAACGCCGCGCTCGCCGGCATCACCGGGGCCGGGGTGTTCGCCGCCTCCGGATCCTTCCTCGGCGGGATGCTCGTCATGGTCGTCGTCGCCCTCGCCTCCCCCGGCACCCGGACCGCGCTGCGCCGGGCGGTCCGACTCGTCGCCGACGGCGACTTCCCCTGGTGGATGACGCTCGGCGGCTTCGCCGGCGCCGCGGTCGTCAGCGCGCAGGCGCTCACCGTCCCCTTCTTCGGGGTCGCGATCTTCACCATGGCCTTCGTGTCCGGTCAGCTCGTCGGCGCGCTCGTCGTCGACAACACCGATCTCCCGCCGGGCGGGCGGTCCGCGCTCACCCTCCGACGGGTGCTCGGCGTCCTCGTCGTGCTCGGCGGGGTCGTGCTGTCCTCGGCCGGGGCACTCGAGCACGGCATCAGCTGGTGGGCGCCGCTCCTGCCGTTCACCGCCGGCGCGATGACCGCCTTCCAGCAGGCCTTCAACGGACGCCTCAAGCTCCGCACCTCCTCGGCGGGGGCCGCGACGTTCATCAACTTCCTCACCGGCTCGGTCCTCCTCGTCGCGATGTCGCTCGTGCTCCTCGGCACCGGCACCCGGATCACCGCGCTGCCCG
Source organism: Brevibacterium ihuae (assembly GCF_900184225.1). Classification (NCBI taxonomy): domain Bacteria; kingdom Bacillati; phylum Actinomycetota; class Actinomycetes; order Micrococcales; family Brevibacteriaceae; genus Brevibacterium; species Brevibacterium ihuae. Next base: position 433,707 of record NZ_FXWZ01000002.1, on the reverse strand, counting down.
AGTTCCCCGGCCAGGCCTGGACCCTCGTCGGCGGGGTGCTCGGGGTGATGTTCATCGGCGTGACGACCATCGCCGTCGAGCACCTCGGCGTCCTCCTGCTCAGCCTGTGCTCGCTGTTCGGCAGCCTCGTCGGCTCGCTCGTCATCGACCTCGTGCTGCCGATCTCCCGCACCCCGGTGACGTGGACGACCGTTCTCGCGATGGTCCTCGTCCTCCTCGGGGTCGTCATCGCCTCCCTGCCGCGCCGCCGCGGCAGGTCCTGAGCACCCGCTCAGGCCTCGCGGAGGAAGCGGTCGAGCACCCGGGTGCCGAACGTCAGCGCCGACACCGGCACCCGCTCGTCGACGCCGTGGAACATCGCCGGGAAGTCGAGGTCGCCGGTGAGCCGCAGCGGGGCGAACCCGTAGCCGCGGATGCCGAGCGCGGCGAGCGACTTGTTGTCGGTCCCGCCGGAGAGCGTGTACGGCAGCACCCGCGCTCCCGGGTCCTCGCCCAGCAGCGCGCTCGTCATCGTGTCGACGAGACGCCCGGAGAACGGCGCCTCGAGAGCGGGGGCCTCGATCTCGGTGTGCACCTCGACCCTCTCGCCGGCGAGCTCGCGGATCGTCGCCACGAGGTTCTCGTGCTCGCCGGGCAGCGGACGGCAGTCGATGAGCGCCTCCGCGCTCGACGGGATGACGTTGTGCTTGTAGCCGGCGGCGAGCAGACTCGGGTTCGCGGTGTTCTGCAGGGTCGCCCCGACGAACTTCGCGACCGAACCGAGCTCGGCGAGCAGGTCGGGGTACGACTCCGCGGCGAACGGCACCCCGGTGATGTCGGAGACCCCGCGGAGCAGATCCCGCGTGGCCTCCGGCAGCTGCTCCGGCCAGCGGTGCGCCCCGATCCGGGCGACGGCCGCCGCGAGCTTCGTCACCGGGTTGTCGTCGTTGAGCTGTGAGCCGTGGCCGGCGGTGCCGCGGGCGACGAGCTTGAGCCACGCGATGCCCTTCTCCGCCGTCTGCACGAGGTACACCCGCTGCCCGCGGATGTCGACGGAGTAGCCGCCGACCTCGGACACCGCCTCGGTGGCGTCGGCGAACAGCTCCGGATGGTTCTCGACCATCCAGCGGGCGCCGTAGGTGCCGCCGGCCTCCTCATCGGCGAAGAACGCGACGATGAGGTCGCGCCGGGGCCGCACCCCGGTCCGGAGGTACGAGCGCACCACCGCGATGATCATCGCGTCCATGTCCTTCATGTCGACCGCGCCGCGGCCCCAGATGAGCCCGTCGCGCTCCTCGGCCGCGAAGGGATCGACCGACCACTCCGCGGCGTCGGCGGGAACGACGTCGGTGTGCCCGTGGACGACGAGCGCGGGCAGCGAGGGGTCGGTGCCCGGGATGCGGGCGACGAGGCTCGCACGGCCGGGCTCGGACTCGAAGATCTCGGAGTCGAGGCCGACCTCGGCGAACCATTCGGCGATCCGCTCGGCGGCCGGGCGCTCGGGGTGCGCGATGTTGCCGCCCCAGTTCTGGGTATCGAAGCGGATGAGCTCGCGGCAGATGTCCGCGACCTCGGATTCGGCGGACGGGTGCGGGGACGATGCGATCTCTGCGGTCATGGTGCCAGGGTCTCCTGTCGACGTGATTCAGCCGTAGAGGCGGACGGCGAGGTGCGGGGTGTCGTGGCCCTCGACGCTCGTCGCCCGCTCGATCTGCGCGCGCGCCTGCTCCTCGATCGGCGCGTCCGACAGCGCCGCGAGGTACTGCTCGTGGGCCATGAGCGAACGGACGGCGGTGTCGACGTGACCGGCGACATCGACGACATGGGTCGGCTCGGTGCCGTACTCGAGGATGTACTTGACGCCCTGGTAGCGCTCGCCGGGCACGATCCACTCGTTGCCGGCGTCGGCCACCGCGTCGAAAGCGGCGAGCCCGAGGTGGCGGTGGTCCGCGGAGTTCGGGAACCGGCCGCCGAAGGTCTCGTGGAAGTTGAGGAGGACGACGACCTCGGGGCGGAAGCGGCGGATCTCGTGCGCGATCGCGGTCCGGAGCTCGCGGGAGTACATGATCGAGCCGTCCGGCTCGTCGAGGAAGACGAGGTCGGCGACGCCGATCGCCGCGCACGCGCGCCGCTGCTCCTCCTCGCGCACCCGTGCGGACTCCGCAGGCGGGAGGCCGGAGATCCCCGCCTCGCCGCGGCTCGCGAGCACGTAGCCGACCCGCTTCCCCGCGGCGAGCCAGCGGGCGACCGCCGCGGCGACGCCGTACTCGGGGTCGTCGGGGTGGGCCATGATGAGGAGGACCGAGTCGAAGTCCTCCGGGAGCGTCTCGAGCATGGTCGTCCTTTCGCGTCGGGTCGGTCAGCCGGTCCGTGCGGGCCGCAGCCGAGCCCGCGGGTCGAAGTACGTGCGCGCACCCAGGACGAGCGCGAGGAACACGGTCGTGCCGACGGCCCCCACGATACCGAGGAGGATCGCGATCTGATAGCCGATCGCGGTGCCCGGGTCGACGCCGGCGAGGATCTGCCCGGTCATCATCCCCGGGAGGAACACGATCCCGGTGCCGAGCATGCTGTTGATCGTCGGCATGAGCGCGCTCTCGAACGCGGCGCGGACGAGCGGGTCCACTGCGCGCCGCGGGGTCGCGCCGAGGCCGAGCGCGTCCTCGATCTCCGCCCGCCGGTCGCGCATCCCGTCGACGAGCGTCGCGAGCCCGAGAGTGATGCCGGTCATCGAGTTGCCGATGAGCATGCCGGCGATCGGGATGACGTAGCGGGGGTCGTACCACGGGGACAGCCCGACGACGACGAGGAGGAACCACGCGAGCGCCGCGGTGGTGCCGGCGACCGAGGACACGACGACGACGCGCCGCATCGCAGAGGACAGGCGCCCCCGGAACTTCCCGAGGATCGTGGCGACGGCGAACACCTGCATGAGCGCGAGCACGCCCACGGTGATCCACCAGGCGGGATGGGCGAAGACCCAGCCGAGGACGAGCCCGACGAGCGCGAGCTGCACCGTCATCCGCGCGCAGGCCCACAGGAGCTCGCCCTTCCGGCCCACCCGGGTGAGGACCATGAGGAGGAGGACGAGCAGCACGAGGACGAACGCGAGCCCCACCTGCGGCCACCCGAGCACGACGAGCCCCTCGGTCATCGGCCCACCTCGCGCGCGGTGCCGCCGGCGACCTCGATGCGGTGCTCGGCATGGGCGTCGACGAGCGCGGTCGAGTGCGAGACGAGCACGACGTCGGTCCCCCGCTCGGCGAACCGTCGGAGCACGTGGTCCATGACCTGCCGGGCGGTATCGGCGTCGAGGGCGGAGGTCGGCTCGTCGAGCAGCACGGTCTCCGGTTCGAGGAGCAGGAGTCGGGCGAGACCGAGGCGCTGCCGCTCTCCGCCCGACAGCTCGGCGGCGTCGGCCGCGAGGTCCGTCCGCAGGCCGAGGGCCCGGAGCACGCCGGTGGCGGCGTCCGGCGCGGGATCCGGGATCTCCTGCAGACGGTGGGCGCGCGCGAGGGCGTCGAACACCGTCCCGGGCGGCGTCACCGGGGTCTGCGAGGCCATGACGACCCGTCTGCGCAGAGCGACGGCGGGGATGTCCCGGATGTCCGTGCCCCGGTAGGCGATCGTCCCGGCGTCGGGGCGACGCAGGTCGTCGAGCAGACGGAGCAGGGTCGACTTCCCCGAGCCCGAGGGGCCGGTGACCGCGGTGATCCCGGGGCGGATCGTCAGGGCCGGCACGTCGAGCACGTCGCCGAATCGCACGCTCTCGAGCTCGAATACCGGCATGGGGCGAGTCTACCGGTCGGAGCCCGGCCGGGGAGTCTGGCAGGTGGGCCGTGCGGAAGCGACTAATGTGCTGTGATGGGCGCATCGCGCGCCGCACGGACATGCGAACCGGAACACGAACGAGGAGAACCGAGTGAAGACCATCGTCTTCGGCGGGGACGGCTTCTGCGGCTGGCCCACGGCACTGCACCTGTCGGCCCGCGGCCACGACGTCACGATCGTCGACAACCTGTCCCGCCGGGCCATCGATTCCGAGCTCGGCGCGGAATCGCTCACCCCGATCCGCTCGATCGAGGAGCGGATCGCGGCCTGGGAGGAGATCAGCGGCGACCGGATCGGTTTCGAGAACATCGACCTCGCGCAGGATCCCGCCGGCCTCCTCGACCTCCTCACCCGGATCCGCCCGGACTCCGTGGTCCACTTCGCCGAGCAGCGCGCCGCGCCGTACTCGATGAAGTCCGCCGGCCACAAGCGCTACACCGTCGACAACAACGTCAACGCCACCCACAACCTCCTCGCCGCGGTCGTCGAATCGGGGCTCGACGTCCACGTCGTCCACCTCGGCACGATGGGCGTCTACGGCTACGGCACCGCGGGCATGAAGATCCCGGAGGGCTACCTCGACGTCCAGGTCACCGCCACCGAGGACGCCGCGGGCAACCCCGTCGAGCCGTACACCGTCGACCAGCAGATCCTCTACCCGACGAACCCGGGGTCGATCTACCACATGACGAAGGTCCTCGACCAGCACCTCTTCGCGTTCTACGCGAAGAACGACCGGCTGCGGATCACCGATCTCCACCAGGGCATCATCTGGGGGACGAACACCGCCGAGACCCAGCAGGACGAGCGGCTCGTCAACCGCTTCGACTACGACGGCGACTACGGCACCGTCCTCAACCGCTTCCTCATGCAGGCCGCGGTGGGCTACCCGCTCACCGTGCACGGCACCGGCGGACAGACCCGCGCATTCATCCACATCCAGGACATGGTCCGCTGCGTGGAGATCGCGCTCGCCAATCCCCCGGCCGCCGGCGACCGGGTCAAGATCTTCAACCAGATGACCGAGACCCACCGCGTGCGCGATCTCGCCGCCCTCATCTGCGAGATCACCGGCGCCCAGATGGAGCTCGTGCCCAACCCGCGCCAGGAGTCGCCGGAGAACGAGCTCCACGTCGTCAACGCGACGTTCCTCGACCTCGGGCTCGAGCCGACGACGCTCTCCGCCGGGCTCCTCCTCGAGGTCGAGGAGACCGCGAAGCGCTACCGCGACCGGGCCGATCTCACCCGGATCCCCGCGCGCTCGCTGTGGAACCGGACCACCCACGAGGGTGTGCCGCCCTCGCTCGCCGCCGGCGCGCCCGCGTCCGCCGCGGCCGGGAGCTGACGCCCGGGTGCGCATCGCGCTCTTCACCGAGGTCTTCCTGCCGAAGATCGACGGCGTCGTCACCCGCCTCATGGGGACGCTCGACCAGCTCGCCGAGCTCGGCCACGAGGTCGTCGTGTTCGCTCCCGGGAACCCGCCCGCCCGCTACGCCGGGTTCCGCGTGGTCCCCGTGCGCTCGGTGGCGTTCAAGCCGTGGTACCCGGAGCTCCGGGTGGGACTGCCGACGCCGAACATCGCCCGCACGATGGAGCGGTTCCATCCGCACGTCGTCCACGCGGTCAACCCCGTGTGGCTGGCCGCCTACGGGACGATGTCCTCGAAGCGCCGCGACCTCCCCATGCTCGCGTCCTTCCACACCGATGTGCCCGAGTACACGCAGCGCCTCGGCCTCGAATGGATCACCGACACGACCTCGCGCTGGATCCGCTGGATCCACAACCTCGCCGAGGTCAATCTCTGCACCTCGCAGCAGATGGTCGAGCAGGCCGCCGCCGCCGGGATCGAGAACCTCGACCTGTGGCCGCGCGCCGTCGACACCGTGGGATACACCCCGGACAACGCCTCCCGGGCGATGCGGGAGCGCCTCACCGACGGACACCCCGAGGACCGGCTCCTCGTCTACGTCGGGCGGCTGTCGAAGGAGAAGGACCTCGGCATCCTCCGCGCGGTCCTCGACCGGCTCCCCGCCGGCACCCGGCTCGCGCTCATCGGCTCCGGACCGCACCGGGCGGACCTCGAGCGCGATTTCGCGGGCACGCCCACGGTGTTCACCGGCTACATGGGCGGGCGCGAGCTCGCCTCCGCCTACGCCTCGGCCGACGTCTTCGTCTTCCCGTCGACGACGGAGACCCTCGGCCTCGTCGCCCTCGAGTCGCTCGCCTCGGGCGTGCCGGTGGTCGGCGCCAGGGCCGGCGGCATCCCGTTCGCGGTGCAGGACGGCGTCGACGGACTCCTGTTCGAACCGCACAGCGCCGACGACATGGCACGGCAGATCTCCCGCCTGCTCGCCGACGAGGACCTGCTGCGCCGGCTCGGCGCGCAGGGCCGGGCGAGCACCGAGCAGTACGGCTGGCGCGCCGCGACGGAGCGCCTCGTCGAGTTCTACGAGCTCGCGATCGAGCGCCACTGGTACCAGCACGTCGAGCCGGCGTGGCGGATCAAGCTCCTCGGTCGTCCGATGCCGCGCGCCCGCTGACCCCTGCGGCGGCGTCCTTCGCCGCCTGCCAGCTCCCGAAGTGCGCCCGCACCCCGGCCCCGGACGGCCGCCGGGTGCCGGCTGCGGTCTCCGTGCGCACCCACTCCCCGTAGGCGGCGAAGCTCGCCGATCCCCCGGCGGTCCCCGCCGCAGCGAGGAACTCCCCCACCGCGGTCCGGTAGTCGTCCTCCGAGTAGCGCCCGCCGCCCGGTGTCCGGCCGAGGCCGGAGACCGGATAGCCGAGTGCGGCGAGAGCGGCGTTCCAGTAGCCCCCGCCGAGCGTGCGGCGCACCGTCTGGCTCGTCGGCGGCCAGATCCGGTGGCCCGGCAGGCACGAGGACGCGGCACCGGCCACGGCCGCCTCGCGCGCGCGGTCGTAGGCCTGGACGGAGAACTGCTCTGCGGCTCCTTCCTCGATCGTGCGCCGGGCGGCCCGGATCGCGGACAGGCCGGCAGCGATCTCCTCCGGACCGGCGCCCTGCGCTGCGAGGATCGCGCGGACCTCGGTCGCGGCGGCGTCGCCGGTCGGGTCGGGTTCCGGTGCGGCGGAGCCGGCGAGGCCGTGGGCGGCGGCGTAGAGCAGGTGGACTCCTGCCGCGACGGCGTCGGCGGAGTAGCGGTCCCGGTCATTCACGAGCGACGGTGCTCCCTTCGGGGTCGGGCGATGACGGATCCGAGCCTAGCGCGCCTCAGCCGCGGAACCCGATCCACAGCAGCCAGCCGCCGCCGGCGAGGCACGCGATGATCGGCAGCAGCGGAGCGAGCGGCCAGCGGCGCGGTGCGCGCGAGGAGAAGCGCGCCTGGAGCCGGGCGAGGAGCTCGGGGGCGGTGCGGGTGAGGACGAGGGGCAGCCAGGCGGGCGCTGCGACGACGCCGATGACGACGAGCAGCATGGGGATCTTCCACCACACCTCGACGGGGGCCGAGCCGATGTCCTGCGTCACCGCGACATAGAGGGGCAGGGTGGTGTAGTTCGTCGCCATCGTCGCCGCGCCCCACACGAGCGTGCCCCGGCTGCGGACCTCGCCGACGGCCTCGAAGGCCTCGGTGGCCGGGGAGCGCGCGGCGCTCGACCCGGTGTGCACGGACGCCCGGCGGCGCGCCTGCTCCGCCCCGTACTGCCGGGCGAGGTAGATGCCGTAGAGCACGAGCACCGCGCCCACCGTCACCTGGAAGACCCCGGAGAGGATCTCGCGCTCGATGAGGGCGGTGAGGCTCGCGCCGAGGATGCCCGCGCTCACCGTTCCGATCGCGGCGAGGACTGCCGCGCAGCCGAGGACGAAGCGCCGACCGGCGCGCGGTGACATCGAGGTGGCGATCGTCGTGGCGGTGATGAAGACGACCGGGCTCACCGCGGCGATGAGCATGAGCGGGGTGATCTCGAGGAGCAGGGCGAGCAACGCGCGCGAGGTGTCCGCCACCTGCTCCATGCCCGTCCCCCTCGATCCCGATCGTGGCTCGAGTCTAGGGGAGGACCCGGACGGTTCCGGGAAAGCAACAGGCCCCGGATCTCTCCGGGGCCTGTGTTCCTGTGCGCGAGGGGGGACTTGAACCCCCACGCCCGATAAATTGGGCACTAGCACCTCAAGCTAGCGCGTCTACCAATTCCGCCACCCGCGCAGGCAACAGATAGAACTCTACACACTGTCCCGCCTCTGTACAACCGGATCGGCCCGGATGTGGCGCATGTCATATCCGGGCCGATCCAACCGCCGTTTCAGTGCCCTCAGAGCGGGCGCACGGCGGCGAGGAGGTGCGGTTTCCCGGACTTCGGGCTCCACACCGCGTAGTCGAGGCCGCCGTCGGGTTCGCGGCTCGTCACGCGGTAGCCGACGGTCGCCGGCAGCACGACGGGCTTGGCGAACTCGAACTCCCAGCGGAACGCGTCGAGCGTGACGCCGGCGGAGGCGAAGCCGCGCGCCGCGGTGTACATCCCGTGCGCGATCGAGCGCGGGAAGCCGAACGCCTTCGCCGCGAGCGGGTTGAGGTGGATCGGGTTGAAGTCGCCGGACACCCGAGCGTAGCGCGGGCCGACACCCGGGTCGAGGCGCCATTCCGCGGTCGGCACCGGAGCGGCGAACTCGGTGCGCTCCCGAGCGGGGGCCGGCGCGGCCTTGGGCAGCTCGACGCCCTTCGCGAGGCACACCCAGGTCTCGTCGAAGACCGGCTGCCCCGCGACCGCACCGCGCACCCGCATCCCGATCTCGGTGCCCCGCGGATGCGTGCGGGCGGGTTCGGCGCTCACCGTGAGGCTGAGCTGCTCGCCGACGAGGACCGGTCGGAACTGGGTGAACTCGGTGCGGATGTGCACCATGCCCATGACGGGAACCGGGAACCCCGGATCGGTCATCAGACGCATGCTCGACGGGAACCCGAGGACGTGGAGGTAGGCCGGCGGGACCCGGTTGGCCACCGGCGCGCCGACGACCCGGCAGAACCGGGCGACGGCGGAGGGGTCGATCGTCAGCGTCTCGGTGAGCTCGCGCGCCGGCACCCTGCCGCTCCCGCGGCGTCCCGGGAGCATGCCGAGCACCGCCCGGCCGTAGACCGGGAGCATCGAGGCGGGCTTCTTCTCATCCGTGGTCATGTCACGCCCCCACCATGTTCTGCCCGCACACCCGGAGCACCCGGCCGTTGATCCCGCCGGCGGAGTCGGACACGAGGTAGGCGATCGCCTCGGCGACGTCCTGCGGCGTGCCGCCCTGCTGGAGGCTCGACACCCGACGGGCGAGCTCCCGGGTGAGGGTCGGCATCCGCGCGGTCATCTCGGTCTCGATGAAGCCCGGCGCCACGGCGTTGATCGTGCCGCCGAGCGCGGCGAACCCGTGCGCGGCGCCGGCGGCCATGCCGATGACGCCGGCCTTCGAGGCCGCATAGTTCGTCTGCCCGCGGTTGCCGGCGATGCCCGAGGTCGAGGCGAGGGACACGACGTGGGGTCGCTCACCCCACGCGCCGAGCTCGGTGAGGGTGTCGTTGATCCGGAGCTGCGATGCGATGTTGACCTCGAGCACCGCGTTCCACCGCGCCTCGTCCATGTTCGCGAGGAGCTTGTCGCGGGTGATCCCCGCGTTGTGGACGAGGATGTCGATCCCGCCCGGCACATGCCCGGCGATCGTCCGTCCGGCGGTCGGAGCAGTGATGTCGAGCTGGATCGCCACTCCCCCGATCGCGTTCATGGTCGCAGCGAGCGCATCGCCGGCGGCCGGCACATCGACGCCGTACACCCGGGCGCCGTCGCGGGCGAGCGCGGCGGCGATCGACGCCCCGATCCCGCGGGCGGCACCGGTGACGACCGCGCTGCGGCCCGTGAGGGGTGCTCCGGCGAACTCGACGGCGGTGAGCCCGGTGCCGGTCGCGGAGTCGACGGTGATGAACTGCCCGGACACGTAGGCGGACTTCGCCGAGAGGAGGAACCACAGCGCCGACACCGCGGACGGCGCGGTGACGTCCGCACCGTCGAGGACGATGCCGTTGGCCGTGGCGCCCGCCCGCAGCTCGTGCGCGAGCGAGCGGGTGATGCCGGTGACGCCGTGGCGCGCCGCGTTCGCCGCCGCACTCGAACCGGCAGCGGCGTCCGCGGTGAGCCCGGCGGCCTCGGACACGGTGATCACCCGTCCGCAGCGGGCGAGCTGCTTGATCCCCTGACCCATCGCGAGGGCGACGGGACCGAGCTCGCCGGGCTCCTCGACCCCGGTGAAGACGCCGATGATCGCCGAGAGCGTCTGCCCGGGGGTGGCGGTGCGGACGACCTCGAAGTCGTTGGCGAGGAGGAGCTCGGAGATGAGGTCGGCGCCGGCGGTGGGACCGACGACGAGGATCGGCTCGCGCAGGTAGCCGTGGGCCGGATCCGCCGGGTCGAAGCGTCGGAGCTCGACCGGCGCGGGCAGCCCGAGGCTCTTGACGATGCCCTTGAGCGGGCCGTTGACGAAGGAGATGTACCGATCGCTCATGCCGAGGCCCCTTCCACGATGGCGGTGAGACCCTGGCCGCCGGCGGCGCAGATGGAGACGAGCGCGCGCCGCTTCCCGGTCTCGGCGAGGTGCTTGGACACGCTCGCGATGATCCGGCCGCCGGTCGCCGCGAAGGGATGTCCGGCGGCGAGCGAGGAGCCGAGCGGGTTGAGCCGCTCGCGGTCGATCGAGCCGAGGGCGGCGGGCAGGCCGAGCACCTCCCGGCAGTACTCCTCGCTCTCCCAGGCCGCGAGGTGGCAGAGCACGGTGGAGGCGAAGGCCTCGTGGATCTCGAACACGTCGAAGTCCGCGAAGGTCAGCCCGTTGCGCGCGAGCAGCCGCGGGACGGCGTGGGCGGGCGCCATGAGCAGCCCCTCGTTCCCGTCGACGAAGTCCACCGCCGCGGCCTCCGCGTCGACGATGTAGGCGAGCGGTGCGAGGCCCTGTTCGGCGGCCCACTCCTCGCTGCCGAGCAGCACGGTCGAGGCGCCGTCGGTGAGCGGCGTGGAGTTGCCGGCGGTCATCGTCGGCTCGCCCGGCAGTCCGTTGCCGAACACCGTGCGCAGTCTAGCGAGCGATTCCACGGTGGAATCGGGACGCAGGTTGGTGTCGCGGGTGACGCCGAGGTACGGGGTGACGAGATCGTCGAAGAACCCGCGGTCCCAGGCGGCGGCGAGGTTCCGGTGGGAGGCCGCGGCGAGCGCATCCTGCGCCTCCCGGGTGATGCCCCATTCGGCGGTGGAGAGCGCCTGGTGCTCCCCCATCGACTTCCCGGTGCGCGCCTCGCCGGTGCTCGGCGCCTGCGGCGCGAGGTCGGCCGGGCGGAGCCGGGACAGCGCCTTGAGGCGCTGCGGGAGCGACTTCGCGCGCGACACCTCGAGCAGGATGCCGCGCAGCTCCTCGCTCACGACGATCGGGGCGTCGGAGGCGGAGTCAACGCCGCCGGCGATCCCGGAGTCGATCTGGCCGAGCCTGATCTTGCCGGCGATCGAGACCACCGCCTCGAGCCCGGTGGCACAGGCCTGGCCGAGGTCGAACGCCGGGGTCTCGGGGCTGAGCGCGGAGCCGAGCACCGCCTCGCGGGTGAGATTGATGTCCTTCGAGTGCTTGAGCACCGCGCCTGCGGCCACCTCGCCGAGGCGACGGCCGGCGAGACCGTGGCGCGCGACGAGGCCGTCGAGGGCGCTCGTGAGCATGTCCTGGTTGGACGCGTGCGCGTACTCCTTGTTTGAGCGGGCGAACGGGATGCGATTGCCGCCGAGGACGGCGGCCTTGCGAAGCGTCATGCTTCCCTCCTGGGAATGCCGGAACGATTAACCGGTACCGACAGTACCTGATACTGTGGGACCCATGAAACCCGTCACATCGGACGGCCGCTCCGCACGCTGGGACGACCACCGGCGGCGACGACGCCGCGAGCTGCTCCGCACGATCCGCCATGTCATCGACGAGCACGGCGCCGATCTCTCGATGGATGAGATCTCCGCCCGCTCGGGCACGACGAAGACCGTCCTCTACCGCTACTTCGGGGATCGCGGCGGCCTCCAGGCGTGCATGGGCGACTGGGCGATGGACGTCATCCGCCGCTCGCTCGCCGAGGCCCCGGCCCCGGCCGGCGACCGGCGCGCCGCGCTTGCCGGCATGATCGACGCCTTCACCGCGCTCGCCGCCGGCTCCCCCGCCGTCTACCGCTTCTGCGACTCCGCGCTCGCCCGCAGCGCCGGGGCGCCTGCTCGCGGATTCCTCGCCGACGTCACCGACCTGCTGTGCGTGCGCATGGGACTGACCGGGGACTCCGAGATCCTGTGGGCCGACGGCGCCATCGGATTCGTCCGCTCGTGCACGGAGCGCTGGCTCCACGACCCGACCGACCGCACGGATTTCACCGACCGACTCACCACCTGGCTCTGGGATTCCAGCCGATCCTTCATGGAGGTACACCGATGACCCGCAGCAAGACCCCCCTCACCCTCGATCCCGCCGTCCTCGGCGCGCTCCTCGACGGCGCCTGGGCGGCGGAGCGCCGGCGCGGCCGCGCGCTCGTCGAGCACCCCGACGCGATCCCCCCGGTGACGGGCGACCTCGACGAGCTCCGCGCCGCGACCCTGCGCGGGGTCAAGGCGCTCGCGGAGTCCGGGGCGACCTTCCGCTCGCTGCCCGAGGAGCTCGGCGGCGCGAACGACCACGCCGGGTACGTCGCGGCCTTCGAGGAGGCGGTCACCGCCTCCCCCAGCCTGCAGATCAAGGCCGGGGTGCAGTTCGGCCTGTTCGGCGGTGCGATCCAGCACCTCGGCAACGCCGAGCAGCACGCGCAGTGGCTCCTGCCCGCCCAGCGCGCCGAGCTCCTCGGCTGCTTCGCGATGACCGAGATCGGGCACGGCTCCGACGTCGCCTCGATCGGCACCACCGCGGTCTACGACCCGGAGGAGCAGGAGTTCGTCATCACCACCCCCTTCCGCGCGGCGACGAAGGAGTACATCGGCAATGCGGCCGCGCACGGCCGGGCCGCGGTGGTGTTCGCCCAGCTCGTCACCGCCGGGGTCGACCACGGCGTGCACGCGCTGTTCGTCCCGATCCGGGACGAATCCGGCGTCCCGCTGCCGGGCGTGACGATCGAGGACGACGGCCGCAAGGGCGGGCTCCTCGGCGTCGACAACGGCCGGCTGAGCTTCGACGGCGTCCGCGTCCCGCGGACGAACCTCCTCAACCGCTACGGCGATGTCGCTCCCGATGGCACCTACTCCTCGCCGATCGACTCCCCCGGGCGGCGCTTCTTCACCATGCTCGGCACGCTCGTGCAGGGCCGCGTGTCGCTCGACGGGGCCGCCGTCGTCGCGGCCAAGCTCGGCCTCGACATCGCGATCCGCTACGGCCTCGAGCGGCGCCAGTTCACCGGGGCCGACGACACCGAGGAGGTCGTCCTCCTCGACTACCAGCAGCACCAGCGTCGGCTCATGCCGCTGCTCGCGGAGACCTACGCCAACGGCATCGCCCACGAGGTGCTGCTCGAGTCCTTCCAGCAGGTGTTCTCCGGCACCGACGACTCCGACGAGGCCCGGCAGGTCCTCGAGACCCAGGCGGCCGGGTTCAAGGCCGTCTCGACCTGGTCCGCGCTCGACATCCTCCAGGAGTGCCGCGAGGCGTGCGGCGGCGCCGGGTTCATGACGGAGAACCGGCTCACCGGCCTGCGGTCCGACCTCGACATCTTCGTCACCTTCGAGGGCGACAACACCGTGCTGCTCCAGCTCGTCGGCAAGCGGCTGCTGGGCGACTACGCGGCGGAGTTCAAGAACATCGACTTCGGCGGGGTCGCCCGCTTCATCGGCACGCAGGCCGCCGAGCACTCGCTCTACCGCTCGGGCCTCGCGAACGTCGGGCGGACGATCGGAGAGGTCCTCACCCCGGGGCTCACCGAGCGCCGCATCCGGTCCGGCAGGCTCCAGCAGATGCTCCTGTCCGCGCGCGTCGACACCATGGTCGCCGAGCTCGCGGGCAACCTGCGGCCTGCGGCGAAGATGTCGCGGGCCGATGCCGCGGCCCTGCTCAACGAGAACCAGCACGAGCTCATCGAGGCCGCGCGCGCCTACATCGAACTCCTCAAATGGGAGGCGCTCGACACCGCGCTCCACTCCCTCGACGACGACCCTGCGCGCGCCGACGAGGCGAAGGCGCTCCGCCGCATCCGCGACCTCTACGGGCTCACGCTCATCGAGCGGAAGATCGGCTGGCACATCATGTACGGTCGGCTGTCGATGAACCGGGCGCGCCAGGTGGGGCCGACCATCAGCCGCCTGTGCACGAAGCTCGCGGGCAATGCCGCCGACCTCGTCGCGGCGTTCGGCTACGGACCCGAGCACCGGCGCGCGACGATCGCCGAGGGCATCGAGGCCGAACGTCAGGCGGAGGCGCGGGAGCACTACCGACGGGCCCGCGCGCAGGCCGACCACCCCGTCGACGAGAAGGTGCTCCACGCCGCCCGGAAGACCGCGGCCCGGAGTTGAGCACGGGCCGCGCCCGCGGTCCGCGCGGCCTCAGGATTCGAGGAACGCGCGGACCAGCTGGCCGACGGCCCGCCCCTCGGTGAGGAAGCCGTCGTGGCCGGCCCACGAGTCGATCGTGTGGTGGGCGACGGTGCCGGGGAGCGCCTCGGCGAGCTGCGCCACCTGGCCCGGCGGGTAGAGCCGATCGGAGGACACGCTGATGACCTGGAAGGCGCTCGTCGCGTGCGCGAGCGCCTGACCGAGGTCCTGGCTCCGTCCGCGGCGCACGTCGTGGTCGCGCAGCGCGCCGGTGAGGACGCGATAGGACTCCGCATCGAAGCGCCCGACGAGCTTCCGGGCCTGGTGATCGAGGTAGCTCTGGATCGAGTAGTACGTGTCCGGCGCCCCGGCCGGACGCGGGAACTGCCGGGTGTTCGCGAACCGGTGGTTGAGCTCGGTGTCGGCCCGGTACGTCAGATGGGCGATCTGCCGCGCCAGCCCGAGTCCCGCCGTCGGGAACCGGCCGAGCGCGGCGTAGTCGCCCCCGCAGTAATCGGGGTCGAGCTCGATCGCCTGGATCTGGGCGTGCGCCCATGCGATCTGGTCGGCGTCGGAGTACGCGGGGGCCGCGAGCACCGTGGCCCGCTGCACCCGCTCGGGCGCCATGAGGGCGAACTCGAGGGCGCGCGCCCCGCCCATCGACCCGCCGATCACCGCGTGCCACGACGCGATCCCGAGCCGGTCGGTGAGCGCGATCTCCGCGGCGACGAGGTCGCGGATCGTCAGCGCGGGGAACCGGGAGCCGTAGGGCAGCCCGTCGGCGTGCGTCGTCGTCGGCCCGGTGGTGCCGCTGCACCCGCCGAGCGCGTTGGCGCACACGACGAAGAACTCGTCGGTGTCGATCGCCCGCCCGGGACCGATGACCTCCTCCCACCAGCCGGGGGCGAAGGACCGCGGGTGCTCGGCGGTGGCGGGCTCGGCCACGCCGGAGGTCGCGTGGGCGTCGCCGGTGAGCGCGTGCTCGATGAGCACCGCGTTCGTCCCCGCGGCGTTGAGCGTGCCGAAGGTCTCGAAGGCGATGTGCATCTCCTCGAAGACGTACCCGGATTCGAGGTGGTGATCGGTGAATCCGGCGAGTCCCGTGCGCCCGGCGACCGGCATGGCGCTCAGCCGCGCGCGGCGGCGAAGCCCTTCTCGAGGTCGGCGATGATGTCGTCGATGCCCTCGATGCCGACCGCGAGCCGGACGAGGCCCGGGTTGACGCCGGCCGCCGCCTGGGCCACCTCATCGAGCTGGGAGTGCGTCGTCGAGGCGGGGTGGATGACGAGCGAGCGGACGTCGCCGATGTTCGCGACGTGGGAATGGAGCTCGAGAGCGTCGACGAACCGCACCGCGGCATCGTAGCCGCCGGCGATGTCGAAGGACAGCACCGAGCCCACGCCCTTGGGCAGGTACTTCTGCGCGAGCGCGTGCCACGGGCTCGACGGCAGGCCGGCGAAGGCGACCCGCTCGACCTGGGAGTGCGCCTCGAGCCACTCGGCCACGGTGTTCGCGTTCGCGACGTGGCGCTCGATGCGGAGGCTGAGCGTCTCGAGCCCCTGGGCGATGAGGAACGCGTTGAAGGGGGCGGCGGCCGGTCCGAGGTCGCGCAGCAGCTGGACGCGGGCCTTGATGCCGAAGGACACGTTCGCGCCGAAGGCGGAGTCCGGTCCGAGGTCGCGGGCGTAGACGATGCCGTTGTAGGACTCGTCGGGGGTGTTGAAGCCCGGGTAGCGCTCGGGATCGGCGGAGAAGTCGAAGCGCCCGGCGTCGACGATGACTCCGGCCATCGCCGTGCCATGGCCGCCGAGGTACTTCGTGGCGGAGTGGATGACGAAGTCCGCGCCGTGCTCGATCGGCCGCACGAGGTAGGGCGTGGCGAGCGTGTTGTCGACGATGAGCGGCACGCCGGCGGCATGGGCGGCCTCGGCGACGGCCGCGATGTCGAGGACGTCGGAGCGCGGGTTCGACACCGACTCGCCGAAGAACGCCTTGGTGTTCGGCTGCACCGCGGCCTTCCAGGACTCGATGTCAGAGGGGTCGGAGACGAAGGTCGTCTCGATGCCGAGCTTGCGCAGGGTGACGTGGAAGAGGTTGTACGTGCCGCCGTAGAGGCTCGGGCTCGCGACGATGTGGTCCCCGGCGCCGGCGAGGTTGATGATCGCGAGGAACTCCGCGGACTGGCCGGAGGCGAGGAGCAGCGCCTGGACGCCCCCTTCGAGGCTCGCGATCCGCTCCTCGACCACGGCGACGGTGGGATTGCCGAGGCGGGTGTAGATCGGTCCGAGGTCGGCGAGGGCGAAGCGGTCGGCGGCGGTCTTCGCGTCGTCGAAGACGAAGGACGTCGTCTGGTAGATCGGCAGCGCGCGGGCTCCGGTCTGGGAGTCGGGGGTCTGCCCGGCGTGCACCTGGCGGGTCTCGAACGCGAGTTCGCTCATGTCTTCCTCCTCGAAGCTGTTCCGGCCACTCTCGCCCTTGCGCCGGTCGGCGGCGCCGGGGAATGTCATCTTCGCGTCATCCGACGTCACATTGCGTCATATCAGCGGGCTGCGTGCGCTCAGCGGAAGTCCCGCGACCGGGCGGGGAGCTGCACGTCGAGCGGGATGAGACGGTGCGCGTACAGGCTCACCACCGATCCCGCGCGCTGGAGCAGACCGGTGATGACGAGGGTGCTCCGGCTCGTCGAGATCGGGGCGAAGCGCTTCATCAGACCCGGGGTGCACACGACGTTGAGCATCCCGAACTCGTCCTCGATGTTCATGAAGGTGATGCCGGAGGCAGTGGCCGGACGCTGCCGGTGCGTGACGATCCCTGCGACGGTGATGCGCGAGCCGTCGGCGGCGGCCCGCGCGTCCGCGGTCGAGGCGTACCCGCGGGCGGTGAGCGCGCCGCGCAGGCCCGCGGTGGGATAGCCGTCGACGGTGAGCCCGGTGGCGAACAGCTCGGCGAGGGTGACGTCGAACGCACTCATGAGCGGCAGCGCGGGCGCGGCGCTCACCGGCGCGGTCCCCGGCAGCACCCCGGGCCCGGAGCCGGCGAGGGCTCCGGCGATCCACAGCGCCTGCCGCCGGTCGAGGCCGAAGCCCGCGAAGGCCCCGGCGGTCGCGAGCCCCTCGAGCACCCGCACCTCGACCCCGGTGCGGTGGGCGAGATCGGCGATCGAGGCGTAGGGCCCGGCGGCCTCGCGCTCGGCGACGACGGCGGCGCCCGCGCCGCCCACCTCGCGCACGGACTCGAGCCCGATCCGGATGGCGAACCCGCCGCGGGAGTCCGCGTCCGCCTCGAGGTCGGCCTGCGCGGCGGAGGCGTTGATGTCGACCGGGCGGATCCGCACCCCGTGGCGGCGGGCGTCGGCGATGAGCGACTGCGGCGAGTAGAAGCCCATCGGCTGGGCGCGCAGGAGTCCGGCGGTGAAGGCCGCGTGGTGGTGGCGCTTGAACCAGGCCGAGTCGTAGACGAGGTTCGCGAAGCTGATGGCGTGGCTCTCGGGGAACCCGTAGTTGGCGAAGGCGGCGATCTTGTCGAAGATCGCCTGCGCGATGTCCGGGGCGACCCCGCGGGCGGCGCACCCGGCGTGGAAGCGCTCGGCGAGCTGCGCCATCCGCGCCGCCGACCGCCTGGCCCCCATCGCCCGCCGGAGCTCGTCGGCATCGGCCCCGGTGAAGCCGGCGACATCGATCGCGATCTGCATGAGCTGCTCCTGGAACAGCGGCACCCCGAGGGTCTTGCCGAGCGCGTTCTCGAGGAGCGGATGGAGGTGCTCGACGGGCTCGAGCCCCTGGCGGCGACGGATGTAGGGGTGGACCGATCCGCCCTGGATGGGCCCGGGGCGGATGAGCGCGACCTGCACGGCGAGGTCGTAGAAGGTGCGGGGGCGCAGCCGCGGGAGGGTCGCGAGCTGGGCCCGGGACTCGACCTGGAACACGCCCACCGCGTCGGCCTCGCAGAGCATGTCGTACACCTCCGCGTCCTCCTGCGGGATCGCCGCGCGGTCGATGCGCTCGCCGGTGTGCCGGGCGATGAGGTCGACCATCTCGTGGAGGGCGGTGAGCATGCCGAGGCCGAGCAGGTCGAACTTGACGAGGTCCATCGCCGCGCAGTCGTCCTTATCCCACTGGACGACGGTGCGGTCGTCCATCGTCGCCGGCTCGATGGGCACGACCTCGCCGATCGGCCGGTCGGCGAGGATCATCCCGCCGGAGTGGATGCCGAGGTGGCGGGGGGTGCCGAGGAGCCCGCCGGCGACCTCGAGCACCTGCGCGGGCACGGCGGTGTCCGCCGGGTCCGGCAGGGTCGACCAGCGGTGGATGCCCTTGGAGAAGGCGTCCTGCTGGCCGGGGTCGTAGCCGAGCGCGGCCGCGGCGTCGCGCACCGCGGACTTCGCCCGGTAGGTGATGACGTTGGCGACCTGGGCGGCGCGGTGGCGGCCGTAGCGCCGGTAGACGTACTGGATGACCTCCTCACGGCGGCCGGACTCGATGTCGATGTCGATGTCGGGGTAGCCGGCCCGGTCGGGGGCGAGGAAGCGGTCGAAGAGGAGGCGGAACCGGACGGCGTCGACCGCGGTGATGCCGAGCACGAAGCAGACCGCGGAGTTCGCCGCCGAGCCCCGGCCCTGGCAGAAGATGTCCTGCTCGCGGCAGAAGCGGGCGATGTCGTGGACGATGAGGAAGTAGCCGCAGAACCCCATGGTCCCGATGGTGTCGAGCTCCCGGTCGAGCTGCTCCCAGGCGCGCGGATGCTCCGCCCGGGTGCCGTAGCGCCGGAGCCCGCCCTCCTCGACGAGGCGCCGCAGGTGCTCCGCCTCGCCGACCCCGTCGGGGATCGGGGCGGCGGGCAGCCCCGCCCGGGCGGCGGTGAGCTCGAAGGCGTGGTCCTCCGCGAGCCGGACGGCGGTGTCGAGGGCGGCGGCGGGGAAGCGCTCCCGCATCTCCTCCCCCGTGTGGATGCGGGCCGAGGCGGTGGGCGGCAGCCAGCCGGCGACCGCGTCGAGGGAGCGGCGGGAGCGCACGGCGGCGCGCACCTGGGCGTCGGCGAAGCGGGCGCGGGTCGCGTAGTGGACGGCGTTCGTGGCGACGACGCGGACCCGGGCGCGGTGCGCGAGCTCGCACAGGTGGGCGATCCGCGCATCGTCGGTGGGCAGGCCGTGGCGGGGGAGCTCGACGACCACCCGGTCGCGGCCGAACTCGGCGACGAGGCCGCGCAGCGCGCCGAGCCCGCCGTCGGGGTCGGCGAGGTGCGGGAGCAGAGGCCCCTTGCGGCAGCCGGTGAGGACGGTCCAGTCGTCGGCGGATGCCGCGAGCCGCTCCCGGTCGAACACCGGCCGGGTCTTCTCGCCGGCCAGCGCCCCGGCGGTGAGGGCGGCGGACAGGGCGCGGTAGCCGGCGACGCCGCGGGCGAGCACGAGGAGGTGCTCGGCGCGCGGATCGACCTGTCCGGGGATCTTCTCCGCCAGCCCGAGGGAGAGCTCGGCGCCGAAGACCGTGGGCAGCGCCGCCTCGGCCGCGGCCTGGGCGAACCGGACTGCGCCGTAGAGCCCGTTGTGGTCGGTGAGGGCCATCCCGGTGAGCCCGGCCCGCTCACCGACGGCGACGAGCTCCTCCGGCTCCGAGGCGCCGTCGAGGAAGCTGAAGTCGGAGTGCACGTGGAGCTCCGCCCACGGGATGCGGGCGGGCAGGAGCGCGGGGGCGCCGCGCGGCGGGTGCGGGCGCGCGCCGTCGGGACAGCGGTCCTGATCGCGGTCCCGGTAGCGGTCGGGGCGGGAGAACGCCGGGGCGTCGGACCCGTCGGCCCCGGCGTAGCGGGACGGGCCGTCGGAGCCGCCCGGCCCCACCGAGACGGGTCCCGGGTCCTGCTCGGGAGCGCGCGGACCCACCCCGGGCGCTTTCGGATCCGGCCGGCCCGAGAGCCGCCGCTCGAGCTCGGACCAGGGGGTGCGCGGGTTGAAGAAGCGGTTCATGCGTACCGCCCGGTGAGGTACCAGCGGCCGCTCTCCTTGCTCAGGAGATAGGCGGCGCCGGATTCGGTGACGACCTGGAGCCGCACTCGGTACTGGGCCGTGCTCCGGTCCCACCAGCCGGCCTCGACCGGCCAGGCCGCGGAGTGATCGACCACGCGCAGCGTCCCCGCACCCGGGATCCGGAGCTCGGCGGGGGCGGCGTCGAGCCCGGAGGGACGGGCGACGACCGTGATGCCGCGGGCATCGAGCAGGTCGACCGGGGTGCGCTCGACGAGGGTCGGCCGCGGGGCCGGGAGCGCACCCGGCCAGGGGGCCGCGGGATCGCGCTCCGGCTGCGGCCGCTGCTGCCACGGGGTCCAGAGATTCGTCTCCGCGGGATCGCGACCGCCTTGCAGACCGGGGACGAGCACGGAGTCCGGCCCGAACAGGCCCTGGAGCCGTTCGAGGGTGTGCGCGATCCGCCCGGGGTGCTGGTCGAACAGGCTCTGCTGGGTGCCGAGCGGGCTGAGGAGCTCGGCGGCGGCGAGCTCGATCGCGCAGATCCCGTCCTCCCCCGTGACCGCGGTGGGATCCGGGCCGGGGTCCTCCTCCGGCTCGGTGCCCCGGCGGCCGGTGCGCTGTCTTCTCCCGACGGGGCCTCCCGCGGCTGCTCCTCCCCCGGCGGGCGGGGCACCGGAGAGTCCTCCCCCGGCGAGCCAGCCCTCGGCCTGCCAGCGGAGGCGGTCGGCGATCATCGACTCGTCCATCCCCTCGAGCCGCCACGTGCGTCGGCAGGTCTCCCCGGTCACCGCGGTGAGCTCGATGCCCACCTGGGTGCACACGAGACCGGCGGCGCGGACGGCGCCGAGCAGGTCCGCCGCGAGCGCGCGGGCGCGGAAGGAGAGGACGTCGCCGCGGCCGCTCGGCGGTTCGAGCGGACTGCTCACCCGGAACTCCCGGGCGCGGACGTGATCGACGGGGATGCGGTCGGGCAGGCCGCGGGCGAGCCGCCGGGCGCGCTGCCCGAGCGTGCCGAACCGGGCATGGACAGCGGATTCGGACAGCCGGGCGAAGGCGCCGAGCGTGGTGAGGCCGAGCCTGCCGAGCAACGGGACGAGCGCGCCGTAGGCGTGGGCGTCGACCGCAGTGAGCGAGGAGATCGGGAGCGGGGCGAGGAAGGCCGCCGTCCGTCCGGGCGGCACCCGGGTCGCGGTGCGGGAGGCGAGCAGGGCCGCGAAGGCGGTGTCGGCGACGCCGGGGAAGAACTCCCAGCCGGTGGCGTCGGTGAGGCCGGTGAGGAGCGCTTCGACGGCGGACTCCTCCATCGGATGGGTGCGGCGGAGCGAGGCGACCGGGATGCTCACCACGCCCGGGGACAGGAGCGTGAACCGGGCGACGAGCTCCTCGAGCACGCCGACCCCGGCGGCGAACACCCGGTGGTCGACCTCGGGGTCCCACGGCATGACCTCGAGCGCGGGGCACCGCAGCCGGGCGGAGCGGGTATTGAGGCCGGTCTCCACGCCCGCGGCGCGCGCCGCGGCGCTGCAGGAGATCACGCGTCCGGCGCGCAGCACGGCGATCGGGGCGGCGGATCCCAGCCCGTGCGCGATCCCCGCCGCCGTCGCCGGCCAGTCGGGCACCGCGAGCACGAGAGTGCGGTGCACGGAGTCCGACCGGTCCGATGCGGACGCAGGTGCGGGGGGGTCAGGTGCGGGGGCGGGCGCGGTATCAGGGTCACTCGACACTGCGGATCCTCGGTTCCGGAGGGCCTGCGTCGGCCGGGAGCACCACAGCCGCCGGTCCCATGGCCGGCCCCCTCGCCGGGGCAGGACGCTCGGCCCGGCCGGAGGCTGCGGGAAGGAGGAGTGTGTGCGTTCCGGTGCGTGCGGCGCGCACGGTGATCGTGCACTGCTCCAAGCGGCCGCTGCCGTGATCGGTCCCCTCCCAGCGGAGGCCGCCCACGCGCAGGCGCTCCCCCGCGCCGGGGACGTCCTCGAGGGTGATGAGGGTCATCCGCCGTTCGCGGACCTTGGCCAGCAGTCGCTGCCTCTCGCCCGGGGAGGCGTCGAAGCCGGGGCGGACGATGAGGATGTCGAAGGATTCGACGAGGATCGAGGTCACCCGCAGCCAGTCCTGCGCCGGGGTCCGGAGACTGACGAAGTGCGCGAGGTCGATCCCGAGGTCCGCGACCCCGGCGACGGCCGGCTCCCCCATCCCGAGCGCCGCGCACCACAGCTGCTCCCGGGTGGCGGCCGCGCAGGCGGCCAGCGCGAGGGAGAACGCGTGCTCGCCGGTGACGGCGACGATCTCCCCGCGCGGCAGCCCTCCGCGCCGGAAGAGCGGGGCGAGAGGCGCGTCGACGGGATGCGGCGGACAGCCCGCGAACAGCTCGGAGGCCGTCCGGATCCCCGGCAGGCGCGTGAGCTGTTCGGTGAGCGCACTCATCGAGTGCGCGGGTTCGGCGGACATGCATCCAGTATCGAACGTCAGTTCTAATCATTCAAGCGGGATTCGCAACCCGTTCGAATCCCTGTTCGAACAGACCGAGTGAGCACTCCGTTCGAACGGCCGGATCGACCACCGCGGCCGCCCCCGCGACGGTCTCCCAGCCCCCTCGTTCCACTCCCCGACCCGCGTCCCACTCCCCGCCCCGTGGGGGCATCATCCGCTCCGCGCAGGTCGAGCACGTCCCCGTGGGGACGTGTCCGACGCGCGCCGGCGGGACCACGACCGGAGGCATCCACGGATTCCGGATAGGAACGGCGAACGGGCGAGGCCGCAGCGCAGAGTGCAGAGCGCAGGGGGTGCAGGAGCGCTTAGTGCAAGGGAGTGCAGGAACGCTGAGCGCAGCAGAGCGATGGGCGCCCTGGAGTACCGAGGGAGCCCGCAGCATGACATTCCCGCGGCGCGACTCCTCATGCAGCCCGGTGCGCCGCTTCACCCTCCTCGACATGCCCCTCGATATGTCCCTCAGCCTCCCCCTCGGCCTGCCCTTCTGCCAGGAGGCGGGCCGCGTCGAAGATCCAGCGGACGCACTCGCCCAGGTCGAAGCCCTCTCCCCCGCCGAGGGTGCGGATGCGATCCGGCTCCACGGCATCGGGGCCCTGATTCTCGGAGGCTTGCTGGAGTGTTCCGGCGGACCGCTCACCGGACCGGATCCGGTACGCGTCCGACCAGCGGAACCAGGCGCTGTCGAAGACCGCGACATCGCTCCCGGCACTCGGCTCCGGCATAAGGTCCGCACCGTCGACCGTGAAGACGAAGCGCCTCGCCGCCGCAGATGCAGAAGGGACCGCGGATGCGGAAGGTGCCGCACATGCCGCATCCATGGACGGGGGCGAGGACGGCACCGCCCGGGTGATGACCACGGCATGCTCGTGGACCGCGATGTGATGCGAGCGGCACAGGAGGAGCATGCCGTCGACGTCCGTGCTCCCACCCGCGGACCACGGTCGGATGTGGTGCGCTTCGAGCAGACGGGTGCGAGAGCACCCGGGGAACTGGCAGCCGACGTCCCGGATGGCGAGTGCGCGGCGCTGCCGGTGGGAGGCGAGCCGCCGCGTCCGCCCCAGCGCGAGCACATCGCCCGATCCGTCGAGCAGCGCTCCGACCAGTGGCGCGGAGCAGACCATCCGTCCGACGACGGCGGCGGACACCGGCCCGTACCCCTCGATGTAGGCGGTATCGGGCGCCTCACCCACGGGTCCCTCGCCCTCGGGCACTTCGACCGTCGCGCGGGTCCCCGCCGCCGCATCGACCGTCAACTCTTCGGCACCCGCCCTTTCGGTCACCGGCTTCGCAGCTTTCGGCCCCGTTCCCTCGGCTCCGCTTCCCGCTGCGGCCACGGTCCCGACCGCGGCGTGGACGTAGACCTCGGCGCGGCGGGAGGTCGCCCCGCCCTCACCCGGGCTCCGCGCTCCCCGCCGCACGAGATCGAGGAGTCGGTCGACGCGCGAGATCGGTTCCGCAGGAGCCACCTGCTCGCCGTCACCATCACTCTCGGCACCGGCCTCCCCGGCGCCAGCTCTCACCGTGCGATCGACCGCCGCTTCGACGAGCGCGAGCAGTTCGGCCGCCTCCGGCTCGGGGAGCTCGATGACGATCCGCGCCCGATCGCCGGGCAGCGGTTCGACCCGGAGCACATCACCGGGCAGCGACCGCACATCCTGCTCCGGGTCCGGTGCGATCCGGCGATAGGTGGAGACCATGCGTGAGAGCTGGGCCGAGGTGGCGTACCGACACATCCGGGCGGCCTCGTCCGCATCGATCCGACCGGCGAGGCGGGTGATCTCCCGCACCTTCGAGTACGACACGCGCCCCTCCCCGAACAGCCGGGCCACCTCGGGGAGCTCGCGCAGTCCGCGTGCCACTCGGATGTACTCGCGAGCGGTGTGGGGCGTCATCTCGCACGCGTACGCCACCCAGTGCGCGAAGCTCCGGATGCCGACCCACCCCTCCCACGCCCGCTCCTGCTCGATGCGATCGAGCAGCGCGATGAAGCCCGCCTGGCACTGGGCGATCCGGGCCGCGGCGCGGCGCACCTCTGCGACGAGCTCGGTGCGCTCCGGTCCCTCCTGCACCGCGCCGCCGCCGGAATCACGCCCGAGCGCCGCACTCTCCTCCGGTTCCGCACCGTCCGGTCGATGCACACCGGCCGGGCCCTGCGCACGACCACCTCCGTGCGGGCCGCCCGGTCTGCGGGCACCGGTCGGATCGCCCGTGCCAACAGGGCCGGCCATCGCAATCCCCGTCGTCGTTGTCATCGCCGCTGCCGTCGCTTCCGACCCCGCAGTCATCGTTCCCATCTCCGTCACCGTCGTCATGTCATCACGCTATCGCCACCCACTGACACGGTTGATCGCCCCTGTTCTATTACGGTCGAAGCCCTCAGCTCCCGCCCGGCGCCATCCCGATCCGCGTCCCCGCTGTGACGTCCCCGCTGTGACGTCGTCAGCGGGCGCACCCGGGCCGCCGCGCACTACACTTGCTCCGTGATGAACCTGAGCATCGTGTTCTGCACCCCCGAGATCCCGGGCAACACCGGCAATGCGATCCGACTCGCCGCGGTCACCGGGGCGCACCTCCATCTCGTCGAGCCGCTCGGCTTCGACCTCTCCGACGCCAAGCTCCGCCGCGCCGGACTCGACTACCACGACCTCGCCCACGTCACCGTCCATCCCGACCTCGACGACCTGTGGGCGACGCTCGGCGACCGCCGCGTCATCGCCTTCACCGCACAGACCGACACCCGCTTCCATGAGGTCGAGTACGCCTCCGACGACGTCCTCCTGTTCGGCCGCGAGTCGGTCGGGCTGCCCGCCGAGGTGCTCGCCGACGACCACGTCGACCTCGCCGTCCGCATCCCGATGCAGCCCTCCCGGCGCTCCCTCAACCTCGCGAACGCCGCCTCGATCGCGGTCTACGAGGCATGGCGCCAGCTCGGATTCCCCGGGGGGACGTGGGCCCGCCCCGGCATCGCCCCGCCGGACCGCCCGGAGCGGAGTAGAGTAGGGCGATCGCAGAGAACCGCACCCAGCGGCCGAAACCGCGCGCTGCGCCCACCCACCACGGAAGGACCCCCACATGACCCCTCGCGCTCTCACCGTCGCCGGCTCCGATGTCTCGGGAGGCGCCGGGATCGCCGCCGACCTCAAGATGTTCGAGGAGTACGGCGTTTTCGGCACTGCCGCGGTGACGTGCATCGTCACCTTCGACCCGGAGGACTCCTTCGGCCACGTCATCGAGTTCTTGGAGCCCGAGGTTGTCAACCGCCAGCTCGACTCCGCGCTGGCCGTCCACGACTTCGATGTCATCAAGTCGGGCATGCTCGGTTCGGTGGAGTCCGCCCTCGTCCTCGCCGAGCGCCTCCGCGACAACCACCTGCCCTACGTCTTCGATCCGGTGCTCGTGTGCAAGGGGGTGGGCACCATGGTCGATCTCAAAGATCTCTTCGTCGAGAACCTCGTCCCGCTCGCCACGGTCATCACCCCGAACCTCGAGGAGGCCGCGACGCTCACCGGCTCCGACGAGCTCACGAGCGTCGATGCCATGATCGAGGCCGCGCGGGCGATCCACGCGATGGGCGCGGCGAACGTCGTCGTCAAGGGCGGCGCCCGGCTCGCGGGCGAGGACGCCGTGGACGTGCTCTTCGACGGCTCGGACGTCACGGTGTTCAGGGCGAAGAAGGTCAACGACCACCTTGTCAACGGCGCCGGGTGCTCCTTCGCCTCGGCGATCGCCGCCGGCATCGCGACCGGGCTGTCCGTGCCCGACGCGGTCGGCCGTGCCAAGGAGATTGTCGCCCACGGCGTCGCCGGTGCGATCGAGAACGCGACCGGGGTCCGCTCGCTGCTCCACCCCGCCGCGCGCTGCTCCCCGCACGGATCGATCACCATCGCGCGCGACTGAGCATCCACGCGCGCGGAGCAGTGAACAGCGGAGGGCCCCGGGAACATCTCCCGGGGCCCTCCGCTGTCGTCTCGGACGCTCTGTCTCAGGCGTGCGTCACTTGCGCTTGCCGAAGCCCTTGTAGCGATCCTTGAACTTCTCGACGCGGCCGGCGGAGTCGAGGATCCGCTGCTTGCCGGTGTAGAAGGGGTGCGAGGCCGAGGAGATCTCGACGTCGATGAGCGGGTAGGTGTTGCCGTCCTCCCACTCGATGGTCTTCTCGCTCTTCACGGTGGAGCGGGTGAGGAACTTGGTGCCGGAGGCGAGGTCGTTGAACACGACGGTGCCGTACTCCGGGTGGATGTCCTTCTTCATGAATGTCCTTCGCGTTGAATTCCTGTGAGCCCCTGGTGCGGATCCGCATCCGCCTGCCAGTGCTCAAATTCGATCGGTCCACGGAGGACCGACGATCCACTCTACCCGACTCGCTCCCCGGTCGCGAAACACGGACACGCCCGGAAGCAGGGACGCGCCCGGACGTAGGCTGGACCGCATGATGTGGACGATCCTCCCCGAGACCGTGACCCCTGTGCCCGCCCGCGAGACCGCGGACCTCGTCGCCGGCCCCACCGCCGAGGCGCTCGCCGCGCTCCCCGCCGACCTCACCGCCGAGGTGTTCCCCATCGACCCCGAGCTCGCGGACACCGCCGCCCTCACCGAGGCGTACGATCTGCGGCCGGAGCACTCGGCGAACTGCGTGCTCGTCGCCGGCACCCGCGCGGGCGAGGAGCGCATCGCCGCGTGCCTCGTGCTCGCCCACACGCGGGCCGACGTCAACAAGCGCGTCAGGAAGCTCCTCGACGTCCGCAAGGCCTCGTTCCTGCCGATGGACCGCGCGGTCGAGGAATCCGGGATGGAGTACGGCGGCATCGGGCCGATCGGGCTCCCCGCCGGCTACCGGCTCCTCGTCGACGCCCGCGTCGTCGCCGCCTCCGAGGTCATCATCGGCTCCGGCATCCGGGGCTCGAAGATCATCCTCCCGGGATCCGAGGTCGCGCGCCTCCCCGGCGCCGAGGTGATCGAGGACCTCGCGCTCGAGGTCTGAGTCCGGAGATTCCGCCCGGACGTACGCCGGAACGGGGACCGGCGCAGGGGACGCCGCGCTCAGCCCGCCTCGACGCCGCGCAGGAGCTGGTCGAGCGCTGCGTGCGCCTGCTCCCGGGCCGTACTCGCGCCGGAGCTGCGCGACACCCAGAGCGCGAGCTCGTTCATCGCCCCGGACAGCCCGGCCGCGATCGCCTCGCGTCGTCCCTCCGGCACCCCGGCCGCAGTGAGCGCATCGGACAGGTGCGCTCCCGCATGCTCGGCATCGAGTCGCCGCCACTCGTCCCAGCCGAGCGCCGCCGGCGCATCGACGAGAAGGATGCGCGCCGCGGAGACCGAGGTGATGGCGTCGAGGAAGGCATGCGAGCCGGCGCTCAGCTGCCGGAACGGGTCGGCCCCGGCCTGCTCGGCCGCTTCCACGACCGCTTCGGCCACCCGCGACTGCAGGTGTGCGGCGACCGCGTGGAACAGCCCTGCCCTGTTCCGGTAGTGGTGGTAGACCGCGCCGCGCGTCACCCCCGCATCACTCGCCACGTCTTCGAGCGCGACCTGCGCGAATCCCTCGCGCGCGAAGAGGGATTCGGCGGAGGCACGGATCTGTTTCGCGGTGCGGAGCGCATCGGTGACAGAGGCACGGGGCATCGACAGTTCCTTTACGTACACGGTGTATGTATGCTGAACACGTTACGTACACAGTGTACGTAACACCGGCGCATCCGTCACCGGATCCTCCGGTCCACCCGACCCCGCATCCCCGCGAGGAGACCCTCATGACCGTCACCGGCTGCTACCCAGTCCTCATGACCCCCGATGTCGCCCGGACGGCGGCCTTCTACCGGGAGGTGCTCGGCTTCACCCCGACGTTCGCCGCGGACTGGTACGTGAGCATGCGGCTCGGCGACCACGAGCTCGCCGTGCTCCGCTTCGACCACCCCACCGTTCCCGAACCCTTCCGGGCGGTCCCGCGCGGCATCATCGTCAACATCGAGGTCGACGACGTCGACGCCGTGCACGAGCGCCTGACACGGGAGCACGGGCTCACCCCGGTCCTCCCACTGCGCGACGAGGACTTCGGTCAGCGGCACTTCATCGTCGCCGGCCCGGACGAGGTGCTCGTCGACATCATCCAGCCCATCGAGCCGAGCCCGGAGTTCGCCGCCGCCTTCGCCTAGATGTACTTCCCCGTGAGGTTGTGAACGCGGTCGGCTGGGGTGAGGCCTCCGATAGCGGTGTGGGCTCGATGCTGATTGTAGTCGTGGAGGAACGTCTCGTAGGCGGCTTCCCGCTCGGCTTCACTGGAGTAGGGCCTGGCGTAGGCCCATTCGACCATCAGGGTCCGGTTGAACCGCTCGGCTTTCCCGTTCGTCTGCGGCCGGCGAGGTCTGGTGCGCTTGTGCTTGATGTCTGGGCCGAGAGCTTGTCTGAAGTCGCCGGACCGGTAGCAGGACCCGTTGTCGGTCATCACCGCCTCCACGGTGACGCCGATGGTGTCGAAGAAGGCGTTCGCCCGGTTCCAGAAGCCGGCGGCGGTGTGTTTCTTCTCGTCGTCGAGGATCTCGGAGTACACCAGCCGGGAGTGGTCATCGACGGCGTGGTGCAGGTACCGATACCCGCGTGATGGGGACCCCTTCGCACGGGCCGCCTTGGTGCGGGCCGACTGCGCCCGCAGGTCCTGGACTGAACCGCGGCCGTGAGCCCGCCAGCCGCCGCCGTCGGGGATCCGGCCCAGCTTCTTGACGTCGACGTGGACCAGCTGCCCGGGAGCATCGACCTCGTAGCGGTGCGGTTGTGGTCGCCGCACCGGCAGCCCGGTGGCCTGATCGATGCACTCCAGCTTCGGCATCCGGTAGCGGGCCAGCACCCGTCCCACCGTCGACCGCGGGATGCCCAGGTGGTAGCCGATGCGGTGCGGACCCCACCGCTTGGTGAACCGCATGGCGATGATCCGCCGTTCGGTGCGCTGCGCCAGCCGGTGCGGGCTGCGGTGCGGACGGCTGAAGCGATCCTGCAGCCCGGCCCCGGATCGGTGGCGGCGCACCCAGCGGGACACGGTGGCCGGGGAGACCTGGAACCGTTCGGCCACGCGGCGCTGGGACCAGCCGGCCTCAACAACCAGGGCGACCATCCGGCGCCTACCCTCGACGGTCATCGGTGCATTACGGTGAGTCATGGAAGACCTCCGGTTCGAGTGAGTGTGGTTACCCACTTCGATATCGGAGGTCTTCTTTCACCTCAAATCCCGATCACAACCTCCCGAGGAAGTACAGCTAGGGCGCGATCCCCTCGGCGGGGAGGCCCGCGCGCCGCAGGATGAACTCGATGAGCGGCAGATAGAGCTGGGGCTCGATGTCGTCGTCGAGCGGGACGGCGACCTCGACCTGTCCCTGCGCCTCGGCGACGAACAGGGCCGGATCGTTGCAGTCGGCGAAGCCGATCGCGCGCAGCCCCTGCCCGCCGGCGTACCCGGCCCAGCCGTGGTCGGCGACGACGAGGTCCGGCGGGGCCTCGCCGCGCCGGGCGAGCTCGGCGAGCAGGTGCGCCACCGGTTCGGGCGAGTGGGTGTGCGGCACGCCGCCGTGCTGGTGCCAGACCCACACACCGCCGAGGTGGCGGACGTCTCCCCCGTCGGTGTCGACGGTGATCGGTCCGGTCGCGCGGACGACCTCGGCCCCGGCGGCCTCCGCGGCCCGTGCGAAGGCCTGGTGGACGGGCACCATGCCGGCCGGATGGCCGGAGCCGAAGAGGATCCGCCCGCCGCCGCGCGCCACCTCGCCGAGCACCGCTGCGAAGCGCGCGGACGCCGCGATGCACCGCTCGGTCGAGATCGTGTCCTGGCCGGTGGTGTGCGCGGGATCGGCGGAGATCCCGACGCGCTCGACCATGAGGTCGAAGACCGCTGCGTAGTCCCAGTCGCGGGTGAGCGGCACGCCGAAGTGGAAGTGCGTCTCCTGGTCGAGGAACCGCTGGATGTGGGAGAGGTTGCCCTCGCGCAGGGTGCCGACGTCCCCGGTGATCCGGGCGGACTCGAGGGCGCGGGCGAGCTCCGGCTCGGTCTGCTCAGCCGGAGCGGTGCGGTCAGTCGGTCGATTCTGCATCGTCGTCTCCGGGATTCGCTCGGATGGTCTCGCTCGATCGCTGTGGCCCGCTCGGCTGCAGGGCGTAGCAGGCGACCGCGGTCGCGGCGGCGACATTGAGGGAGTCGACGCCGTGGCCCATGGGGATGAGGACGGTTGAGTTCGCCGCGGTGATCGTCCTGCGCTGCAGGCCGTCGCCCTCGGTGCCCATGATGAGCGCTGTGCGCGCAGGAGCCCGCGCGGCGAACTCCCGCAGCGGCACCGAGTCGTCCTCGAGCGCGAGTGCGGCGGTGTGGAAGCCGAGTGCGTGGAGCCGGTCGATGTCTGCCGGCCAGGAATCGAGGCGCGTCCACGGGACCTGGAACACCGTGCCCATCGACACGCGGATCGCCCGCCGGTAGAGCGGGTCGGCGCTGCGCGGGGTGATGAGCACCGCGTCGACGCCCAGGCCTGCCGCGGAGCGGAAGATCGCGCCGAGGTTGGATGCGGTCACAGAGTGTTCTGGAGCGTTTCGGACCCGTGAGCTCAGTTCCTTCCGGTCGACGCACCGATGAACTGAGCATTACGTCTCCGCAGGTCAGGAGGTAAATACGGCCACTTGGTCGTCATTACCGGCCGGCTAGGAGTGTTCAATAAACCCTATGCACCTCACTCCCCCACCCACTGCCATGCTGCGACTGCGCAGCAGCGACCTGAGCTTGGGCTGATGGCGCTCATAGGACTCATCCAGGTCGGGGCAGACCCCCAGGACGCGAGATTGCAACGGCAAGTGCTCGAGCCGATCTGCTCGCGTCTCTTCGAGGATACAGCATCGCGTCGACGCCTGATCAAGAACCGCCCCGGGCTCCTCGCTGCTGTGACGGAGGTGGGCGACGGCGATGCACTCACCGTGACCCACGCACGAAGCCTGAGCACGAGCATGGTCGACGGGCTCGAGACATTGCTGGACCTCGTTGATCGAGGAGTCACAGTGAAGGTCCTCAAGGGCCTCGCCGCGGGCGAGCACACCGGAGATTCGGAGCTTCTTGCTGACATCCGCGAGCTCAGACAACTACGTCGTGAGCTTCAAAGCTCCCGCATCCGGGCCGGCATCCAGACGGCGCGGGAACACGGAGGCAGCCACGGCCGACCACGCACCATTAGCGACGAGACGCAGCGCGAGATTAGGATGCGGAGAGATCGAGGCGAGTCGTTGCGCAGCATCGCCGGAAGCGCTGGCGTGTCGATCGGAACCGCCCACCGCGTGCTGACGCAACGAGGGCCTAGTCAGGGGACGTTGTCCCCTCGGCCGTGAGCTGAGTCGGTAGCGCCATTGCCGCGTGGT
This sequence comes from Brevibacterium ihuae, assembly GCF_900184225.1. Lineage (NCBI taxonomy): Bacteria > Bacillati > Actinomycetota > Actinomycetes > Micrococcales > Brevibacteriaceae > Brevibacterium > Brevibacterium ihuae. Next base: position 401,561 of record NZ_FXWZ01000002.1, on the reverse strand, counting down.
GGAGCAATAGCTAGGAGACGGATGACCGAGGATGAGGCACGCGCGGCAGCGCGGGCATTGCGCCCCAACGGCGGGAGCGATCCGCTGACGCTGGCGGAGCTCGAGCAGTACCTCGCCGCGGCGGCTGACCTGCTGCGCGGCAGCATCGACCAGGCCGACTTCAAGGCGTACATTTTCCCGCTGATGTTCTTCAAGCGGATCAGCGACGTCTACCTCGAGGAGTACGCCCAAGCGCTCGACGAGTCCGGAGGCGACCACGAGTTCGCCCTGTTCGCGGAGAACCACCGCTTCGCGATCCCACCCGGAAGCCTCTGGGACGACGTGCGCACCAACACAGCGAACATCGGCACCGCCTTGCAGACTGCGTTCCGTGAAATCGAGAAAGCGAACCCCGAGACGCTGTACGGCATCTTCGGCAACGCCAGCTGGACCAACAAGGACAAGCTGCCCGATCGCAAGCTCGCCGATCTCATCGAGCACTTCTCGAGCAAGGCGCTGACCAACGCCGCTGTGCCGCCCGACGTGTTCGGCAACGCGTACGAGTACCTCATCAAGCGGTTCGCCGACCAGTCGAACAAGAAGGCCGGTGAGTACTACACGCCGCGTTCGGTGGTCGGCCTGCTCGTCAACATCCTCGATCCCACCGAGGGTGAGACGGTCTACGACCCGGCCTGCGGCACCGGCGGCATGCTGATCGAGGTCATCGAGCACGTGAAAGATGCCGGCGGCTGCCCCAAAACCCTGTGGGGCAAGCTATACGGCCAGGAGAAGGTGCTCGCGACCTCGGCGATCGCGCGGATGAACCTGCTGCTCCACGGCGTCGAAGACTTCAAGATCGTCCGCGAGGACACGCTGCGCAACCCCGCTTTCTACACGGGAAACAACCTCGCGCAGTTCGACTGCGTCGTCGCCAACCCGCCGTTCTCGCTCAAAAACTGGGGCGAGCCCGAGTGGGCGTCCGACAAGTGGGGCCGGAACGCACTTGGTGGTGTCCCACCAAAGGGATACGCCGACTGGGCCTGGGTCCAGCACATGCTCACCTCCGCGAAACCGAAGACTGGACGTGTGGCGGTGGTCCTGCCCCAGGGCGCACTCTTCCGGCAGGGCGCTGAGGCGCGGATACGCACCCACGTGCTCAAGTCAGACGTCGTCGACGCGGTCATCGGGCTGGCTCCCAACCTGTTCTACGGCACGGGCCTCGCCGCCTGTGTACTGATCCTTCGACAGGAGAAGCAACCGGAGGAGAAGCGCAAGGTGCTCTTCATCAACGGTGAAGATCTGTTCAAGCGCGGGCGCAACCAGAACACCCTCGAGCCCGAGCACGCTGAGAAGCTACTTGACGCCTACGAGCTCTACTCCGACATCAAGGGCCGCTCCCGTGTCGTCGACCTGGCCGAGATCGAGAGCAACGACTACAACCTCAACATCCCGCTGTACGTCGCCCCACCTGACACCGGCGAGAAGCTCACGCTCGCAGACGCTCTCGCGAATCTCGAAACGGCGCACGCCGAGGCGACCACGACGCGTGCTGCGCTGGAGGCCGAGCTGGCGAAGTGGGGGCTGTCCGTATGAGCACCAGGATCACGCAGCGCGAGCTGGAGAACTACCTGTGGGGCGCGGCGATCGTTCTCCGTGGCCTGATCGACGCCGGCGACTACAAGCAGTACATCTTCCCGCTGGTCTTCCTGAAGCGGATCTCCGACGTCTACGACGAAGAGCACGCCGCCGCGATGGAGGTGTACGACGACGAGGAGCTCGCCGACCTCCCCGAGAATCACCGCTTCGCCATCCCACACGGCTGCCACTGGGACGACATCCGCGGTGTCACTGAGAACATCGGTGCGGCACTCTTGCACGCCATGCGCTCCATCGAGACCGCCAACCCCGACACACTTCCGGGAGTCTTCGGCGACGGTGACTGGGGCAACAAGGACCTGCTCCCGGACTCGACCCTGGCCGACCTGATCGAGCACTTCTCCACCAAGACACTCTCGATCGCCAACCTGCCCGAGGACGAGCTCGGCAACGGGTACGAGTACCTGATCAAGAAATTCGCCGACGACTCCGGTCACACGGCGCAGGAGTTCTACACCAATCGCACCCTCGTGCACCTGATGACGATGATGCTGGAGCCCCGGCCGGGTGAGTCGGTGTATGACCCCACCTGCGGCACAGGCGGCATGCTCATCTCCACCGCCGCCGAGCTGAGGCGGCAGGGCAAGGAGTGGCGCAACCTGCGCCTCTACGGCCAGGAACTCAACTACGGGACATCCGCCATCGCGCGGATGAACCTGTTCCTGCACGGAATCACAGACGGCCACATCGCCCACGGCGACACCCTCAGCCGACCGGCGTTCCTCGATGGCAAGGGCCGTCTGCAGACGTTCGACGTCGTGCTGGCCAACCCGCCCTACTCCATCAAGGCGTGGAACCGCACCGCGTTCGCCAAGGACCCGTACGGCCGTAACGTCTGGGGCATCCCGCCGCAGGGACGCGCCGACTACGCCTTCTTCCAGCACATCGCCACGAGTCTCGACCCCAAGACCGGACGAGCAGCCATCCTGTTCCCCCACGGCGTGCTCTTCCGCCGCGAAGAGGCAGTCCTGCGTGAAGCGTTGGTGAAGTCCGACCTCATCGAGTGCGTGCTCGGGCTCGGTGCCGGACTGTTCTACAACAGCCCCATGGAGGCCGTGGTCGTCACGCTCCGCGCCAGTAAGCCCGCCGAGCACAAGGGCAAAGTGCTGTTCATCAACGCGGTCAACGAAGTCGCCCGCGAGCAGGCGCAGTCGTTCCTCCGCGAGGCGCACCAGCACAGGATCCTGGACGCTTATCGCGCCTTCGAGCCACAGGACGGGTTCGCTGCAGTTGCCACCCTCGACCAGATCGCAGAGAAGAGCCACAGTCTCGCGATTCCGTTGTACGTCGCGGGCGACTCGGCGAAGGAAGTCGGCGAGCACATCGATGTCAGCGATGCAGTGGCGCAGTGGCGAACTGCCGCGCAGGTTTCGGACCAGGCGATTACTGACGTCCTCGCGCGGCTGAGAGCGGAGGTGTCCGCGTGAGCCTTAACCTCGACAAGTCGCACTGGAACCGGGTCGCCTTCGGCGACGTTGTCCGTAACGTGAACGACTACTTCGATGCCGACCGAGACGGCGTCCTCCCTTATGTGGCAGGACCGAACATAAATCCTGGCGAGCCTTCGGTCGCTTCGTACGGCGCGACCGACGACGACGAGTTCCCTCCTACATTCAAGCGAATGTTCCGTTCCGGAGACGTGCTACTACACTCGCGGGGCATCGACAAGTTGGCCGCGGCAGATCGCTCAGGTGTGACGGGCGAGAAGCTGTTCGTTTTGCGTTCGGTGGATGAGACCGTTCTGCTACAGGAGTACCTGATTTGGCTGCTTTTGAGTCCCCAAGCGCAGGCTCACATGAAGGACAACCTCACCGGCTCCGTAAACAAGTTCCTCAACTGGAAACCGCTCGCGGCGCTTGAAATTGACATCCCTCCACTCGACGAGCAGAAGCGAATCGCCGACCTCCTCTGGGCCATCGAGCGTCATAAACGCACCCTTGCGGACGAGGTCGAATCGGTCCAAGGTGTCCTTGCGCGCGTCGCGGCTACACGGCTCAGCGCCCTACCCACTACAGCGCGACTGGGGGATCTCACGACGACGCGGTCCGGGCCTTCGTTTCCAGCATCGGATGTTCACGGTGAATCCGTCGAAGGATCGGTGCCTGTCATTGGTATCCCTAACACGAAGCCTGACGGAACGATCGATCTCGAAGGCGTCGGCCATGTGACTGGACTTCCCGCCAGTGTTAGCACAATCGACGAGTCGAGCCTCATCCTGATTCGCACTAATGGAAACCGACAGCGGATCGGGAACGTATACATCCCGCCCGAAGCGGCGCACGGGCATGCGGTGTCCGCGTTCCAGTTCCTTATGCGGGCGAACGACATGTCCGACAGGGATTATCTCTTCTGGGTCCTGAGCGAGGCGGGGATGCAGCACCGCATGAGTGACGCAGCCTCGGGGACTGTCGGCTTGGGCAACCTCGCCGTTCGCTGGCTCAACGAGCTTGAAATTCCCTGGACGGAACTCCCCGAAGAGAGAAGAGCATTTGTCGAGACCCTCGGCACGCTGAGGGACGGTCTCGCACGCCTTCGTGCCGAAGTCGCTGCTGTCACCGCCGTCGGCAAAGTGGTTCTCGGAGAGATGCTTGGAGGCAGCTGATGGCCCAGTTCAACGAAGCGAATTCTGTGCGCGACCTCATCCGGGACCTAGTGAAATCCGACGACGTCCAGTTTTTGCCGGGCAACGAGCTTCCGCGTCGTACCGACGAGGTGATGCTCGAAGGTGTGCTGGAGGGAGCGCTTGTCCGGCTGAATCCGGAGATCGAGGCGGACCCCGCGAAGGCGGACGAAGTCATCTACAACCTCCGTGCGATCCTGATCGCTGCCCGGAACAGCCCGCATCCAGTGGTGGCCAACGAGGAGTTCATGGGGTGGCTGACTGGCCAGAAGTCGATGCCCTTCGGACCGAATGGCGAGCACACTACGGTCCGGCTGATCGACTTCGAACACCTCGAGGAGGACTCGTCGAACCAGTGGATCGTCTCGACCGAGGTGACTTTCAAGCAGGGTCGGTTGGAGAAGCGATTCGACCTGGTCCTGTGGTGCAACGGAGTGCCGCTGGTTGTCGGCGAGGCGAAGACGCCGATCCGTCCGGCGTACACCTGGATCGATGGGGCCGCGCAGATCCACGATGACTACGAGCAGAGCGTCCCGCAATTCTTCGTGCCGAACGTGTTCTCCTTCGCCACCGAGGGCAAGGACTTCCGCTACGGCACCATCGGAATGCCGGTCGAGCTGTGGGGCCCCTGGCGCGAGGACCCGACCGATGAGGATGCTCCCGCGAAGATCGGTCTCGTCGCGGTCCAAGAAGCAGTCGAAGGCGTCCTCACTCCCCGTGCGGTGCTCGACTTCCTACGATTCTTTACGCTCTACGCGACCGATAAAACGCACCGCAAGATCAAGATCATCGCTCGCTTCCAGCAGTTCCAGGCGACCAACCTGATCGTCGATCGTGTGCTGCTCGGCAAGGTCAAGCAGGGTCTGATCTGGCACTTCCAGGGTTCGGGCAAGTCGCTGCTGATGGTCTTCACCGCGCTCAAGCTCCGCGCGATGGCGGAGCTCACGAATCCGACGATTCTGATCGTGGTCGACCGCATCGACCTGGACACCCAGATCACGGGCACCTTCAACGCCTCGGACGTCCCGGGCTTGGTGTCGACGGACTCGCGAGCGCAACTCCAGAATCTGCTCAGCCAGGGCGCGCGGAAGATCATCATCACCACGATCCACAAGTTCGGCGAGGCACCTGGCGTCCTCGATGCCCGGCAGAACATCATCGCGATGGTCGACGAGGCTCATCGCTCGCAGGAGGGTGACTACGGGCAGAAGATGCGTGAGGCCTTGCCCAACGCGTACCTCTTCGGCTTGACGGGCACGCCGATCAACCGGCGCGACCGCAACACGTTCAAGTGGTTCGGTGCACCCGAGGACGAGGGCGGCTACCTGTCGCGGTACTCATTCCAGGACTCCATCCGCGACGGTGCGACCCTTCCGTTGCACTTCGAACCACGACTCTCAGAAATCCACATCGACCAGGAGGCGATCGACGCGGCGTTCGAGGAACTCGCCACGGATCGCGATCTGTCCGAGAGCGACAAGATCACGCTTTCGAAGAAGGCGGCCTCGATCGAGGTGCTCATCAAGACGCCCTCACGCATCGCGAAGATCTCCGCCGACATCGCCGCCCACTTCCAATCCAAAGTGGAGCCCCAGGGTTTCAAGGCGCAGGTCGTCGCGTACGACAAAGCCTCCTGCGTCGCGTACAAGAATGAGCTCGACAAGCACCTCGGGCCCGAGGCATCGACCATCGTCATGTCGAAGACCCGAGGTGACTCGCCCGACTGGGCCAAGTGGACCCCAGGTGCCGAGGAGCTTGAGCAGGTCGTCGCGCGGTTCAATGACCCGACCGACCCGCTCAAGATCATCATCGTGACGGCGAAGCTGCTGACCGGGTTCGACGCTCCGATCCTCTACTGCCAGTACCTCGACAAGCCACTGAAGGAGCACACGCTACTCCAAGCGATCACTCGCACCAATCGCGTGTACCCGCCGGACAAGACCCACGGCCTGATCGTCGACTACCTCGGCATCTTCGACGACGTCGCCCGATCCCTCTCCTTCGACGAGCAGGCTGTCCGAGAGGTCGTCTCCAACATCGAAGAACTGAAGGCTCAGCTCGCGCCGGCGATGGCTGCCGCACTCGCATTCTTCCCCGGTGTCGACCGCACGGTCGGCGGGTACGAAGGCCTCGTCCAGGCACAATCCGCGATCGCTGACGACGTCACGAAGGACGCCTTCGGAGCCGCCTACAGCGTGGTGTCACAACTATGGGAGGCACTCAGTCCTGACCCCATGCTGGGCGAGCATCGCGACGACTACCGCTGGCTCACGGATGTCTACGAATCGGTGCGCCCCTCAGACATCACGGGCCGACTCGTGTGGCACGCGCTCGGAGCCAAGACAATCGACCTGATCAACGAGCACGTCGCCGTCGAGATCCCGCAGAACACCGAGACGATCGTGCTCGACGCTCAGACGATCGAAGACCTCATGACCGGTCGGCGCACCGACATCCCCACCGAAGAGATCGAGCGTCAGATCACCGCACGCATCGCCCAGCACCTGCATAACCCGGTCTTCGTCGAACTCGGCCAGCGCCTCAACGACCTACGCGAGCGCTACGCCGACATCCAACAGTCCAGCCTCGACTTCCTCCGCGAGCTTCTCGAACTCGCCCGCGACACCGTTGCTGCCGAGAAGGCAGCCGACGAGGTGCCCCGCGAAGAGCAGGGCAAGGCGGCACTGACCGAGCTGTTCGACGCCCTCAAAGGCGATCAGACCCCGATCATCGTCGAGAACGTCGTCAACCGGATCGACGAGGTCGTCCGTGGGGTCCGCTTCGAGGGGTGGCAGTCCACGATCCGCGGCGACCAAGAGGTCCGCCAAGCTCTGCGGAAGACGCTCTACGTCCAGTTCAAGATCCGCGACAACGACGTCTTCGAGAAAGCCCTCGGCTACGTCCGGGAGTACTACTGATGAGAGTGCGACAGTTCCGCCTGGAGAGGTATCGATCCATCCTCAAGAGTGAGGGCATGGACCTTCGAACTATGACGGTTCTCGTCGGTCCAAACAACGAAGGAAAGTCGAACATCCTGCGTGGTCTCGTCGTTGGCCTACGTGCAATATCCGACATCGGCAAGGGCGCACCCTATCCCGCGCGCGGTCGCGGACGGCGGGATGACTGGGACTTCGAGACGTACACGTGGGAATCAGACATCCCCGATTCCGTCAGGTCAGCAAAACCGAACTCGGCAACGGTCCTCGAGTTCGACTTCGAGCTCAACGACGACGAGATTGAAGAATTCAAGGAACGAACGAAGAGCGCCAATAACGGCACATTGAAAGTTCGTCTGCGCCTGTACCGAGGACGGCGCGAGATGCAAATCATCAAACAGGGACCCGGCAGCAAGAAGATCAACGAGAAGAAGGTCGCCATTGCGAAGTTCATCTCGAAGCAAGTTCGCGTGCAGTACATCCCTGCGTCTCGCCCAGCGTTTGAATCGGTCTCGTTGATGCGCGCCGAGGTGGGTTCTCGTCTCGCGGCGCTGGAAAGCGATCAAGAATACCGAAAGGCGCTGGAGGTCGTGCTCGAGCGCCGCAAGGATGCCCTATCACCGCTCGGCACGTCAGTCACTGATGCCCTTCGCCGCTTCCTCCCAAACGTGGAGTCAGTCGAGATCGAGCCGTCTGGGCGGGACTACTTTGGAGTGAATCCGTGGGCCTGGACAGAGTTCGACTTCATGGTCGACGACGGAGTGAAGACGCCTCTGGCGTCAAAGGGTGACGGGGTGCAGAGCCTTGCCGCGATCTCTTTGGCGCACTCATTGGCGCAGGCGAACAATAAGTCGGACCTAATCCTCGCAGTCGAAGAGCCTGAGGCCCATCTTCACCCCTCAGCGGTTCACGAGCTTCGCGCAGTTCTGGATGAGATTGCCCATGACCAGCAGGTGGTCATTACAACTCACAGCCCTCTCCTCGTGAGTCGTGGTGATGTCGCGGGCAACGTCATCATCAGGCAGAACCGTGCGGTCCAAGCGGGTTCACTCGGCCAGATCCGGGACATCCTCGGGGTACGGATCGAGGATAACCTTCAGTCGGCGAGCGTCGCCCTGCTAGTTGAAGGCCTCAGTGACAAAAGGATCATCCAGACGCTTCTGGCTGGCGAGAGCCCGATAATCCAGTCCGCGTTGACTGACGGCGCACTCCGGACAGAGATTACAACCGGCGCGAGCAATGTCGCTTACCAGTTCCGTCACTTCTACGACAGTGTCTGCCGCGTTCACGTACTACTAGACTCCGACGCTGCTGGGCGCAAGGCACTCGAAGCTCTCGAGAAGGAGCACGGCTTCAGCCATCTTGACGCGACCATGGTGAGGGTCGTCGACATGAACGACTCGGAGGTGGAAGATCTGCTCGACGAAGCATTTCTGGGACCGGACATCCTCGCTCGATTCAACGTGACCCTGGATCCTGCTCACACTCACCCGCAAAAGAAGTTCAAGCTGCGAATGCAAGACTACTTCGCAGGCTCGGGTCAAGGTTGGACTAAGGCGATCGAGAACGACCTCAAGACCCTCGTTGCCGATGCCGTCGAGCGCGATCCCGTCGCCGCCCTTCGAGCCGATCGAAGAGGGCCTCTCGATGCCCTCGTTCGCGAAATTGAATCCAAGCTAGAAGGGTCGTGAGCGTCCGCAACGACCCGATTCCCTGCCCAATGGGCATTGGGGCGGCCACCGCCACGTAAGTTTCCTGTGACTACCGCGTCGCGTAGAACGCCACCGCCGCCGACGCTGCCACGTTCAACGAGTCCACCCCGTGCATCATCGGGATCGTCACTCGTCGGTCGAGCCGGCGGTCGGCCTGGCGCGTCAGGCCGTGGCCTTCTGTCCCGAACACCAGCGCGAGATGCGGGTGGTCCTCCGCGACCAGCTCGTCAAGCGTGATCGCGCCCTCCCCCAGCGTCATCCCGGCCACGACGTAGCCGTGCTCCTTGATGAGGTCGATGTCGGCCGGCCAGGACTCGATGCGCGCCCAGGGGACCTGGAAGACCGTACCCATCGAGACGCGGATCGACCGGCGGTACAGCGGGTCCGCGCAGCTCGGGGTGACGAGGACGGCGTCCACGCCGATCGCCGCGGCTGATCTAAACGCGGCTCCAAGATTCGTATGATCGACGATGTTCTCGAAGATCGCGATCCGCGAGCGATGCTTCGGCCCTGACTCCCCTCCCTGCTGCTGCGGAGGTTTACGACCACCCACGTTCGTGTGGTCGACGATGTCCTCGACCACGACGACCCGCCGGGCATCCGCGAGCACCTCGGCGAGCGCGGGGAGCACCGGGCGGTGCATCGCGGCGAGCGCGCCCCGGTGGAGGTGGTAGCCGGTGAGCTGCTCGACGACGGCGTCCTCGCCGATGAACACCGGCGCGTGGGTCCCGGCGATGATCCCGGTGAGCGCGGCGAACCACTTGCGGGTCATGAGGAACGACCGCGGGACGTGCCCGGCGGCGATCGCGCGATCGATGATCTTCGAGCTCTCCGCGATGAACAGCCCGCGCTCCGGCTCCTGCAGGGTGCGGAGCCGGACGTCGGTGAGCCGGGTGTAGTCGGCGACCGCCGGGTCGTCGGCGGAGTCGAGGAAGCGGATCCGGCCGGTGTCGATCCCGGCCGCTGCGGCGAGGTCGAGCACCTCGGCATCGGTGGGCGCCTGCGTGCGCGGGGTGTTCATGCGCCGCTCACATCTGCAGGATGCGCCACAGCGCGACGAGGCCGAGCACGACGATGACCGACCGCAGGAGCACGGGGCTGAATCGCCGGCCCACGCGCGCTCCGACGTATCCGCCGATGAGCGAGCCGATGGCGATGAGGAGCACGGCGAGCCAGTCGATGCGGTCGAAGCCGACGATGATGTACACCGCCGCGGCCACCGAGTTGACGACGAGGACGAGGACGTTCTTCGCGCCGTTGAGCCGCTGCAGCGGTTCGGGCAGCAGGAGGCCGAGGAGCGCGATGAGGATGATCCCCTGTGCGGCGGCGAAGTAGCCGCCGTACACCGCGGTGAGGAACACCGCGAGGACGACCGCGGCGAGCCTGCCGGCGGAGAGCCCGGTCGGGCCGGGCTCCGGCTGCTCCCCCACCGCGTCCGCGCGCTTCGCCTTGCGCGCCTTGAGCGCGCGCTGGAGCGCGGGCTGGCCGACGACGAGGACGAGGGCGAACACGAGGAGCACCGGGACGATGGTGATGAAGGCGTCCTCGGGCAGGGTGAGGAGGAGGTAGGCGCCGAGCAGCGCACCGGCGATCGAGGCGGGAGCGAGCTGGAGCAGCCGCTTCCCCTGGCCGCGCAGCTCCTCCCGGTACCCGAACGAGGACGCGATGTTCCCCGGGATGAGACCCACGGCATTGCTCATCGTCGCCGTCACCGGCGGCACACCGAAGGCGACGAGGGCGGGGAACGTGATGAGCGTGCCGGAGCCGACGATCGCGTTGATCGTGCCCGCCCCGAGCCCTGCGAGCAGGATAAGGGCGGCTTCGAGGAGCGTCATTCAGCTGCGGGCCCGGGCGGAGTAGCGACCCGCCTCGACCGTGAGCTCGATGTCGGTGCCGAAGGTCCGGTTGAGGGTCTCCGCGGTGAGCGTCGAGGAGACCTCGCCGGCGGCGACCGCCGCACCGTCCTTGAGGAGCAGCGCGTGGGTGATGCCCTGCGGGATCTCCTCGACATGGTGGGTGACCATGATCGTCGTCGGCGCGAACCGGCCGGAGATGATCTCGCTGAGTGCCTGGAGGAGCTCCTCGCGCCCCCCGAGGTCGAGCCCGGAGGCGGGCTCGTCGAGGAGCAGGAGCTCGGGGTCGGTCATGAGCGAGCGGGCGATCTGCACGCGCTTGCGCTCGCCCTCCGACAGGCTGCCGAAGGGGCGGTCGGCGAAGCGCTCGACGTCGAACACCGCGAGGAGGTCGTGGGCGCGCTCGACGTCGAGCTCGTCGTACTCCTCGGTCCAGCGGCCGAGCACGCCGTAGGCGGCGGTGAGGATGATGTCGGTGACGGTCTCCGAGGCGGGGATGCGCGCGGCGAGCGCCGACGAGGTGTAGCCGATGCGCGGTCGGAGCTCGAACACGTCGACCCGGCCGAGCTGCTCGCCGAGGATCCGCACGCGGCCCGAGGTCGGATGCATCCGGCCCGAGGCGATCTCGAGGAACGTCGTCTTGCCGGCGCCGTTGGGGCCGAGGACCACCCAGTGCTGGCCCTCGGAGACCTCGAGGGACAACCCGCTGAGCAGGAAGTTCGTGCCCCTCCGGACGTGGACGTCTACAAACTCCAGCACATCGCTCATAGACCCGACTCTAGCGCACCGGACCCCCGCCCCGGGGCATCGGAGGGGCACGCGCCCGGGGTGTCAGGACGAGTGGGCCGAGGTCCCCGGATGGGCTAGATTGTCCGCCATGGACACCGCCCTCGCGACGCTGCTCACCACGGTCGCGCTCGATGCCGCCCTCGCCGGCAGGCTGTCCCCCGACGACTGCGCACAGGCGCTCCTCGACTCCGGTTTCCCGGTCCCCCTCGTCCTCGAGGACGCCGTGTACGCCTCCGATCCGCCGACCGGTCTGCTGCTCCTGCTCCCCGCGCTCCGCGCCGCCGGCGTCGACCGGCTGCGCCTCTCGCTCCTCCACCCGACGTTCCCCTCCCCCGTGCCGCGGGTGGACCGGGCCGATCGCAGAACCCTCGCGCGGGCGACCGCGGTCGCGGTGAGCGAGGTGCGCGGAACCGCCCATGCCGTCCTCGTCCTCGACGGCGAGGCGAACCTCCGCGTGCTCGCGTGCGCCCCGGTGACCTACGCGCCGCTCGACGCACTCTCCGTGCCCGAGGCCGCCCGCACCCTGCGCGAGGTCGTCATGGAGGGCCTCGCGGTCGTCGAGGCCGTCGGCGATGCGGCGCCCGCGCACCTCCGCAATCTCCAGTGGCGCGACTGGCAGGCGGACATGAGCGGCGATGCTCCGCGCGCCGCGCTGTCGGCCCTGCTCCGCCGACCCGAGCACGCCCCGGTCCTCCACGCAGCGCTCGACATCCACCACGCGATGTCCCCGGTGCTCGCTCCGGCCACGGTCGAGCCCCCGGAGTTCGGGGCGGTCCTCGCCCGGCTCCATGCCGCGGCCGCGGCCGTCGTCACCGCGGTGACCCGCGACAACGGGATCGGCTGAGACGCACACCCGGGGACGCCCGTAGAATCGCCCCATGCACAGGATCAGCCTCCTCCACCCCGCCGGCGCCGACTACTCGGTGACGAGCGAGCTCGTCGCCCCCGCCGACCTCGACGGCACCCTCGACCGGCTGCGAGCCGCTCACCCCGACGCCGATGTCGTCGTCGTCCCCGAACCGCTCGCCGCGGAGCCGCCGCAGCTCGTCCTCATGGACGTCGACTCGACGTTCCTCAACGAGGAGGTCATCGAGCTCATCGCCGATCACGCCGGGGTCCGCGACGAGGTCGCCCGGATCACCGACGAGGCGATGCGCGGCGAGCTCGACTTCGCGGCGAGCCTCCGGGCCCGGGTCGCTGCGCTCGCCGGTCTCCCGGACACCGTGCTCACTGAGGTCCGCGGCCAGGTCACGCTCACCGCGGGCGTGCCGGAGTTCGTGCGGGCGGTGCAGTCCGCGGGCGGCGTCGTCGCGCTCGTGTCCGGCGGATTCGCCGAGGTCGTCGTCCCGGTGGCGGCCGAGCTCGGGATCGGTGAGGTGCGCGCGAACCGCCTCGCCGTCGCCGACGGTCGGCTCACCGGTGAGGTCGACGGTCCGATCGTCGACCGGCAGGCGAAGGCCGATCAGCTCCGCGTGCTGTGCGAGCAGCTCGACATCGATCCGGAGCGCACGGTGGCGATCGGCGACGGCGCCAATGACGCGGACATGGTCCGCGCGGCGGGATTCGGGATCGCCTTCTGCGCCAAGCCCGCCCTCGTCGAGGTCGCCGACGCCGCGCTGACCATCCGGCGGATGGACGCGGTGTGGTCCGCGCTCACCGGGGAGCGCTGATCATCCGGCGCGCGACGCGTCCCTGAAGCAGCGGATCTCCGGAGTCGGGTAGTCGCCCGGCTCGACGTCCCAGGACGGGAGGTCGAACACCGCGATGGAGCTCGGCCGGAATCGCTCGGGGACCCCGAATCCCGGGCACAGGTGCCCGATGACCGCGCTCACCGTGGGCTCGTGGCCGACGATGTACGCACCGGGCGCTTCGGCGGGGATCGTGCGGATGACTTCGAGCCAGTACTCGATGCCGCTCTCGTAGAGCGCCCGGTCGGTGAGCAGCCGCGGCGCCTCCCGACCGGCGGGACCGGCGGCCCGGCCGAGCGCCGCTACGACCGCCTCGCCGGTCTGCACGGTGCGCAGCGCGGCCGAGGCGACGAGGTGGGTGAGCGGCAGGCCGGCGAGGTGCTCGCCGGCCCGGGCGGCCTCGATCTCGCCCGCCTCCGTCAGCGGGCGGTCGACGTCCGCGACCGGCGGGCGGGCCGCCTTCGCGTGGCGGGCGAGAACGAGGACCGGCACGGGATCAGGCGCCGGTCGCGTGGAGCCCGCCGTCGACGTGGACCATCTCGCCGGTCGTCGCCGGGAACCAGTCGGACAGCAGGGCGACGATGGCCTTGCCCGCGGGCTCGGTGTTCGTCTGGTCCCAGCCGAGCGGTGCGCGCACGCCCCACACGTCCTCGAAGGCGTCGAAGCCGGGGATCGACTTCGCGGCGGTCGTCTTGAGCGGTCCGGCGGACACGAGGTTCACGCGGATCCCGTCGGCGCCGAGGTACTTCGCGAGGTAGCGCGAGGTGGATTCGAGGGCCGCCTTCGCGACGCCCATCCAGTCGTAGGCCGGCCACGCGACAGTCGCGTCGAAGGTCAGGCCGACGACCCCGGCACCGGGGTTGAGCACCGAGCGGGCCGCGACGGTGATCGCCTTGAGCGAGTACGCCGAGACGTGGACGGCGTTCGACACCGATTCGAAGGGGGTGTCGAGGAACACTCCGCCGAGCGCGTCCTTCGGAGCGAAGGCGATCGCGTGGACGATCCCGTCGATGTTCCCGCCGAGCCGCTCGGGCAGCGCCGCGAGGTCGTCCTCGTTCGTCGCGTCGAGCTCGATGACCTGCGCGGTCTGCGGCAGGCGCTCGGCGATGATCGAGGTGATCTTCATCTGGCGGCCGAACGAGGACAGGATGACCTCGGCCCCCTGCTCCTGGGCCAGCCGGGCGGCGGCGAAGGCGATCGACGCCTCGGTGAGCACGCCGGTGACGAGGATGCGCTTTCCGTCGAGAATTCCCATGGTGTGTCCGTCTTCCTCTCGATGTGTGGTGTCAGTGTCCCATGCCCAGGCCGCCGTCGACCGGGATCACGGCGCCGGAGATGTACGAGGCCTCGTCCGAGGCGATCCAGCGGACGACCGCCGCGACCTCCTCGGCCTCGGCGAAGCGCTTCGCCGGGATCGTCGCGAGGTACTCCTTCTGCTGCTTCTCCGGCAGCTCGTCGGTCATCTCGGTGCGGACGAAGCCCGGGGCGACGACGTTCGCGGTGATCCCGCGCGCGCCGACCTCCCGGGTGATCGCGCGGGCGAGCCCGACCAGGCCCGCCTTCGACGACGAGTAGTTCGCCTGGCCTGCCACGCCGTAGAGGCCCGAGACCGAGGAGATGAGGATGATCCGGCCCTTCTTCGCCCGGATCATGCCGGTGACGGCGCGCTTGACGGTGCGGAAGGCGCCGCCGAGGTTGGTGTCGACGACGGCCTCGAAGTCCTCGTCGGACATCCGCATGAGGAGGGTGTCGCGGGTGATGCCGGCGTTCGCGACGACGACCTCGACCGGACCGAGCTTCTCCTCGATCTCGGCGAACGCCGCGTCGAGGGAGTCCGCATCGGTGACGTCGGCGGCCACCGCGAGGGCGCCCTCGGGCGCGTCCCCGTTCCGGGAGGTGACGGCGACCTGGTCGCCGGCGGCGAGGAACGCCTCGGCGATCTTCCGACCGATGCCCCGGTTGCCACCGGTGACGAGTACTACGCGCGGATCCGACACGGACGTTCTCCTTGCTCTCGAACTGCTGCGGGGGCCGCAGGGGCCGCTTCCCAACCTAACGCACCTCCGTGCTCGTTGAGTACGCCGCTCACAATGGAGGAGTATGCTTTTGTAGCCGGGAGCACGCACCCGCGTGCCCCATCTCGAGACCGGGAAGGCCATGGCGCAGAGGACCCACGTCACGCGGATCACCGAGGCCGAGGTGTCCCAGGAGCAGGATCTCCACGACCGGACCGTGCGCTACCTCTTCTCGATGGGGCTGCGCATGGTGTGCTTCATCCTCGCGGTCGTCACCCCGAGCCCGTGGCGGTGGCTGTTCGCCGCCGGCGCGATCGTGCTCCCGTGGATCGCCGTGCTCCTCGCGAACGCGGTCCGCACCCGGGGCGTCGAGCCGGGCAGCGCGGTCATCGACGGCGCCCCCGCCGCCGCGCTCGGCTCCGGCCCACGTCGCTCCGCCGACACCGCAGAGCCCGACCCCGGCGGAGGGACCGCGGAGGCCGCCGGTGACCGTGAACCGCGCCGTCCGCCGTCTGCCGACGGCGTGTACGAGGGTGAGATCATCGATGACGCGGCGGCTGCGAGCGACGGATCGGCTGCGAAGGAGGACGAGGGATGACCGCGATGACGTGTTCGGCGAAGGCCTGTGCCGCCGACGCCGCGTTCGCCATGCTGTGGAACAACCCGCGCATCCACTCCCCCGAGCGGCGCAAGGTGTGGCTCGCGTGCCCGGCGCATCGCGCCCACCTCCACGACTACCTCGCCTCGCGCGGCCTGCTCCGCGACGACGTCCCGGTGTCCGAGATCCCGGAAGGAGCCGGCTGATGAGCGGTGCACCCGCAACATCCGGCGGATCCTCCGGCGGCTACCGCTTCATCCTCTCGCGCCGCTGGCTGGGCTACATCGCGCTCGCCATCGTCGCCGCGATCGTGTGCGTGTTCCTCGCGAACTGGCAGGACCACCGGCGCGCGGCCCGCGACGCCGAGATCGAGCGCATCGAGGCGAACTACCACGGCGAGGTGCGCGACCTCGCCGCCGTGGTCGACGATCCCGCCGCGCCGCTGCCGGAGTCCGCGGAGTGGGCCCGGGTGCGCGCCGTCGGCACCTACGACACCGGCTCGACGGTCCTCGCCCGCAACCGGAGCCTGCAGAACCAGGCCGGCTTCTACGTCGTCGTGCCATTCGATCTCGCCTCCGGCGGGTCGATCGCGGTGGTCCGCGGCTGGGTGCCGACGACGAGCGAGGGCGGTCCGCCGGCCATCGATGCGCTCCCCGCTCCGCCGGCGGGCGAGGTCGAGGTCGAGATGTGGCTGCGGCCGGCGCAGGACTCCAGCGAGGACACCAATCCGCCCGGGCTCATCCGGGCGATCGATCCCGCGGTCATCCCCGGCATGGACGCGCCCTACACCGGGACGTACGGGCAGCTCGCCGCAGAGTCCCCGCCCCCGGCCGACGCGGCGCTCACCGAGCTCCCGCCGCCGAGCACCGACCCGGGATCGCACCTGTCCTACACCTTCCAATGGCTCGCGTTCGCGGTGATGATCCTCATCGGCGTGATCTATGCCGCCCGCCGGGAGAAGCGCGCGCTCGAGGCCGCCCGCGCCGAACGGACCGGAGAGGCCCCGGCCCCGGAGTACGTCGTCGTCGACAAGGACGCGCTCACCCGTCGCCCCGCGTCCCGTCCGGCGCGCCGTCCCGTGCCCCGTCCCACGCGCCGGCGGAACCGCACCTCGGAGGAGGAGCTCGAGGACGCGCTCCTCGACTCGCAGGGCTACTGACGGCGCCGCGCGGCGCTCAGGCGAGGGTGACGAGGTCGAGGTAGGTCTCGCCCCACAGGTCCTCGTCGCCGTCGGGCAGCAGGAGCACCCGGTCGGGGTCGAGGGCCGACACCGCTCCCTCGTCGTGGGTGACGAGGACGATCGCGCCCTCGTAGCGGCGGATCGCCGAGAGGATCTCCTCCCGGCTGGCCGGGTCGAGGTTGTTCGTCGGCTCGTCGAGGAGCAGGACGTTCGCGCTCGACACGACGAGCGTGGCGAGGGCGAGCCGCGTCTTCTCCCCGCCGGACAGCACGCCGGCCGGCTTGTGGACGTCGTCCCCGGAGAACAGGAACGAGCCGAGCACCGAGCGCGCGGCGGTGTCGTCGAGGTGCGGGGAGCTGCGCTGCATGTTCTCGAGCACCGAGCGGTCGTGATCGAGCGTCTCGTGCTCCTGCGCGTAGTAGCCGAGCTTGAGGCCGTGTCCGGGGACCACCTCGCCGGAGTCGGGGGCCTCGAGCCCGGCGAGGATCTTGAGCAGGGTCGTCTTCCCGGCGCCGTTGAAGCCGAGCACGACGACGCGGGTGCCCTTGTCGATCGCGAGGTCGACCCCGGTGAAGACCTCGGTCGAGCCGTAGGACTTGCTCAGGCCCTCCGCGGTGAGCGGCACCCGTCCGCAGGCCGCCGGGGCGGGGAACCGCAGGTGGGCCACCTTGTCCGCGGCCCGCTCCGCCTCGAGCCCGGAGAGCATCCGCTCGGCCCGCTTCGCCATGTTCTGGGCGGCGACGGTCTTCGTCGCCTTGGCCCGCATCTTGTCGGCCTGGGCGCTGAGCGCGGCGGCCTTCTTCTCGACGTTCGCCCGCTCGCGCCGCCGACGCCGCTCATCGGCCTCGCGCTGCTTGAGGTACTGCCGGTAGTTCATCGCGTAGATGTCGATGCACTGGCGGTTCGCGTCGAGGAAGAACACCCGGTTGACGACCTCGTCGATGAGATCGAGGTCGTGGGAGATGATGACGAGGCCGCCGGCGTAGGTCTTGAGGTAGTCCCGCAGCCACAGCACCGACTCCGCGTCGAGGTGGTTCGTCGGCTCGTCGAGGATCATCGTGTCCGGGGCGGCGAACAGGATCCGGGCGAGCTCGACGCGCCGGCGCTGGCCGCCCGACAGGGTCTGCAGCTCGCGGCCGAGGATCTCCTCGTCGAGGCCGAGGTTCGCCGCGATCGCGAACGCCTCGGACTCCGCCGCGTATCCCCCGGCGGCCATGAACTCCGCCTCGATGCGCGGATAGCGGTCGATCGCCTTCGCCATGACGTCGGGATCGGGATCGGACATCTGCTCCTCGGCCCGCCGCAGGCGGCGCACGAGGACGTCGAGCTCGCGGGCGGCGAGGATCCGCTCCCGGCCCGTCGCGGAGGGATCCCCCGAGCGCGGGTCCTGCGGGAGGTAGCCGACGGTGCCCGAGCGGGTGACGGTGCCGCTCGCGGGCACGACCTCGTCCATGAGGACCTTCGTCAGGGTGGTCTTGCCGGCGCCGTTGCGTCCGACGAGACCCACGCGGTCGCCGGTGTCGACGCGGAAGGACACGTCGGTCATGAGGGTGCGGGACCCGACGAGGACCTCGAGGTCCGTCACGGCGATCATGCGTACTTCCGTTCCATGCCGAGGGCGATGAGCTCGGCGAGCTCGTCCTGGGGGCGGCGACCCGCGGCGCGGGCCCGCTCGACGATCCGGTCGGCCCGGTCCGCGTCGAGGCTGCAGGCGACCGTCACCGGCGGGCGCTCTTCGAGGCCCCGCTCCTCGGCGCGGGCACCTGCGGATCCGCCGCTGAAGCCCGGACCGGAGTCCACCGGCTGTCCGCTCCGATGCGCCTCGGCCGCCGCGCGGGCGCGGGCGTCGGCGGCGTCGTTGAGAGGGTGGCTGCTGTGGCCCTTGACCCATTCGAGCCGGATGTCGCGCCCGACGAGCGCGGCGTCGAGCTCCTCCATCTGGTCCCGGTTGAGCACGTCGCCGCCGTTGGACTTCTTCCAGCCCTTGAGCTTCCACACCGGCATCCATTTCGTCACCGAGTTGATGACGTACTTCGAATCGCACAGCACGTGCAGCCGCTCATCGGTGTCCGCGGTCGCCCGCAGCGCCTCGATGAGCGCCTGGAGCTCGACGCGGTTGTTCGTCGACTCCGGCCACCCTCCCGAGGCCCACCGGGCGTCGTCGATGTACCATGCCCAGCCGGCCGGTCCGGGGTTGCCGAGCGCCGAGCCGTCGACGGCGACCGTGATCGTCACAGGATGTCCTTCCTCCGGATGGGAGTCGTTCGCACCCGGACCACCCTATGCTATGGGCATGACCTTCAATCCCGGCACCAGACTCGACACCTCCCAGGTGTCCAAGCGACGCGGCGGCGGAGGCCGCGGCGGCGGACTCGGCGGCCCCGGCATCAAGATCGGCGGCGGGCTCGGCGGACTCGTCATCATGGTGATCATGGCGCTCGTCTTCGGGCCCGAGGTGCTCACCGGCCAGCAGGGGTTCAACGACACCTCGCAGATCGAGCAGCAGTCGGCCGGCGAGGATCTCGCGACGAAGTGCCGCACCGGTGAGGACGCCAACGCCGACGTCGAGTGCCGGGTCGTCGGCACCGTCAACAGCCTCAACGCGTACTGGGAGCAGGGCGCCTACGATCTCGGCGTCGCCTACCGCGCGCCGAGCGCGGTGCTCACGAGCGGTCAGTGGCAGACGGCCTGCGGCGTCGGCAGCTCGAGCATGGGCCCGTTCTACTGCTCCGGGGACGAGACCGCGTACTTCGACGTCTCCTTCTTCGCCCAGCTGCGCGAGCGGTTCGGCGCCGAGCAGGGCCCGCTGCCCGAGGAGTACGTCGTCGCCCACGAGTGGGGGCACCACATCCAGTACCTCACCGGGGACCTCCAGCGGACCCGCGACGGGCAGACCGGTCCGCAGTCGAACGCCGTGCGCCTCGAGCTCCAGGCGGACTGCTACGCCGGGGTGTGGGCCGCGAACGCCGCGGTGACCCCCGATCCGGCGACCGGCGAACCCTACCTCCAGCCGCTCACCACGGAGGACATCTCCGATGCGCTGTCGGCCGCCGAGGCGATCGGCGACGACGCGATCATGGAGACCTCGGGCGGGCGCGTGATCCCGGAGAACTTCACCCACGGCTCCTCGGAGCAGCGGATGACGTGGTTCCTCCGCGGGTACCGCGACGGCCGACCGACCGCGTGCGACACCTTCGCCGTCGACCGGGTGTGACCCGGCCGGCGCGGCTGTCGCGGCCTGCTCAGATGTTGAAGCCGAGCGCCCGCATCTGCTCGCGGCCGTCCTCGGTGATCTTCTCCGGACCCCACGGCGGCATCCACACCCAGTTGAGGCGATAGGCCGGCACGATGCCCTCGAGGCTCTGCGCGGTCTGGTCCTCGATGACGTCGGTGAGCGGGCACGCCGCGGACGTCAGGGTCATCTCGATGACGGCGGTGCCGTCCTCCTCGACGGCGACGCCGTAGACGAGTCCGAGATCGACGATGTTGACCCCGAGCTCGGGATCGACGACGTCCATGAGGGCCTCGAGGACCTCCTCCGGGACGGCGTTGGTGGGCTGGTCGATGACTTCAGGCATGGTCTCCTCCTGCTGCGTGGGCCTGTGCGAGTGCGTCTTTGAGCGCCATCCATGACAGGAGGGCGCACTTGATCCGGGCGGGGAAGCGCGAGACCCCCTGGAAGGCGGCGGCGTCGCCGAGGACCTCCTCGTCCGCCTCCCCCTGTCCGCGGGAGTGCATGAGCGCGTGGAACGCCGATTCGGCGGCGGCGAAGCCGGCGGGGCCGGTGTCCTCGGCGATCTCGGTGAGCACCGAGGCCGAGGCCATCGAGATCGAGCACCCCTGCCCGTCCCAGCGGACGGAGAGCGCACCGGTGTCGGGGTCGATCTCCGCCTCGACGGTGATCTCGTCGCCGCACGTCGGGTTGATCTGGTGCGAGGAGCCGAACGCCGCGGCGTGCTCGATCCCGGTCCCCCCGATGAGGGGACGGTTCCCGTGGCGCTGCTTGGCGTGGTCGAGGATGACCTGCTGGTAGAGCTGCTCGAGATCGCTCATGACTCCCCGAAGAACGGTCGGACCCCGGCGAGCGCGTCGAGGAATCGCGCGCAGTCCTCCGGGGTGGTGTACACCGAGGCGCTCGCCCGGGTGGTGGCGGTGAGGCCGTAGCGCCGGTGGAGCGGCTGGGCGCAGTGGTGGCCGACCCGCACCGCCACGCCCTGGGCGTCGAGGTACTGGCCGACGTCGTGCGCGTGGACCCCGGCGACGTCGAAGGCGACCGAGGCGATCCGGTCGCCGCCGGCGTCGGGGCCGATCCGGCGCACGCCCGGGACCCGGTCGACGGCCTCGACGAGGAGGGCGGCGATCTCGGCCTCGTGGGCGGCGACCTCGGCCATCCCGAGCGCGCTGAGGTAGCCGACCGCGGCGCCGAGCCCGGCGACCTGGGCGACGGGCTGGGTGCCGGCCTCGAAGCGCTGCGGGGCCGGCATGAACTCCGCGTGCTCCATGTCCACCGTGGTGATCATCGAGCCGCCGGTGAGCACCGGCGGCAGCGCGTCGAGCAGCTCGGCGCGGCCGTAGAGGACGCCGATCCCCGTGGGCCCGAGCATCTTGTGACCGGAGAACGCCGCGAAGTCGACCCCGAGGGCAGGGAGGTCGACGGGCAGGTGGGGCACGGACTGGCAGGCGTCGAGCACGGTGAGCGCTCCGACCTGCGCCGCGCGCTCGACGAGCCGCTCGACCGGGTTGATCGTGCCGAGCACGTTCGAGGCGTGCGTGAACGCGAGGACCGCGCACCGGGAGTCGACGATCGACTCGAGGTCGGCGAGGTCGAGGTGCCCTTCCTCGGTGAGCGGGAGGTGACGGAGCTCGGCGCCGGTGAGGCGCGCGAGCTGCTGCCACGGGATGAGGTTCGCGTGGTGCTCCATCTCGGTGACGACGATCGCGTCGCCGGGACCGATCCGGAACCGCTGCGCCTCAGGCCCGCCGAGCCCGGCGGAGGCGTGGGACATGCCGAGCGCGATGACGTTGAGGGCCTCGGTGGCGTTCTTCGTCCACACGATCTCCCGGATCCCGGCGCCGACGAAGTCCGCGGTCGCCCGGCGGCCGGCTTCGAAGGCGTCCGTCGCCGCTACCGCGAGGCTGTGCGCCCCGCGGTGGACGGCGGCGTTCCGGTGCGCGTAGAAGTCGAGCTCGGCGTCGATGACGCACTGCGGCTTCTGCGCGGTGGCACCGGAGTCCAGGTACGTCAGCGGCGATCCCCCGACCTCGGTGGCGAGGATCGGGAAGTCGTTGCGGATGCGCTGGACCTCGGTGACGGGCAGCATCAGGCTCCCACGCCGAGGAAGCGGTCGTAGCCCTCGTTCTCGAGCCGGTCGGCGAGCTCGGCGCCGCCCTCCTCCGCGATCCGGCCGGCTACCATGACGTGGACGTGGTCGGGCTGGATGTAGCGCAGGATGCGGGTGTAGTGGGTGATGAGGAGGACGCCGACGTCGGTGTTCTCCTTGACCCGGTTGACGCCCTCGGAGACGATCCGGAGCGCGTCGACGTCGAGTCCGGAGTCGGTCTCGTCGAGGATCGCGAAGCGCGGTGCGAGCAGCTCCATCTGGAGGATCTCGTGGCGCTTCTTCTCGCCGCCGGAGAAGCCCTCGTTGACGTTGCGGGAGGCGAACTCGGGATCGACGCGGAGGTTCTTCATCGCCGCCGACAGGTCCTTCGTCCAGGTGCGGAGCTTGGGCGCCTCGCCGTCGATCGCGGTCTTCGCGGTGCGGAGGAAGTTCGTCACCGTGACGCCGGGCACCTCGACCGGGTACTGCATGGCGAGGAACAGGCCCGCCTTCGCGCGCTCGTCGACGCTCATCCCGAGGATGTCCTCACCGTCGAGCTCGACGGTGCCGGAGGTCACGGTGTAGCCGGGGTGGCCGGCGAGGGCGTAGGCGAGGGTCGACTTGCCGGATCCGTTGGGACCCATGATCGCGTGGGTCTCGCTCGAGCGGATGTCGAGGTCGACGCCGCGCAGGATCTCCTTGGCACCGGCGTCGGTCTCGACGCTGACGTGGAGGTCGCGGATGGAGAGAGTGGACATGGAATTCCTTACTGTTCAGGGCTGGTGGGGTCGACGTAGATCATGCCGTCGCGCTCCGCACACGGGTGGACGGCGACCGGCTCGAAGGCCGGCGGGGTGAGTGGTCGGCCGGAGCGGAGGTCGAAGGCGGAGCCGTGGAGCCAGCACTCGATCGAGCAGCCGGACACCTCCCCCTCGGCGAGGGAGACCTCGCCGTGGGTGCACAGGTCGTCGATCGCGTGCACGGCGCCGTCGTCGGTCCGGGCGATGCAGATCTCGCGGCCGTCGAGCACGACGCGGATCGCCTCGCCGGGGGCCACGGCGTCGGCGGCGCAGGCGGCGAGCTCGGTCACATCATGCTCCGGGCGAGCTCGTCCTCGATCCGCTCGGCGAGCACCGACTCGATCTCGGGCACGCGGATCTGCTGGATGACCTCGTTGAAGAACCCGCGCACGACGAGCCGCCGGGCCTCGACCTCGTCGATGCCGCGGCTCATGAGGTAGAACAGGTGCTCTTCGTCGAAGCGGCCGGTCGAGGAGGCGTGGCCCGCACCCTCGATGTCGCCGGTCTCGATCTCGAGGTTCGGCACGGAGTCCGCGCGGGCGCCCTCGGTGAGGACGAGGTTGCGGTTGAGCTCGTAGGTGTTGATGCCGATCGCCTCGGGACGGATGAGGACGTCGCCGATCCACACGCTGCGCGCATCGGTGCCCTGGAGCGCACCCTTGTACATGACGTCGGACACCGCCTGCGGGGTGTTGTGGTCGACGTAGGTGCGGTGCTCGAGGTGCTGATCGGCGTCGGCGAAGTACAGCCCGAGGAGGCGCGCGTCGCCGCCCGGCCCGTCGTAGCGGACGTTCGAGTTGAGCCGCACGACGTCGCCGCCGAGCGAGATCGCGATGTGGGTGTACTGCGCGTCCTTGCCGACGATCGCGTCGTGCTGGCCGAGGTGGGCGGAGCCGTCCTCCCACAGCTGCAGCGACACGAAGGTGAGCTGGGCGCCGGCACCGACGACGATCGACACGAGCTCGGAGTACCGGGCGGCGCCCTCGTGCTCGACGACGACGGTCGCACGGGCGTTGTCTCCCACGGTGAGGAGCACGTGGCCGTGCGCCGCACCGGTGCCGGTGCCGTCGGCGTGCACGATGACGGCCTCGGACAGCTCGGCGCCGGGGGCGATCGCGTAGTGGAGCACCTCCGGGGCGCGGGCCGCGGCGATCGCGGCGGGCCGGTCCTCGGGGGCCATGATGCCCATTCCGCGGGCGGTGTCGGCGTCGATGGTCTCGACGGTCACGCCCTCGGGCAGGTCCTGGGTGTAGCTCAGGCGGGCGGAGCCCGCGGCGTCGTCGAGCAGATCGCTCAGCTGCGCGGTGGGGGTGAAGCGCCACTCCTCCTCGCGGCCGGTGACCTGCGGGAAATCGGCGACTGCGAAGCTCCGGGTGCGCTCGCTGCGGGATGCGATGGGCACCTGGACCTCGGCAGCGGCCTGCACGGTGTCTGTCATGGAAGGGTTCTCTCCTGGTCGGGGGCGGTAGGGGGCGGGGCGGCGCGGATCAGCCGACCGCGCCCTCCATCTGCAGCTCGATGAGCCGGTTGAGCTCGAGGGCGTACTCCATCGGGAGCTCGCGGGCGATCGGCTCGATGAAGCCGCGCACGATCATCGCCATCGCCTCGGTCTCCTCGAGGCCGCGGCTCATGAGGTAGAAGAGCTGATCGGCGCTGACCTTCGACACCGTCGCCTCGTGGCCGAGCGACACGTCGTCCTCGCGGATGTCGATGTAGGGGTAGGTGTCCGAGCGCGACACGTTGTCGACGAGCAGGGCGTCGCACAGCACGGTGTTCGAGGCGCCCTTGGCGCCCGGATGGACGTGGACGAGTCCGCGGTAGCCGGCCCGTCCCCCGTTGCGCGCCACCGACTTCGACACGATCGACGAATGGGTGTTCGGGGCCGCGTGGACCATCTTGGCTCCGGTGTCCTGGTGCTGGCCGGTGCCGGCGAAGGCCACGGACAGGGTCTCGCCGCGGGCGTGCTCGCCGGTCAGCCAGATCGCGGGGTACTTCATCGTGACCTTCGAGCCGATGTTGCCGTCGACCCACTCCATGGTGGCGCCGGATTCGGCGATCGCGCGCTTGGTCACGAGGTTGTACACGTTGTTCGACCAGTTCTGGATCGTCGTGTAGCGGACGCGGGCGTCCTTCTTCGCGATGATCTCGACGACGGCCGAGTGGAGCGAGTCCGATTTGTAGATCGGCGCCGTGCAGCCCTCGACGTAGTGCACGTACGAGCCCTCGTCGGCGATGATGAGCGTGCGCTCGAACTGCCCCATGTTCTCGGTGTTGATCCGGAAGTACGCCTGGAGCGGGATCTCGACGTGGACGCCCTTGGGGACGTAGATGAAGGATCCGCCCGACCACACGGCGGTGTTGAGCGCGGAGAACTTGTTGTCGCCGGACGGGATCACCGTGCCGAAGTACTCCTCGAACAGCTCCGGGTGCTCCTTGAGCGCGGTGTCCGTATCGAGGAAGATCACGCCCTGGCGCTCGAGCTCCTCGTTGATCTTGTGGTAGACGACCTCGGATTCGTACTGCGCGGCGACGCCGGCCACCAGGCGCTGCTTCTCCGCCTCCGGGATGCCGAGCCGGTCGTAGGTGTTCTTGATGTCCTCGGGGAGGTCCTCCCAGGACTGCGCCTGACCCTCGGTCGAGCGCACGAAGTACTTGATGTCGGCGAAGTCGATCCCGGTGAGGTCCGCTCCCCAGGTGGGCATCGGCTTCTTCTCGAACAGGCGGAGGGCCTTGAGGCGGCGCTGGAGCATCCACTCCGGCTCCTCCTTGAGGGCGGAGATGTTGCGCACGACGTCCTCGTTGAGTCCGCGCTGCGCGGCGGCCCCGGCATCGGTGGCGTCGTGCCAGCCGTAGGCGTAGTTCCCGATGTCCTTGAGCTCGGGATTGGCCTCGAGGATCGGGTTGGTCTCGGTGGTGTCGGTCACCGTGAGCCTCCTTGGTTGCGGTCGGTCTGGTCGATCAACGGACGGTTGAGGACCGAGGTCGGGATGTGCGTGGTGCAGACGTGGTCGCCGTGCGCCAGCGTGGACAGCCGGCGCACGTCGACGTCGAGGTAGTCGGCGAACATCTGGAGCTCCGCCTCGCAGAACTCCGGGTACTCCTGGGCGACGTGCTGGATCGGGCAGTGCCCCTGGCACAGCTGGATCGCCTCGAGCGGGGTGCCCACCGCGACCGGCGAGGCCGAGGCGGCGAAGCCCTCCGCCGACAGCGCGCCGGCGAGCTCCCGGGCGCGCCCGACGACGGTGGTCCCGCGGCGCTCGATCCGGCCGCGCAGGCGCTCGCCGAGCTCCGCGGCGTGCTCGGCCGCGAACTCGGCGACCGCACCGCGACCGGCCCGGCGCTGGACGAAGCCGAGGACGTCGACGGCGAGGTCGTCGTAGGTGTGGCTGATCGCCTCGTGCCCGGCCGCGGTCACGACGTACTGCCGGGCGGGGCGGCCGCGGCCGGTCCGCGTCCCGGCGAGCTTCCGGACCTCGATGAGGCCGTCGGCCTCGAGGGCGTCGAAGTGACGCCGGATCGCGGCGGCGGTGAGGTCCATGACCTTCGCGACGCCGGAGGCGCTCACCGGACCGATGTCGAGCACGGCGGCGAGCACGCGCTGGCGCGTGCGGGCGTCCTCGGAGCGTGCGATGGCGCGCGACGTCATGGTGCTCCTCCTCGTGCTCGGCTTCGCGGCGATGTGCCCGTGACTTCTACAAGACGATTGTTGCGTAATCTATTCCGCTGTCAACGAAGGCGAGCCTCAGCCCGGCTAGGATGGACGACCGTGACGACAGCACCCCTCGAGCTCTCAGCGCTCGGCTTCGACTACCGGTCCGTGCCGGCCCTCGAGTCGATCTCGCTCATCGCTCAGCCCGGTCGCGTCCACGCCGTCCTCGGACCCAACGGCGCGGGCAAGTCGACGACGATCGCGTGCGCCGTCGGGCTCCTCCGCCCCACCCGCGGGACCGCCCGGATCTTCGGGCGGGATCCGGTCGCCGAGCACACCGCGACCGCCGGGCTCACCGGGGTCATGCTCCAGGACGGGGGCCTGCCGATGTCGGCGCGCCCGCTCGCCGCCCTCCGCCACCTGTCCCGGATGTACGCCGACCCGCTCGACGTCGACGCGATCGCGGAGAGGCTCGGCATCACCGCGTACGCCGACCGGACCATCCGCCGGCTGTCCGGTGGACAGCGCCAGCGCGTCGGCCTCGCCGCCGCTCTCATCGGGCGCCCCCGCCTCGTGTTCCTCGACGAGCCGACCGCGGGACTCGACCCCCAGGCCTCCCTCGTCGTCCGCGAGGTCGTCGGCGAGCTCCGGGCCGACGGCGTCGCCGTGGTCCTCACCACGCACGACATGGCCGACGCCCAGCAGCTCGCGGACACCGTGACGATCATCGACCACGGCCGCGTCATCGCCGCGGGCTCCCCGGCCGAGCTCACCGCCGCCTCCGACGGTGCGCACAGCGTCCGGATGCGGCTCGCCGCGCCTGCTCCCGCCGGCCTCGCGGCCGCCCTCGCACGGTTCGGAGCGGTGCGCGAGCACGGCGCCGGCGGCGGGGAGGTGCTCACGGTGTCGGGCGACTTCGGCCCTGCGGAGCTCGCCGGCCTCACCGCCGTGCTCGCCGAGCACGGCGTGCGCGTGACCGATCTCTCGCTCCACGGCCGGACGCTCGCCGACGTCTTCCTCGAGCTCACCGGGAGGAGCCTGCGATGAGCACGCCCGACCACGCCGCACGCGGCCCGGTCCGCGCGGCGCCCGCGCACCGCCGGATCCTCGCCCAGGCCCGGTTCGAGGCCAGCGGGATCCTCCGCAACGGCGAGCAGCTGCTCCTCTCGCTCGTCCTCCCGATCATCGTGCTCCTCGGGCTCTCGCTCACCGGCATCCTCGACGTCCTCGGCATCGGAACCGGGGGCCGCTCCCCCGTCGCCGTCGCCGCCGCCGGGGTGCTCGGCCTCGCGATCGCCTCGTCCGCCTTCACCGGTCAGGCCATCGCGACCGGCTTCGACCGCCGCTACGGCGTGCTCCGCCAGCTCGCCACCACGCCGCTGGGAACCTCCGGGCTCATCTGGGGCAAGCTGCTCGCCGTCCTCGCGGTCGTGCTCGTCCAGTTCGCGCTCATCGCCGTCATCGCCCTCGTGCTCGGCCTCGACGCCCCGGTCGACCCGTTCGCGGTCGGCCTCGCCGGCCTGCTCGGCACCGCCGTCATGCTCACCTGGGGCCTCGTCCTCGGCGGTGCGCTGCGCGCCGAGGCGACCCTCGCCCTCGCCAATCTCCTCTGGGTGCTCATGGCTGCGGTCGGCGGACTCGTCGTCGCCCAGGCCGGCCTCTGGGGCGCGTTCGTGCGCTTCACGCCCTCCGGCGCCCTCGGCGATGCGATGCGCGCCGCCGTGCTCGACGGCGCGGTCGACCTCCGCGCCCTCGCGGTCCTCCTCGCCTGGACGGTGCTCGGGCTGCTGGCGGCCCGCCGCTGGTTCGACTTCGACGGAAGATGAGACACTGGGAGACATGACGACCACCGCCTCCGGACCCTCCGCACCGCCCGCCGGCTCCCGCTGGCAGCCCGCCACCGTCACCCGGCTCGTCCGCATCGCCGCCTGGGTCATGCTCTTCGCCCAGTCCGCGATCATCGTCACCGGCGCCCTCGTGCGGCTCACCGGGTCCGGGCTCGGGTGCCCGACCTGGCCGATGTGCACCGACGACTCGCTCGTCAATACCCCGGAGATGGGGATCCACGGCTACATCGAGTTCGGCAACCGGCTCCTCGGTGTCGCGCTCGGGCTCCTCGGCGTCGCGATCCTCGTGCTCCTGTGGCGGCTCCGGAAGTCCCGCCCCGACCTCTTCCGGCTGACGTTCTGGCTCACCGCGGTGGTCCCGTTCCAGGCGCTCCTCGGCGGTCTCACCGTGCGCACCCAGCTCAACCCGTGGATCGTCGCCGCCCACTTCATCCCCTCGGCCGTCGCCGTCGGCGCGGCCGCCTACTTCGTGCGCCGCACCGCGGACTCCGGTCGGAACCCCCGGCCGCTCGGCTCGCCGCTGCTCCGCGGCCTGTGCTGGACGATCGGCGGTCTCATGGTCGTCGTCGTGCTCCTCGGGGTCCTCGTCACCGGGGCCGGCCCGCACGCCGGCGACGTCATCAGCGCCCGCAACGGCCTCGACACCGTGATGATCTCCCGCCTCCATGCGATCCCGGTGTGGCTGCTCATCGGCGCCACGATCCTCGCCCGCATCCTGTCCGCCCGGCAGGGGCTTCCCGAGCTCTCCCGTGCGCTCACCGTCCTCCTCCTCGTCGAGGCCGCGCAGGGGGCGATCGGCTACTTCCAGTACTTCACCGGTCTGCCGGTCGCCGCCGTCGCGCTCCACCTCGCGGGCGCCTGCCTCGTCATCGCCGGGGCCGTCGTCGTCGTCGACGCCTGCTACCGCCGCGATCCGCTGCCGGCGACCGCCGTCCCGGACTCCCCGCGGGCGGTCCATCAGACGGTGTGAGGCGTTCCACGCCCCTCCTGAGCGTCACCGGTGAGCGCACGGCGCCCCCGTCTGCTTGAATGTCCGGGTGCCTCTTCTCGCGCTCCTCCGCCGCTACCTCCTCGACTACCGCGGGCTCATCGTCGGCGTCGTCGTCTTCCAGGCCCTCCAGTCCTTCGGTCTGCTCCTCATCCCGACGCTCAACGCACGGATGATCGACGAGGGCGTCGCCCGCGGCGACGTCCCGACGGTGTGGGCC
This sequence comes from Brevibacterium ihuae, assembly GCF_900184225.1. Classification (NCBI taxonomy): domain Bacteria; kingdom Bacillati; phylum Actinomycetota; class Actinomycetes; order Micrococcales; family Brevibacteriaceae; genus Brevibacterium; species Brevibacterium ihuae. The sequence continues at coordinate 371,710 of NZ_FXWZ01000002.1, read as the reverse complement.
TACGGCGGCTGGATGGTCGTCGTCGCCGTCGCTCAGCTCGTGTGCAACGGGATCGCGATCTACTGCGGGGCGAAGTGCGCGATGTCCGCCGCCCGCGACCTCCGCCGCGACGTCTTCCACCACGTCGTCGACATGGGCCACCAGGACGTGTCCCGCTTCTCCGCCGCGGGTCTCATCACGCGCAACACCAACGACATCCGACAGGTCCAGCAGTTCGTCGTGCTCAGCGCCACGATGCTCGTCATGGCCCCGCTCATGGCGCTCGGCGGGATCGTCATGGCGCTCGCGGAGAGCTTCCGGCTGTCGTGGATCGTCGTCGTCACCGTCGTCGTGCTCGGCGTCGTCATGGCGTTCCTCGTCTCCCGCATGGTCCCGTCCTTCGCCGTCATGCAGGAGCGCATCGACGCCCTCAACTCGGTCACCCGCCAGCAGCTCACCGGGATCCGCGTCATCCGCGCCTTCGTCCGCGAACCCGCCGAGGCCGCGCGCTTCGGGGACGCCAACCGCGCGGTCACCGACGCGAATCTCCGGGTCGGCCGGCTGTTCGCCCTGATGTTCCCGCTCGTGATGTTCATCATCGGCGCGGCGTCGGCCGCCGTCGTCTGGTTCGGCGCCTTCGAGGTGGAGGCCGGCACGCTCGGGGTCGGCACTCTCATGGCCTTCATCCAGTACCTCCTCATGATCCTCATGGGCGTGATGATCGCCTCCTTCATGGCGATGATGATCCCGCGCGCCGCGGTCTCCGCTGGTCGCATCCTCGCGGTCGTCGACTCCCCGGTGACGATCGACTTCTCCGGCACCCGGACGGAGACCCCTGCACCCGGCGAGGTCGAGCTCTCCGGGGTCGGGTACCGCTATCCGGGGGCCGAGGAGACGGTGCTGCGCGACATCGACGTGCGGGTCCCCGCCGGTTCGACGCTCGCGATCGTCGGGGCCACCGGATCGGGCAAGACCACCCTCGCCGCGCTCATCGTGCGGCTCATCGACGCCGACACCGGAACGGTGCGGGTCGGCGGCGCGGACGTCCGCGACCTCGATCCCGCGGTGCTCCACGCACAGACCGGCTTCGTCCCGCAGCAGGCGTACCTGTTCTCCGGGACCATCGCCGACACCCTGCGGTTCGCCGCCCCCGACGCCGACGAGGCCGCGATGTGGGCCGCTCTCGACACCGCGCAGGCGACCTTCGTCCGCGAACTCCCCGACGGGCTCGACCACGAGCTCACCCAGGGCGGCACCAATCTGTCCGGCGGCCAGCGGCAGCGCATCGCGATCGCCCGCGCACTCGTCGGACGTCCGCGGATCCTCGTCTTCGACGACTCGTTCTCCGCCCTCGACACCGCGACCGACAAGGCGCTGCGCGCCGCCCTCGCCCGGGACGTCGACGCGACGATGATCATCGTCGCCCAGCGGATCGCGACCGCGCGCGACGCCGACGCCATCCTCGTGCTCGACGAGGGCCGGATCGTCGGCCTCGGCACCCATGCGGAGCTCGCGGAGTCGAACCCGGTCTACCGGGAGATCATCGACTCGCAGGCCGCCGCGGCGACCGGAGAGGAGGTCTGAGATGTCGATGGAGGATGCACCGGGTGCCAAGGCCCGCGCCTTCGGGCCGACGATGAGGCGCCTGCTCGGACGCTTCCGGCCCTTCACCCTCGCTGTCGTCGGCGCCATCGTCCTCAACGCTGTCGGCATGGTCTTCACCGTGCTCGGCCCGCTCGTCCTCGGACAGGCGACGAACCTCGTCTACGAGGGCTGGGTGTCCGGCCGGATGGAGGGCGGCCGGTCCCAGGCCGAGGTCGTCGCCGACCTCCGCGCCGCCGGCGACACGACGATGGCCGACATGGTCGCCGCGATGGAGATCGTGCCCGGTGGCGGGATCGACTTCGCCGCGCTCGGCCGGACGCTCCTGCTCACCCTCGCGGTGTACCTGCTCGGCTCTCTGGTGATGTTCGTCGCGAGCCGGATCCTCAACTCCGTCGTCCAGCGCGTGATGTACCGCCTCCGCGAGGACGTCGAGTCGAAGATCCATGCGCTCCCGCTGTCGCACTTCGACCGGATGAAGCGCGGCGACGTGCTCTCCCGGCTGACGAACGACCTCGACAACCTCAACCAGGTGCTCAGCGAGTCGCTCGGGCAGATCGTCATGAGCCTGCTCACCGTCGTCGGCGTCCTCGGGATGATGTTCGCGCTGTCGTGGCAGCTCACGCTCGTCACCCTCATCACCGTGCCGCTCACCGCGCTCGTCATCGGCCTCCTCGGGATCCGCTCGCAGCGCCAGTTCCAGGCGCAGTGGAAGGCCACCGGCGTCCTCAACTCCCGCGTCGAGGAGTCGATCACCGGTCACGACCTCATCACCGTGTACGGCCGCGACCGGGTGACCAAGGAGCGCTTCGACGCGGAGAACGACGACGTCTATCGGGCCTCCTTCTCCGCCCAGATGCTCTCCGGGCTCATGATGCCGGCGATGCAGTTCATCGGGAACCTCGTCTACGTCGGGATCGCGGTCGTCGGCGCCCTCCAGGTCGCCTCGGGCCAGCTCCGGCTCGGGACCGTGCAGGCATTCATCCAGTACTCCCGCCAGTTCTCCCAGCCGCTCGCGCAGCTCGGCGGCATGGCGGCGCAGCTCCAGTCCGCGGCGGCCTGCGCGGAGCGCGTGTTCGAGCTCCTCGGCTATCCGGAGGAGACCCCGGACACCGGCACCGCGACCCTGCCCGAGCGCCCGCGCGGGGAGATCGCCTTCGAGCACGTCGCCTTCGGCTACTCCCGCGACGCACCCCTCATCACCGACCTCGGCCTGCGCGCCGCACCGGGCACGACGACGGCGATCGTCGGCCACACCGGGGCGGGGAAGACGACGCTCGTCAACCTCCTCATGCGGTTCTACGAGGTGGACTCCGGCCGGATCACCTTCGACGGCGTGGACATCGCGGACCTGCGCCGCTCCGAGCTCCGCTCCCACATGGGCATGGTGCTCCAGGACACGTGGCTGTTCGGCGGGACGATCGAGGAGAACATCGCCTACGGCAAGCCCGGGGCCACCCGGGAGGAGGTCGTGGCGGCGGCCGAGGCGTGCTACGTCGATCACGTCGTGCGCACCCTGCCCGAGGGCTACGACACCGTCATCGATGACGACGGCGGGAACCTGTCGCAGGGAGAGCGCCAGCTCATCACCATCGCGCGGGCCTTCCTCACGAAGCCCGCCGTGCTCATCCTCGACGAGGCGACGTCCTCGGTCGACACCCGGACCGAGCTCCTCCTCCAGCAGGCGATGCAGTCGCTGCGCGCGGGGCGGACGAGCTTCGTCATCGCGCACCGGCTGTCGACGATTCGCGACGCCGACACGATCCTCGTCATGGCCCACGGCGACATCGTCGAGCAGGGCTCCCACTCCGAGCTCCTCGCCCGGGGCGGCGCCTACGCCGAGCTCCATGCCGCCCAGCTCGCCGCCGGGGGCTCGCTCGACGACCTCGACGACTAGCCCTGCGGCTCCCCGACCTTCCGGCAGATCATGAGCTCGGTGCTCGGTCCCTCGGTGCGCGAGCGCACGAGCCTGAGCTCGAGCGGGTGGAGGAGCCGTCCGGCGAGTCCCCCGAGGCCCGCGGCGACGAGGGAGCGCATGACGACCGCCCACGCGCGGCGCCGCAGGCATTGGGCGTCGACCTGGGCGTTCATGAGGACGAACATCGGGGTGTGCCGGATCGGTTCGAGGCCGGCCGCGGCGAGCTCCCGCTCGATCGTGTGCATCGAGCGGTTGACCTGGCGCGGTCCGCGCTGCTCGGGACCGAAGAGGAAGTTCTCGCTGAAGACGAAGTGGCCGCCGGGGCGGAGCAGTGCCGCGGCGTTGCGGAGCGCCTGCGCGTGCCCGGCGTCATCGGTGATGTGGAAGAGCATGTCCATCGCGGACACGATGTCGTACGATCCGGCCGCCACCGGGAGCTCGGGGGACGCGGCGTCGAAGACGTGGAACTCCTCGTCCGGGAAGCGCTCGCGGAGGTTCCGCACGGCTGACGACGTGATGTCCGAGCCGGTCACCGAGGGAGCGCCGAGCTCGCGCCACAGATCGACGTAGAAGCCGGTTCCGGAGCCGATGTCGAACACCGCGGAGGCGGGGATGTCGAGCGGTGCGCGCTCCATCTCCGCGAGGAACACCTCGCGCCGCACGCGGTACATCCAGACGTTGAAGGCCTTGCCGAGGGCGCGATAGCCGACTCCGGTCTCCGTCCAGTCGGAGGCGAGCCGGTCTTCCCAGAAATCCTTCGTCGACATCTCCATCCCCCGATGCTATCGGGACGGCGGGAGAGCCGGAAGGAGCCTCAGACGAACGGGTTGACGAAGGGGTCGATCGCGATCGCGAGGAAGAGGACCGACAGGTAGGTGATCGAGCCGTGGAAGACCTTCATGGCCCGCAGCTGGGTGCCCTGGAAGCCCTGCTTCGCGCGGGAGGTCAGCCCGTAGCAGAGGTACATGAACCACGCGCCGGAGAGCACGGCGACGGCGATGTAGAGCGGGCCCATGGGGGCGACGGGGATGAGGGCGAGGCTCGCGGCGACCATCAGCCAGCCGTAGACGAGGATCTGCCGGCCGACCGTCGTGGGCGGCACCTTCGAGGGGAGCATCGGCACCCCGGCGGCGTCGTAGTCCGCCTTGTACTTGATGGCGAGCGGCCAGTAGTGCGGGGGCGTCCAGAAGAACACGACGAGGAACAGGATGAGCGGCTCCCAAGCGAGCGAGCCCGTGACCGCCGACCAGCCGATGAGCACCGGCATGCAGCCCGCGGCCCCGCCCCACACGATGTTCTGCGCGGTGTGGCGCTTGAGCATGATCGTGTAGAACACGACGTAGAGGAGGATCGCGACGGCGGTGAGGCCGGCGGCGACCCAGTTGGTGAAGCCGCCCATCCAGAAGATCGAGCCGATGCCGAGCGCGAACGCGAAGATCACCGCTTCGCGGAGCGTGACCTCGCCCGTGACGAGCGGACGGTTCTCGGTGCGCCGCATCTTCGCGTCGATGTCGCGGTCGAGGATGCAGTTGAAGACCGAGGCCGAGGCGGCGGCCGCCGAGCCGCCGACGAGGGTGGCGAGGACGAGGCCGAGGTTCGGCATGCCCTGCGCGGCGAGGAACATCACCGGCGCGGTGGTGACGAGGAGGAGCTCGATCACCCGGGGCTTGGTGAGCGCGACGAAGGCCATGAACCGGCTGCGGCCGCCGGCGCGGGACTGGATCCGGGATTCGTCGATGGTCCGCTGCAGCGGCCGCTCGACGGATCCGGTCGCATGCTGCTGTTCACTGCTCACGTCGGGGCGATCTCTTCCTCTGGACACCTGTGCGAAGGATTCCCACCATCCTACCGCTCACCAGGTTTATTTCCACTTCCGCCGCCGCGGTTCCGCACACTGCGGACCACCCGGTAGAGTCGGTGACGACGACCCCCGAGCTGAAGGACAGATGCCCTGCCATGAGCCCTGTGACCTGGTCCGCGAAGGACACCACGGCTGTCGATACCGCACGTCTGCTCGCTGCGGACGCCGTTCAGAAGGCCGGCAACGGTCACCCGGGCACCGCGATGAGCCTCGCGCCCGTCGCCTACACGCTGTACCAGCACACCATGGTCCACGATCCGGCCGATCCGACGTGGATCGGCCGCGACCGCTTCGTGCTCTCCGCCGGGCACTCGAGCCTCACGCAGTACGTCCAGCTCTTCCTCTCCGGCTACGGCCTCGAGCTCGATGATCTCCGGGAGCTGCGCCAGTGGGGATCGCTCACCCCCGGGCACCCGGAGGTCGGGCACACCGCCGGGGTGGAGATCACCACCGGCCCCCTCGGCTCGGGCCTCGCCTCGGCCGTCGGCATGGCGATGGCCGCCCGGCGCGAGCGCGGCCTCCTCGACCCCGACGCCCCGGCGGGCGAATCGGTGTTCGACCACCGCATCTACGTGCTCGCCTCCGACGGCGACCTCCAGGAGGGCGTGTCCTCCGAGGCGTCCTCGCTCGCCGGCACCCAGGAGCTCGGCAACCTCATCGTCATCTGGGACGACAACCGGATCTCGATCGAGGACGACACCTCGATCGCCTTCACCGAGGACACGAGCGCCCGCTACGCCACCTACGGCTGGCACGTCGAGCACGTCGACTTCACCCAAGGGCGCACGGAGTACCGGGAGGACATCGACGCGCTCGCCGCCGCGCTCGACGCCGCCCAGCGGGACCCCCGTCCCTCGTTCATCCGCCTCTCGACGATCATCGCGTGGCCCGCCCCCACCGCCCAGGGCACCGGTGCCTCGCACGGCGCCGCCCTCGGCGAGACGGAGATCGCGGCGACGAAGGAGCTCCTCGGCTTCGATCCGGCCGAGCAGTTCTTCGTCGACCCCGCCGTCCTCGAGCACGCCCGCGGAGTCCGCGAGCGGGGTGCCCGCGCGCACGCCGACTGGGAGGAGCGCTTCGCCGCCTGGCGCACCGCGCAGCCCGAGCGCGCCGCACTCCTCGACCGCCTGCAGGCGGGGGAGCTGCCCGCGGGCCTCGACGAGGCGCTGCCGGTGTTCGAGGCGTCCGCCACGGGCATCGCCACCCGCGCCGCCTCCGGCCAGGTCATCAATGCGCTCGCCCCGCTCCTGCCGGAGCTGTGGGGCGGGTCCGCCGACCTCGCAGGATCGAACAACACCCTCATCAAGGGCGAGCCGTCCTTCCTCCCGACCGACCGGAGCTCGGAGATGTTCTCCGGCACCCCGTACGGACGGAACATCCACTTCGGCATCCGCGAGTTCGCCGCCGGACTCGTGTGCAACGGCATCGCCCTCCACGGCCCGACCCGTCCGTACAACGGGACCTTCCTCGTGTTCAGCGACTACCAGCGCCCTGCGGTGCGGCTCGCCGCCCTCCAGCAGCTGCCGACGGTGTTCGTGTGGACCCACGACTCGATCGGGCTCGGAGAGGACGGACCGACCCACCAGCCCGTCGAGCACCTGAGTGCGCTCCGCGCGATCCCCGGGCTCGACGTGGTCCGCCCGGCCGACGCGAACGAGACCGCGGTGGCCTGGCGCCGGATCCTCGACCGCACCGACGGCCCCACCGGCCTCATCCTCACCCGGCAGGCGGTCCCGGTCCTCGATCGCGAGACCCTCGCCCCGGCCGCCGAGGCGGCGCGCGGCGGGTACGTCCTCCAGGACTGCGCGGGCGAGCCCGAGGTCATCGTCATGGCGTCGGGCTCCGAGGTCGCCATCGCCCTCGAGGCGGCGGCGACGCTCACCGAGCGCGGCACCCGCGTGCGGGTCGTGTCGATGCCGAGCCACGAGTGGTTCGACGCCGAGCCCGCGGAGTACCGCGAGTCCGTCCTGCCCACGGCCGTCACCGCCCGCGTGAGCATCGAGGCCGCGACCGCGATGAGCTGGCACCGCTACCTCGGCTCGCACGGGCGCGCAGTGTCCCTCGAGCACTTCGGCGCCTCCGCCGACTACCAGCGCCTCTACACCGAGTTCGGCATCACCGCGGACGCGGTCGTGGCGGCCGCGGACGAGGCGCTCACCGTTGCGAAAGGATGACCATGACCTCCCCCCTGGCCCAGCTCTCCCGCGCCGGCGTCTCGATCTGGCTCGACGACCTGTCCCGGTCGCGGATCACCTCGGGCAGCCTGGCCGCGCTCGTCGAGGACCGGAACGTCGTGGGGGTGACGACCAATCCGACGATCTTCGCCGCCGCCCTCGCCGACAGCGAGGCCTACGCCGCGCAGCTCGAGCCGCTCGCCCGCGCGCACACCTCTCTCGAGGACACCGTCGAGGCGCTGACGAGCGATGACGTCGCCAAGGCCGCCGACATCCTCGAGCCGGTCTACCGCGCCTCCGGCGGGGTCGACGGGCGGGTGTCGATCGAGGTCCCGCCCTCGGCGGCGCGCGACTCCGACGCCACGGTCGAGCACGCGGTGCGGCTGTGGGAGACGATCAACCGGCCGAACGTCATGATCAAGATCCCGGCCACGCTCGAGGGGCTCCCGGCGATCACCCACGTCGTCGCCCGCGGCATCAGCGTCAACGTCACCCTCGTCTTCGCCCTCGACCGCTACCGCAAGGTCGTCGAGGCCTACATCAGCGGCCTCGAGCGGGCGCGCGAGGCCGGCATCGACCTCGCCGGGATCCACTCCGTCGCCTCGATCTTCGTCTCCCGCGTCGACACCGAGATCGATTCCCGGCTCACCGCGCTCGGCACCCCCGAGGCGCTCGCACTCCGCGGGCGGGCCGGGATCGCGAACTGCCGGCTCGCGCATCAGATCGCCGGCCAGCTCTTCACGAGCGAGCGCTTCGAGGTCCTCGAGGCCGCCGGGGCGAATGCCCAGCGCCCGCTGTGGGCGTCCACCGGGACGAAGAACCCGGAGTACCCGGACACCCTCTACGTCAGCGAGCTCGTCGCCGCCGGCACCGTCAACACCATGCCGCAGGCCACCCTCGACGCGTTCGCCGATCACGGCGTCGTCGACGGCGAGACCGCGAGCACGGGCTACGGTGCCGCGAACGAGCTCTTCGACCGCCTCGCCGCGCTCGGCATCGACTACGCCGAAGTCATGGCGCAGCTCGAGGCCGAGGGCCTGGAGAAGTTCGATGCGAGCTGGGACGAGCTCCTCGCCACGGTCCGCACCCAGCTGGAAGGAGTCCGCTCATGAGCCCCATCGATTTCGGCTACCCCTCCCCCGCGGAGTTCGACGACGAGGTCCGCGACCTCATCGCCGCCCACGTCGCCTCCCGCATCACCGTCGGCGACGGCACCCTGTGGGGCGACGCGGCCGCACCGGAGGCCTCCCGGCGCCTCGGCTGGGTCGACCTGCCCACCGCCTCGGCCGGTCTCGTCGCGGAGATCGCCGAGCTCCGCAGCGAGCTGCTCGCCGAGGGCGTCGACATCGTCACCCTCGCCGGCATGGGCGGGTCCTCGCTCGCCCCCGAGGTCATCTGCGCCACCGCCGGCGTCGAGCTCGAGGTCCTCGACACGACCGATTCGGGCCAGATCGCCGAGGCGATCGGCACCGACCTGTCGCGCACCGTGCTCGTCGTGTCCTCGAAGTCGGGGTCGACCGTCGAGACCGATTCGCACCGGCGGGCCTTCTCCGCCGCCTTCGAGGCGGCCGGCATCGATCCCGCCTCCCGCATCGTCGTCGTCACCGATCCCGGGTCCCCGCTCCACGACCTCGCACGCGAGCTCGGCTATCGGAAGGTCTTCCTCGCGAACCCCGAGGTCGGCGGCCGGTACAGTGCGCTCAGCGCCTTCGGCCTCGTCCCGGCGGGTCTCGCCGGGGCCGACGTCGCCTCACTGCTCGCCGAGGCGCAGGCGATCGCGCCGGCGCTCGGCGCCGACGAGCCGACGAACCCCGCGCTCCAGCTCGGCGCCTTCCTCGGCGTCGCCCATGCGCGCGACACCGAGAAGCTCGTCGTCGCCCCGACCTCGACCCCGATCATCGGGCTCGGGGCCTGGCTCGAGCAGCTCATCGCGGAATCGACCGGCAAGGACGGCGAGGGGATCCTCCCCGTCGTCGTCGAGTCGGTCGACGCCCCCGGCTTCGCCGATGCCCGGGCCGACGCAATGCTCCTCTTCATCGGGCAGGCGGTCGGCACCCACCAGCCGATCTCCGGATTCGCGTGCGCGGTGGACGAGCCGCTCGGCGCGCAGTTCCTCCTGTGGGAGTACGCGACCGCGATCGCCGGCTACAGCATCGGGATCAACCCCTTCAACCAGCCCGACGTCGAGGCCGCGAAGGCCGGTGCCCGGGACATGCTCGAGAGCGGGCTCGGCGGCGAGGCCGAGGAGCCGGCCTTCCTCGACGGCGACATCGCCGTCTTCGGCACCGCCGAGCTCCTCGACGGCGCGGACTCGCTCGAGGACGCGCTGCGGGCTCTCGCCGACAGTGCCGACGAGTACGGGTACTTCGCGATCCAGGCCTATCTCGACCGGACCGGCGACGCCCGCGCGGAGCTCATCCGGCAGGCGGCCGCGCTCCGCACCGGGCTGCAGACGACCTTCGGCTTCGGACCCCGCTATCTCCACTCGACGGGCCAGTACCACAAGGGCGGGCACCCCAACGGGGTATTCCTCCAGATCACCGCGGATGCGCGGGCCGATCTCCTCATCCCCGGACGCGAGTTCACCTTCGGCCAGCTCCAGCGCGCGCAGGCCGCCGGCGATGCCCAGGTCCTCCTCTCGCGCGGGCGCCCGCTGCTGCGCCTCCACCTCCGTGAGCGGGCGAGCGGGATCGAGCGCATCCTCGAGGCCTTCGGCTTCGAGAGCTGAGGCGGATTCGTCCCCCGCACAGCAGAATCCCCGGACCGTGAGGTCCGGGGATTCGCGTATCGGGCTGCGGCCGGCGGGAGCCGGCGCGGCTCACTCGAAGCGCACGATGAGCCCGAGCAGGACGATCGAGGCGCCCCAGATGATCGCGACGAGGGTGGTGAAGCGGTTGAGGTTGCGCTCGGCCACGCCGGAGGAGCCGAGGTTCGAGCTCATGCCGCCGCCGAACATGTCCGACATGCCGCCGCCCTTGCCCTTGTGGAGCAGGATGAGCAGGATGAGGAACAGGCTCGTGAGGATGAGGACGCCCGTGAGGGACCAGGTCAGAACATTCACGTCGGACAGCCTAACAGAGATCGGAGGACGGGACGGGGCTACGCGGCGGTCGCCGCCCGGCACAGCGCAGCGAAGCCGTCCGGGTCGAGGCTCGCGCCGCCGACGAGCGCGCCGTCGACGTCCGCGTGCGCGGTGATCTCCGCGACGTTGTCGGCCTTGACGCTGCCGCCGTAGAGCAGCCGGATCGACTGCGCGGTCTGCTCCCCGAGGAGCTCCGCGAGCCGGCCGCGGAGGGCGCTGCACATCTCCGCGGCGTCGTCCGCGGTGGCGGTCTTCCCCGTGCCGATCGCCCACACCGGCTCGTACGCGACGACGAGTCCCCCGAGGTCGGCCGCCGGCAGCCCGTCGAGGGCGGCGGTGAGCTGCGCGAGGGTGTGCGCGACGTGCTCGCCGGCCTCGCGGACCTCGAGCGGCTCCCCGACGCACAGGATCGGCGTGAGCTCGTGGCGGAGGGCCGCCTCGACCTTCGAGCGGACGAGGGCGTCCGATTCGGCGTGGTGCTCGCGGCGCTCGCTGTGGCCGATGACGACGTAGGAGCAGCCGAGCCGCTGGAGGAATCGACCGGACACCTCACCGGTGTACGCGCCCTCGTCGTGGGCCGACAGGTCCTGACCGCCGTAGGCCATGTCGAGGGAGTCGCCCTGGATGAGCGTCTGCACCGAGCGGATGTCGGTGAAGGGCGGGAGGACGACGACGTCGACGGCCGTGAGGTCGACCTTGGCGTCGCGCAGGGCCCAGGCGAGCTTCTGCACGGTGGAGATCGCCTCGAGGTGGTCGAGGTTCATCTTCCAGTTGCCGGCGAGCAGGAGGGTGCGGGCGGTGCTCATGTCAGGCCTCCTCGTCGGAGAGGACGGCGAGGCCCGGCAGGGTCTTGCCCTCGAGGTACTCGAGGCTCGCTCCGCCGCCGGTGGAGATGTGGCCGAACTGCTCGTCGGCGAAGCCGAGATTGCGCACCGCGGACGCGGAGTCGCCGCCGCCGACGACGGTGAGCCGGCCGTCGGCCGTTCCCCCGTGGGCGTCGGTGAGCGCTTCGGCGACGGCGCGGGTTCCTCCGGCGAAGGCCGGGAACTCGAACACGCCCATGGGGCCGTTCCAGAACACCGTGCGCGCTGCGGCGATGCGCTCGGCGTACGCGGCGGCGGAGTCCGGTCCGATGTCGAGGCCCATCGCCTGCGCCCCGGCCGGGGTGTCCTCGAGCGCGTCGACCGGCTGCACCCAGTGCTCGGCGTCGGCCGCGAACGACTCCGCAACGACGATGTCGGTGGGCAGGACGATCTCCACACCGCGCTCGGCGGCATCGGAGAGGTAGGTCTTCACCGTGTCGATCTGGTCCTCCTCGAGGAGGCTGGCGCCGACGGCCTTCCCCTGCGCGGCGAGGAACGTGTAGACCATGCCGCCGCCGATGATGAGCGAGTCCGCGCGCTCGATGAGGTGGGCGATGACGCCGAGCTTGTCGGAGACCTTCGAGCCGCCGAGGACGACGGCATAGGGCCGGGCGGGATCGGTGAGGAGCCGGTCGCACACCTCGACCTCCGCGGCGACGAGGCCGCCGGCGAAGTGCGGGAGCAGGGTGGCGATGTCGTAGACGCTCGCCTGCTTGCGGTGGACGACGCCGAACCCGTCGGACACGTAGGCGTCGGCGAGGCCGGCGAGCTGCTCGGCGAACTCCCGGCGCTCGGTCTCGTCCTTCGAGGTCTCCCCCGGATTGAATCGGAGGTTCTCGAGGAGGAGGATCTCACCGTCGGACAGCGCGGCGGCCTTCTGCCGGGCGTCCTCGCCGACGGTGTCGGAGGCGAACTCGACGGCGCGGCCGACGGCCTCGGCGAGCACCGGCACGACGGGGGCGAGGGAGTACTTCTCCTCCGGGACGCCCTTGGGGCGGCCCAGGTGCGCCATGACGATGACCTTGGCACCGGCCTCGGCGAGGGCTCTCAGCGTCGGGGCGGAGGCGACGATGCGACCGGTGTCGGTGATCGTCGAGCCGTCCATCGGGACGTTGAGGTCGCTGCGGACGAGGACGCGCTGTCCTGCGAACTGCGAGGGGGTGTCGAGGGTCTTCATGGTCAGCCTTTCGTCGTGCCGGTGCCGGCGGGTGCGTGCGTCGGTGCGGGTCAGAGGGATTCGCCGACGAACTCGACCATGTCGAGCAGACGCTGCGAGTATCCCCACTCGTTGTCGTACCACGAGACGACCTTGACCTGGTTGCCGAGCACCCGGGTGAGTCCGGCATCGAAGATCGAGGAGAAGTCGCTCATGACGATGTCGGAGGACACGATCGGGTCCTCGGTGTAGTCGAGGATGCCCTCGAGCTCACCGGTCGTCGCGGCCTTGACCGCGGCGTTGACCTCCTCGACGGTGACCGACCGCGAGGGGGTGAAGGTGAGGTCGACGAGCGAGCCGGTGGGCACCGGGACGCGGACGGCGAAGCCGTCGAGCTTGCCCTTGAGGTTCGGCAGCACCTCCGCGACGGCCTTGGCCGCTCCGGTGGTCGTCGGCACGATGTTGATCGCCGCGGCGCGCGCGCGCCGCAGGTCCTTGTGCGGGCCGTCGACGATGTTCTGGTCGCCGGTGTAGGCGTGGACGGTCGTCATGAGGCCGGCCTCGATCCCGAAGGCCTCGTCGAGGACCTTGGCGAGCGGGGCCAGGCAGTTCGTCGTGCACGAGGCGTTGGAGATGATGTGCTGGGTCTCCGGGTCGTACGTGTGGTCGTTGACGCCCATGACGAACGAGCCGTCGATGCCCTTGCCGGGCGCCGACAGGATGACCTTCTTCGCACCTGCCTCGCGGTGGGCGCCGGCGGCCTCGCCGGTCTTGAACTTGCCGGTGGCCTCGATGACGACGTCGACGCCGAGCCCGGCCCAGTCGATGTCCTTGGGATCCTTGATGGCCGTGGCCCGGATCCGCTGGCCCTTGACGGTGAGGGACTCGTCGTCGAAGGAGATCTCCCCCGGGAAGGTGCGCCACACGGAGTCGTACTTGAGCAGGTGGGCGAGGTGCTCGTTGTCGGTGAGGTCGTTGATCGCGACGATCTCGACATTCGTGCTCTCGGCCTCGTCGACCTGGCGGAAGAACGAGCGGCCGATGCGGCCGAAGCCGTTGATGCCTACGCGGATGGTCATGCCTGTGCCTCCTGGAAGGGGTTTCGGTGGCGATTCCACGAATCATCCTAGTCAGACTCGCGGACACGGGTGCCCGGAGGGCGGCGAAACCGTGTGAAGATCGCATGAACAGCCGCGGATCCACAGGCCGCTGCCAGGGAGCGGCGGGTGCTCAGCCGTCCTCGAGCATCTCCTGGGTCAGGCTCGCCTCGGTGCCGGGGACGTCGAGGTCCTCGGCCTTCTTGTCCGCGGTGGCGAGCAGCCGCCGGATCCGCCCGGCGATCGCGTCCTTCGTCATCGGCGGATCGGCGAGCTGGCCGAGCTCCTCGAGGGAGGCCTGCTTGTGCTGGAGCCGGAGCATCCCCGCGTAGCGGAGGTGCTCGGGCACCTCGTCGCCGAGGATCTCGAGGGCGCGCTCGACGCGCGCCCCGGCGGCGACAGCGGCGCGCGCCGAGCGGCGGAGGTTGGCGTCGTCGAAGTTCGCGAGGCGGTTCGCGGTGGCCCGCACCTCGCGGCGCATGCGGCGCTCCTCCCACACGAGTCGGGTGCCCTCCGCGCCCATGTTCGTGAGCATGTCGCCGATCGCCTCGCCGTCGCGGATGACGACGCGGTCGACGCCGCGCACCTCACGCGCCTTCGCCCCGATGCCGAGCCGGCGGGCGGCGCCGACGAGCGCGAGCGCCGCCTCCGGGCCGGGGCACGTGATCTCGAGGGCCGCCGAGCGTCCCGGCTCGGTGAGCGAGCCGTGCGCGGCGAACGCGCCGCGCCACGCGGCCCGGGCATCCATGAGGGAGCCGTTGACGATCGCCGAGGGCAGCCCGCGGACGGGACGTCCGCGGCCGTCGATGAGTCCGGTCTGGCGCGCGAGCGCGGGACCGTCCCGGCTCACCCGCACGAGGTACCGGTTGCCCTTCCGGATGCCGGAGGCGCCGACGACGACGACCTCGGCGACGTGCCCGTAGAGGTCCTTGATCTCGCTCCGCAGGCGGCGGGCGACGGCACCGGTGTCGAGCTCGGCCTCGACGACGATCGAGCCGGCGACGATGTGGAGCGCCCCGGCGAACCGCAGCACGGCGGACACCTCGGCCTTGCGTGCCGAGGTGCGGGTGATCTGCAGGCGAGCGAGCTCGTCCTTGACCTGCGCGGTCAATGCCATGGGTGTTCCTTCCTCACCACTGCTCGTCCACAGTGATTCCGGCGTCGATCAGCATGTCACGGTAGCACGCGGCGAGCTTGAGGCTGTCGTGCGCACGAGGTCTGCGCGCGGCCACCGGACGGCTCCACAGACGGGCGCCGAACAGCCGCAGCGCGGTCTGCTCGAGGCCGGGCTCGTCCGCCGCGGCGGTGCTGTCGACGAGCACGTGGTCGAAGCGCAGCCGGGGTGCGTGGGCGTGGAGGGATTCGAGGTGGTCGACGAGGGTGAGATCGGCGGTCTCCGCCTGCGCGCCGGGGAGGTTGAGGGTGAGGCACTTGAGGGCGTGCGACTCGACGATCGCCCGTTCGAGCTCGGGGACGAGGAGGTGCGGCATGACCGAGGTGTACCAGGAGCCTGGACCGAGGTTGAGCACCTGGGCCCGGCCGACCGCCTCGACCGTCTCCTGCCGCGCGGGCGGGTCCACCGGGTCGAGCCGCACCTGATCGACGCGGCCGGACGTCGCCGCGAGGAGCGACTGGCCGCGGATCACCGAGGTCGGACCGCCGGACCGGAGCTCGACATCGGCCTCGATGACGAGCGGGACGGAGGACATCGGGAGTACGCGGCCGTGCGTGCGCAGCAGCCGGGCCATCCAGTCGAGGCCCTCGACGTGGTCGCCGAGGAGCTGCCACAGGGCGGAGATGAGAAGGTTGCCGACCGAGTGCTCGTCGAGCGGCCCGGCCGACTGGAAACGGTGCTGGATGACGTCGCGCCAGGTCCGACCCCACTCCCCGTCGTCGCACAGCGCGGCGAGCGCCATCCGGAGGTCGCCGGGCGGCAGTCCGCCGAGCTCCTCGCGGAGACGGCCCGAGGAGCCGCCGTCGTCGGCGACGGTGACGACCGCGGTGAGGCTCTCGGTGAGCAGCCGGAAGGCGCGGAGCGCGGCGTAGAGCCCGTGGCCGCCGCCGAACGACACGATCGCGGGGCCGCCGGACCGCTGCCGATCCCGCTGGGCGAGGTAGAGGGGCAGCTCCTCGGTGTCGATGCCCCCGGGTCGTGCGGTCATGTCACTCCCGCCCCAGATCGCGGTGGCGGACGTTGACAGTGGCCTCGGTCCGGTCCGCGAGACGGCGGGCGAGCTGCTCGGTGATCGCGACGGAGCGGTGCTTGCCCCCGGTGCACCCGATCGCCACGGTCGCGAAGGAGCGGTTCTCGCTGAGGTAGCCCTCGACGATGATGTCGAGGAGGGCGAGGTACCGGTCGACGAAGCTCAGGGCGCCGGGCTGCGAGAGCACGTAGTCCGACACCGGGGCGTCCTGCCCGTTGAGCCCGCGGAGGTGCGGGATCCAGTACGGGTTGGGGAGGAACCGGACGTCGACGACGTGGTCGGCGTCCTTGGGGATGCCGTACTTGAAGCCGAAGCTCATCACCGTGAGCTTGAGGGCCGAGGCGCCCTCCTCCCCGAACGCCGCGCGGACCTCGGCGCGGAGCTGGTGGACGTTGAGATCGGAGGTGTCGATGGTGATGTCGGAGCGGTTGCGCAGCGGGGCGAGCTCGCGCCGCTCGGCCTCGATCCCGTCGATGAGGGTGCCGTCGCCCTGGAGCGGATGGGGCCGGCGGACCGACTCGAAGCGGCGCACGAGCACCTCGTCGCTCGCGTCGAGGAAGAGCACCTTGATGCCGATCCCCTGGTCGACGTAGTCGACGAGGACCTGCTCGAGCTCGGAGAACATCGAACGGGCGCGCACGTCGGCGACGACGGCGACCTTGGGGAGCGCGCCGTCGGCGCGGGCGACGAGCTCGACGAGCGGGGCGATCATCTGCGGCGGGAGGTTGTCGACGACGTACCAGTCCATGTCCTCGAGCGCGTTCGCCGCGGTCGAGCGGCCTGCTCCGGACATCCCGGTGAGCACGAGGACCTCGAGGGCGGTCGAAGGACCGGCGGCGCTCGGCGGCTGCGTCATGGGGTGGTTCCTTCCGCTGATTCGGCTTCGCTCCCTACGGTATCCGATGGCGGATCGTCCGCGGCCGGGTCGAGGGCGGTGCGGATCCGCTCGGCGAGCGCCGGTCCGATGCCGGGCACCGCAGCGAGCTCGGCGGGGTCGGCGCCGCGCAGCCGGCGCACGGAGCCGAACCGGCTGAGGAGGGCTTTACGCTTGGCTGGCCCGAGCCCGGGGATGCCGTCGAGCGCCGAGGACTGCATGCTCCTCCCCCGCCGCCGCCGGTGGTAGGAGATCGCGAACCGGTGGGCCTCGTCGCGGATCCGCTGGAGCATGAAGAGGCCCTCGGAGTTGCGCGGCAGGACGACGGGGAACTCGTCCCCGGGCACCCAGACCTCCTCGAGGCGCTTCGCGAGCCCGACGACCGCGATGTCGGTGATCCCGAGGTCCTCGAGCGCGGCGACGGCCGCGTGCACCTGGGGCAGGGCGCCGTCGACGACGAGGAGCGAGGGCCGGTAGCCGAAGCGCGCATCGGGCTCCTCGGACACGAGGCTCTCGAGGTAGCGCGAGAACCGGCGGGACACGACGTCGTACATCGCGGAGGTGTCGTCGCGCGCGGCGTCGCCGGTGACGGCGAAGTGCCGGTAGTCGCGCTTCTTCGGCAGCCCGTCCTCGAAGACGACGAGGGAGCCGACGACGTCCTGTCCGCCGGTGTGCGAGTTGTCGATGCACTCGATGCGCAGCGGCGGCTCCGCGAGGTCGAGCGCCTCCTGGATCTCGGTGAGGGCGGCGCTGCGCGTCGTGAGGTCGGAGGCGCGGCGGGTCTTGTGGAGGTCGAGCGCCTGCTCGGCGTTCTTCGCGACGGTCTCGAGCACCGCGCGCTTCTCCCCGCGCTGCGGGACGCGGATCGTCACCGTCCCGCCGCGCAGCTCGGTCAGCCAGGCGGTGACGGTCTCGAGGTCCGCGGGCAGCGTGTCGACGAGCACCTCGCGGGGCACCGCGGCGGCGTCGACATCGGTGTAGGCCTGGCGCAGGGAGTCGGCGATGAGCTGCGCTCCGTCGAGCTCCTCCATCCGCTCGATGATCCAGCCGCGCTGTCCGCGGATCCGGCCGCCGCGCACGTGGAACACCTGGACGGAGGCCTCGAGCTCCTCGACGACGAGGGCGAAGACGTCCGCGTCGGCGTTCATCGAGAGGACGACAGCGCTCTTGTCGAGCACCTTCTCGAGGGCGACGATCTCGTCGCGCAGCCGGGCCGCGCGCTCGTAGTCGAGCTCCGCGGCCGCCGAGCGCATCTCCCCCTTGCGCGAGGAGATGAACCTCCCGGTGCTCCCGCTCATGAAGTCGACGATGCTCTGCGCGAGCCTGCGGTGCTCGTCCGGGGTGATCCGGCCGACGCACGGGGCGGAGCACTTGTCGATGTAGCCGAGCAGGCACGGGCGCCCGGACTGCTGCGCCCGCTTGAATACGCCGGACGTGCAGGTGCGGACGGGGAACGCCTTGAGGAGCAGATCGAGGGTCTCGCGGATCGCCCACACCTGAGCGAAGGGCCCGAAGTACCGGATGCCGGGCCTGCGCTTCCCGCGGGTGATGAACGCGCGGGGCACCTCCTCGCGCATGGTGAGCGCGAGGTACGGGTACGACTTGTCGTCGCGGAACATCACATTGAACCGCGGCTCGAACTCGTTGATCCAGGTCCATTCGAGCTGGAGCGCCTCGACCTCGGTGTCGACCACGGTCCACTCGACGGCGGCCGCGGTGTGGACCATCGCGAAGGTCCTCGGGTGGAGGCCGGTGGGGTTGGCGAAGTACGAGTTCAGGCGCGCCCGGAGGTTCTTCGCCTTGCCGACGTAGACGACCCGGCGGTCCGCGTCGCGGAACTTGTAGACGCCCGGCCCCGTGGGGATCTCCCCCGGCGCCGGTCGGTACTCACTCGGATCCACGGCCGTCCGCCCGCCGCTCGAGCAGCGCTGCGAGGTACTCCCCGGTGTAGGAGCCGCTCACCGTCGCGACGTGCTCCGGAGTGCCCTCGGCGATGACGAGACCGCCGCCGCGGCCGCCCTCCGGACCCATGTCGATGATGTGGTCGGCCGAGGCGATGACGTCGAGGTTGTGCTCGATGACGATGACGGTGTTGCCCTTGTCGACGAGGCCCTGGAGGACCGCGAGGAGCTTGCGGATGTCCTCGAAGTGGAGACCGGTCGTCGGCTCGTCGAGGACGTACACCGTGCGCCCCCGGGTGCGCTTCTGGAGCTCGGCGGCGAGCTTGACGCGCTGCGCCTCTCCCCCGGACAGCGTCGTCGCCGGCTGGCCGAGGCGGACGTAGCCGAGCCCGACCTCGACGAGGGTCCGCAGGTGCCGGGCGATCGCGGGCACCGCGGAGAAGAACTCCGCCGCCTCCTCGATCGGCATGTCGAGGACCTCGGCGATGTTCTTCCCCTTGAAGCGCGCCTCGAGCGTCTCCCGGTTGTACCGGGCGCCCTCGCACACCTCGCACGGGACGTAGACGTCGGGCAGGAAGTTCATCTCGATCTTGATCGTGCCGTCGCCGTGGCACGCCTCGCAGCGGCCGCCCTTGACGTTGAAGGAGAAACGCCCGGGCTGGTAGCCCCGGATCCGCGACATCTCCGTCTCGGAGAACAGGCGCCGCACGTGGTCGAACACGCCGGTGTAGGTCGCCGGGTTCGAGCGCGGGGTGCGGCCGATCGGTCCCTGGTCGACATGGATGACCTTGTCGAGGTGCTCGAGGCCGAGCACCCGCTTGTGCCGTCCGGGCACCCGCTTGGCGTTGTTGAGGGTGTTCGCCATCTGGGTGAAGAGGATGTCGTTGACGAGAGTCGACTTGCCGGAGCCCGACACCCCGGTGACCGCGGTGAGCACCCCGAGCGGGAACTCGACGGTGACGTCGCGGAGGTTGTTCTCCCGGGCCCGCTCGACGGTGACGGTCCGCTCCGGATCGATCTCCCGGCGGCGGGTGGGCAGTTCGATGATGCGGCGACCGGCGAGGAAGTCCCCGGTGATCGAGCGGTCGGCGTCGGTGAGCCCGGCCACCGGGCCGGAGTAGATGACCTCGCCGCCGTGCTCGCCGGCACCGGGTCCGATGTCGACGATCCAGTCGGCGGCCTCGATCGTCTCCTCGTCGTGCTCGACGACGATGAGGGTGTTGCCGAGGTCGCGGAGCCGCACGAGCGTCTCGATGAGTCGCCGGTTGTCGCGCTGGTGGAGGCCGATCGACGGCTCGTCGAGGACGTAGAGCACGCCGACGAGGCCGGACCCGATCTGGGTGGCGAGCCGGATCCGCTGCGCCTCCCCGCCCGACAGCGTGCCGGCGGTCCGGTCGAGGCTGAGGTATTCGAGCCCGACGTCGAGGAGGAATCCGATGCGGGCCCGGATCTCCTTCATCACCTGCGCGGCGACGGCGGCGTCCCGGTCGCTGAGCTCGAGGCCGCCGAGGAACTCCGCGGCCTGGTCGAGGGCGAGCGCCGACACCTCGGCGATCGAGCGGCCGGCCACCCGGACGCTCAGCGCCTCGGGCTTGAGCCGGGTGCCGCGGCACGCCTTGCAGGGGACCTCGCGCATGTACGACTCGTAGCGGTCCCGCGCATGGTCCGATTCGGTCTCGCCGTGCTTGCGGAGGATGTACTGGAACACGCCCTCGAAGCCGGTCGAGTACGTCCGCTCGCGGCCGAACCGGTTCCGGTACTTGACGTGGACCTGGTAGTCCTTGCCCTCGAGGACCGCCCGGCGGTGCGCCGGCTCGAGATCGGCCCACGGGGTGTCCATGGTGAAGCCGAGCTCGGCGCCGAGCCCGGCGAGCAGCCGGTTGAAGTACTTCGACGTGCTCTTGCCGACCGACCACGGGGCGATCGCGCCCTCGCCGAGCGGCAGGTCCTCGTCGGGGACGACGAGGTCCTCGTCGACCTGGAGCTTCGTGCCGATGCCGTCGCAGGTGGGGCACGCGCCGAACGGCGAGTTGAAGGAGAAAGTGCGCGGCTCGATCTCGTCGATGGTGAGCGGGTGCTCGTTCGGGCACGACATGTGCTCGGAGAAGGTGCGGATCGTCCCGTCGTCGACGAGCTCGATGTCGATCCGACCGTCGGCGAGCGCGAGCGCGGTCTCGACGGAGTCGGTGAGGCGCTGGCGCATCCCGTCCTTGATGACGAGACGGTCGACGACCGCGGCGATGTGGTGCTTGACCTGCTTGGCGAGCGCGGGCGGCTCGCTCAGCCGGATCTGCTCGCCGTCGACGACCGCGCGGGAGAAGCCCTTGGACCGGAGCTCGGCGAAGAGGTCGACGAACTCGCCCTTGCGGCCCCGCACGAGCGGTGCGCGGACGATGAACTTCGTGCCCGCGGACAGCTCGAGGAGCTGGTCGACGATCTGCTGCGGGGTCTGGCGGGTGATCCGCTCGCCGCAGGTCGGACAGTGCGGGACGCCGATCCGCGCCCACAGGAGGCGGAGGAAGTCGTAGACCTCGGTGATCGTCCCGACCGTCGAGCGCGGATTGCGCGAGGTCGCCTTCTGGTCGATCGACACCGCCGGGGACAGCCCCTCGATGAGGTCGACGTCGGGCTTGTCCATCTGCCCGAGGAACATCCGGGCGTAGGACGAGAGCGACTCGACGTAGCGCCGCTGGCCCTCGGCGAAGATCGTGTCGAAGGCGAGCGAGGACTTCCCGGAGCCCGACAGCCCGGTGAACACGACGAGCGAGTCCCGCGGGATCCCGATGTCGACGTTCTTGAGGTTGTGCGCACGGGCACCCTCGACGCGGAGCGTGTCGAGGTGCGACACTCCCCGTCCGGGTTCGGTCCTCACAGTCTGCTCTGCCATCACATCCGCCACTCTAATCCTCTCCGCGGACACGGGTTCCCCACCCGGATCCGGCTGTCTCGTCGTACCGGGACGGCTCACGCCGGCTTAAGGGGTCCGACGTCGAGCACCTCGAGGACGACCTCGTCGGCCTCGTCGCTCGCGGCCACGTCGACCCGCGCGCTGATCGCCCAGTCCCGGTCGCCGCGCGGGTCGTCGAACACCTGCCGCACTTCCCAGTGCTCGGGCCCCGGCGTGATCCGGATGAACCCGGAGCCGCGCGCATCCGCGCCGACCCCCATCTCGCCGTACTCCTCGTAGAAGTCCTCGATCGCGTCCTCCCAGGCCCGCTGGTTCCAGCCCGCGGCCCCGTCGAGCTCGCCGAGCCGGGCATAGTCGGCGCGCTCGGCGAGGAGCACCCGGTGGAACATCGTGTTCCGGATGAGCCGGGTGAAGCGGGGGACGTCGGCGGACAGCCGGGTGTCGACCGGCGGGAGCAGCCGCTCCTCGTCCTCCGCGGGGTTCCGCAGCGCCTCCCACTCCTCGAGCAGGCTCGAGTCGACGCGACCGATGAGGTCGCCGAGCCACGCGATGATCTCCTCGAGCTCGGGGGTGAGCGCCTCGGTGGGGACGGTCTGCACGAGCGCCCGGAACACATCGGTGAGGTAGCGCAGCAGCCCGCCCTCGACCCGCGCGAGCCCGTAGTACGCGACGAACTGGCTGAAGTTCATCGCCTGATCGAGCATGTCGCCGACGATCGACTTCGGCTCGATCCCGATCTCGCGGACCCACGGGGCGCCGGAGGCGTAGGCGTCGAAGGCCTCGGTGAGGATCTCCGCGTTCGGCTGCGGGTAGGTGAGCTCGTCGAGCACCGCCATCCGCTCCTCGTACTCGACCCCCTCGGCCTTGAGCGCACCGAGCTCGTCGCGCTTGATGCGGTCGAGCTGCCCGCGGAGGATCGCGTACTGGATCTCGGTCGTCGCCTCGACGACGCTGAGCACGTCGGCGGCGTATCCGGGCGACTCCCGGTCGAAGAGGTCGAGCGCGGCGAGCGCGAACGGCGAGAGCGGCTGGTTGAGCGCGAAGTGCGGACCGAGGTCGGTCTTGGGCCGGTACGTCACCGCGCCGTCGTCGGCGACCTGCCGTTCGATGACGCCGGCGGTGAGGAGCGCGCGGCCGATGTGGAGGGCGCGCAGCCGCATGTCGAGCCGGGCCTCGGCGGAATCGTGGGTCGAGGCGATGAAGTCCCGCACGGTGTGCACTCCCGCGCCGGGACGGGACAGGAGGTTGATGATCGTCGCGTGGGTGATGCGCATCCGCGAGGTCAGCTCCTCGGGCCGTCCCGTCGTCAGGTGCTCGAAGGTCTTCTCCGACCACGAGACGAAGCCCGCCGGGGGCTGCTTCTTCGTCACCTTGCGGCGCTTCTTCGGATCGTCCCCGGCCTTGGCGAGCGCCTTCGTGTTCTCGATGACGTGCTCGGGGGCCTGGACGACGACGTACCCGACCGAGTCGAACCCCGCACGCCCGGCGCGCCCGGCGATCTGCTGGAACTCGCGGACGTGGAGCCGGCGCATCCGGCGGCCGTCGAACTTCGTGAGCCCCGTGAAGAGGACGGTGCGGATCGGCACGTTGATGCCGACGCCGAGGGTGTCGGTGCCGGAGATCACCGCGAGGAGTCCGGCGGAGGCGAGCTGCTCGACGAGCCTCCGGTACTTCGGGAGCATGCCGGCGTGATGGACGCCGATGCCGTGCTGGAGCAGCCGCTTGAGAACGGTCCCGAACCCGGCCCCGAACCGGAACCCCGCGATCTCCGCGGTGATCGCCGCGCGCTCCTCGCGGGTGGTGAGGTTGGCGCTGACGATCGAGCTCGCGAGCTCGATCGCCTGGGCCTGAGCGAACGACACGACGTAGACCGGCGCCCGGCCGCGCCGGACGAGCGCGTGGAGCGCCTCGTGGAGCGGCTCGACGGAGTACTCGAACTCGAGCGGCACGGGCCGCTCGACGGAGGTGACGAGCGTCGTGGGCCGGCCCGTGCGCTCCTCGAGGTCGTCGGCGATCCGCGAGACGTCGCCGAGCGTGGCGGACATGAGGACGAACTGCGCCTGCGGCATGAGCAGGAGCGGCACCTGCCAGGCCCAGCCGCGCTGGGGGTCGGCGAAGTAGTGGAACTCGTCCATGACGACCATGCCGACGTCGAGCAGCGCGCCCTCGCGCAGCGCCTGGTTGGCGAGGATCTCCGCCGTCGCGCAGATGATCGGGGCCTCGGGGTTGACGCTCGAGTCGCCGGTCACCATGCCGACGTTCTCGGGCCCGAAGGCCTCGGTGAGCTGGAAGAACTTCTCGCTCACGAGGGCCTTGATGGGGGCGGTGTAGTAGCTCCGCCGGCCGGTGCTCAGACCGGAGAACAGCGCGGCGAGGGCGACCATGCTCTTGCCGGAGCCGGTCGGGGTGGAGACGATCGTGGTGTCCCCGGTGACGGCCGCGAGGATCGCCTCCTCCTGGGCCGGGTACAGGGTGATGCCGAGCGTCGTGCAGTGGTCGACGAAGGCTTCGAACACGGTGTCCGGATCCGCGAACTCCTCGGGGATCTCGGGCAGGCGTGGCACGCGGGTTCCTTCCGTCGACGGCGTCTAGACTGGCGGTGCGAGCACCGGTGGGTACAACCGGGCCCCACCTGCCGATTATTCCCCACCCCGGACTGGAGAACCCCATGGCGATCTTCGCTGTCACCTACGAGTACGGCCCCGACATCGACCGCCGGATGGCGGCCCGCCCGGCCCACCGGACGTGGCAGGGGCACCTCTTCGACTCCGGCGTGCTGCTCGCCTCCGGGCCGCTCGAGGATGACCAGACCCCGGGTGGTCTGCTCATCCTCCGCGCCGACGACCGGGCGAACATCGTCGACATCCTCACGCAGGACCCCTACGCCGGGGAGGGGGTCATCGCGGCGACGACGATCCGCCGGTGGAACCCGGTGTTCGGTCCGTTCGACGACGCGGACTGACCCGCAGCGACTCAGATCGTCGGGCCGTCCTGGTCGACGATCTGCCGCGACATCGCGGCGTCCTCGCCCGTCCGCGCGGCCTCGGCGAGGCGCGCCTCGTGGGCGGTGCGGATGATGCGCGAGTAGCTGTCCTTGTGATCGATGAGCGAGTCGCGCCACTTCTGGTCGACGCGCTCGGCCTTCGCCGTCCACGTGTCCATGAGCGCCTCGGCCTTCCTCCGGTCCTCGGCCGGCGCGTCCTCGGGCAGCACGCTGTAGCGGTACGAGTAGCGCTCGGCGTTCTGCAGCGCTCGCAGCGCCCGTCCCTTGGGGCTGAGGAGCGAGGCGGCGACGGTGATGGCGAGGATGACGACGATGACGAGGAGCGAGGTCGTCGTCGGCACCTCGGCCACCGGCACGTTCTCGCCTCCGTTGATGAACGGGAGGTTGTTCTCGTGGAGCGCGTGGAGGATGAGCTTGACGCCGATGAACCCGAGGATCGCGGCGAGGCCGTAGGCGAGGTAGACGAGGCGGTCGAGCAGCCCGTCGATGAGGAAGTAGAGCTGGCGCAGCCCCATGAGCGAGAAGGCGGTCGCAGTGAAGACGATGTACGGCTCCTGCGTGAGGCCGAAGATCGCGGGGATCGAGTCGAAGGCGAAGAGGATGTCGGTCGCCCCGATCGCGACCATGACGAGGAGCATCGGGGTGAGGACCCTCTTGCCGTTCTCCACCGTGAAGAGCTTGTCCCCGTCGTAGGTGTCCGAGGCGGGGAGGAACTTCCGGGCGAGGCGGACCATGATGTTGTCGGCCTCGTCCTCCTCCTTGTCACCGGTGAGCTCGCCCTTGAGCTGCTGCCCGGCGATGAGGATGAGGAAGAGTCCGAACAGGTAGAACACGTCGGACCACATCTCGATCGCGACGGCACCGATGAGGATGAAGACGGTGCGCGAGATCAGGGCGAAGGTGATGCCGAAGAGGAGGACCTTCTGCTGGTAGTCGCGCGGCACCTGGAAGCTCGCCATGATGACGAGGAACACGAAGAGGTTGTCGACGCTCAGCGCCTTCTCGGTGAGGTAGCCGGCGTAGTACTCGATCGCGTGCGCGGTGTCGCCGACGAGGAAGAACACGAGTCCGAAGATCAGCGCGAGTCCGACGTAGATCGCGGACCACACGGCGGCCTCGCGGATCGTCGGGGTGTGCGCCTTGCGCACGTGGAAGATGTAGTCGAAGGCGAGGAGCGCGATGATGACGATGATCGTCACGGTCCACGTGAGCCAGGTGATCTCCATGCTGGGAGTATGCCTTTCCGTCACAGGTCGGCACCCGCGGGTGCGGCGTGCGGGGCGGCGGTCATGGGACGTCCTTCCGGTCGGCGGGCGGTGCATCGGCGGCGGGCGCCCCGGGGGGCGCGGCGTCCGCCTCGGGAGCGAGCACACCGGCATCGGCGGTGCCGACGACGGACTCCTCGTCCTCGGCGAGATCCTGCTCGAGCTGGGCGATCCCGGTCTGGTCGCCGAGGTCGACATCGTGGTGCGCCCCGAGGTAGGCGTCGATGACGGCCTGGTCCTGCATGACCGCGTCGGGCGGGCCCTCGGCGACGATGCGTCCCTCCGCCATGACGATGACCCAGTCGGCGATGTGGCGGACCATGTGCATGTCGTGCTCGACGAAGAGGACGGTCATCCCCTCCGATTTGAGATTGATGATGTGATCGAGGAGGGACTGCTTGAGAGCGGGGTTGACGCCGGCCATCGGTTCGTCGAGCATGACGAGCACCGGATCGGTCATGAGCGACCGCGCCATCTCGAGGAGCTTGCGCTGGCCGCCGGACATGCTCGCGGCGTAGTCCTCGCGCTTGGCGTCGAGCTTGAATCGCCGGAGCAGGTCGTCGGCCCGCTCGGTGATCTCGGCCTCCCGCTTCCGCCACAACCACGGCAGGAGCGCGGTGTGGATCCGCTCCCCGGACTGCTTCGATCCGCCCAGGCGCATGTTCTCGATGACCGAGAGCTTCCCGAGGACCTTGGTGAGCTGGAAGGTGCGCACCATGCCGAGCCGGGCGACGCGATGGGGGCGCATCCCGGCGATCTGGTGCCCGTCGAACGACCACTTCCCCGACTGCGGGGTGTCGAACCCGGTGAGGAGGTTGAACAGGGTGGTCTTGCCCGCGCCGTTGGGCCCGATGAGGGCGGTGATCTTGTGCCGGGGGATCTCGACGTGGTCGACGTCGACGGCGGTGATCGCGCCGAACTGCCGGGTGATCGAATCGCCGACGATGATCGGGTCGCGCTTGGCGCAGCCGGGTCCGGTGTCCTCGCCGGCGGCGATCGGGCGCTCGTCGAGCATGTACTCGCTCGTCGCCCAGTGCGCGTACTCGTCGTGGGGGGCGGTCCCGTCCGCGGCGTGCGAGCCGGTCGCGGAGGTGGGGGTCGGGGCGTTCACGAGAACACCAGCTCCTTCCGGTTGCCGAGGATGCCCTGCGGCCTGAAGATCATGAGCATCATGAGCGCGACGCCCACGAGGATGTAGCGCAGCTGCCCGGCCTGCACGGTGGTGATGAACGTCACCGTGCCGGATTCGACGAGGCCGGTGAGCACGCCCTGGGTGAGGGAGAGCACCACCCAGAAGATCATCGCGCCGAGGATCGGGCCGAGCACCGTGGTCATGCCGCCGAGCAGGAGGCAGGTCCAGAGGAAGAACGTAAGCTCCGTGCCGAAGTTCGCCGGCTGCACCGAGCCGGTGTTGAGGACGAAGATCATGCCGGCGAGGCTGCCGAGCACGCCGCCGAGCATGAGCGCCTGCATCTTGTAGGAGAAGACGTTCTTGCCGAGCGAGCGGACCGCGTCCTCGTCCTCTCGGATGCCCTTGAGGACCCGGCCCCAGGGCGAGCGCATGAGGAGCCACACGAGGACCGCGCAGATCACGACGACCGCCCACGCGACGATGAGCATCCACAGTGTCCGCGAGGAGATCACCGTGAAGCCGATCGAATAGCTGCCGGACGGGATCGGGCTGAGCGCGTAGAACCCGCTCTCGAAGGCCGCGAGACCGTTCGCCGAGCCGGTGACATCGGTGAGCTCGTTCGTCGTCACGACATAGCGGATGATCTCCGCCGAGGCGATGGTGACGATCGCGAGGTAGTCCGCGCGCAGCCGCAGGGTCGGGATGCCGAGCAGCGCGGCGAGCGCGAGCGAGGCGAGGAGGGCGATGAGGAACGCGAGCCAGAGCGGGGCGCCGAACGTCAGCGTCGCGATGGCGAAGCCGTACGCGCCGACCGCCATGAAGCCCGCCTGGCCGAAGTTGAGCAGGCCGGCGTAGCCGAAGTGGACCGCGAGGCCGAGCGCGCCGAGCGCATAGGCCGCGGTGATGGGGTTGAAGAACTCCCACAGGGCGTTGGTGACAATGCTGGAGAAATCCATGATTCTGACCTCGGACCGGCGTCAGCCGATCCTCTCCTTTCGTCCCAGGATCCCCTGGGGTCGGAACACCAGGACGATGATCATGATGAAGAGCGCTCCGACGTACTTGAGGTCCGCGGGCAGCCAGATCGTCGACACCTCGACGAAGATCCCGACGATGATCGAGCCGACGAGGGCGCCGAACACCGTGCCCAGACCGCCGAGCGTGACGGCCGCGAATATCATGAGGAGGATCTGCTGGCCCATGTTGAAGGTGACGCCGGGCCGGTAGTACGCGTAGAGGATCCCGCCGAGCGCGGCGAGCGCGGCGCCGGTGACCCAGATGATGCGGATCACCCGGTCGACGTCGATGCCCGAGGCCGAGGCGAGAGCCGGGTTGTCGGCCACCGCGCGGGTGGCCTTGCCGATCCGGGACTTCATGAGGAGGAGCGACACGACGACGACGACCGCGAGCGCGATGAGCATCGAGACGAGGTTGTTCCGCGTGATCGCGAACGGTCCGATGTCGAACACCGGCCCCTGCGCGAGCGGGAGCTGCCGGGTGGCGCCGCCGAAGAAGAACTGGAGGACGTAGCGCATCGTCAGCGCGAAGCCGATCGACACGATCATCATCGGCACGAGCCCGGCGCCGCGCTTGCGCAGCGGTCGCCAGAGGAGCGTGTCGTTGAGATAGCCGTAGAGGCCGCCGCCGAGGACCGCGGCGATGATCGCCAGCCACATCGGGAGGCCGACGGCCGCGCCGGCGAAGGCGAGGACCGCACCGAGCGTCACCGTCTCGCCGTGGGAGAAGTTGTTGAGTCCGGTGGTGCCGAGGACGAGGTTGAGGCCCACCGCGCAGAGCGCGAGGATGAGGCCGAAGGTCAGTCCGGCGAGCGCGCGCTCGCCGGACTGACCTTCGGCCTCATCCTCGCGCTCTGCGCGGTGGGCCTCAACCTCGTCCTCGGCACCACCGGACTCAACAACTTCTCCCACGGCGAGACGGTGACGCTCGGTGCGGTCCTCGCCTTCGCCGGCGCGGCCGTCGGCCTCCCGATGTGGCTGGCGATCATCGCCGCGGTCCTCGGCGGCGGCCTCTACGGCTATCTCAACGACACGCTCCTCTGGCGACCGCTGCGCAAGCGCGGCGCCGGGCTCGTGCCGATGATGATCGTGTCGATCGGCTTCGCGCTGACGATGCGCTACGTCCTCCAGTTCTTCTTCGGCGGCGCCACCCGGCAGCTCCCGCTCGCGCAGGGGCCGGTGTTCGACATCGGACCGTTCGCGATCACGCGGAACAACCTCGTCTCGATGCTCATCGCGCTCGCGGTCGTCGTCGTCGTGTCGCTCCTCCTCATGAAGTCCCGGATCGGCAAGGCCACCCGCGCGGTGGCCGACAACCCGGCTCTCGCCTCGGCCTCGGGCATCGACGTCGACCGGGTGATCCGCATCATCTGGGTCACCGGCGCCGCGCTCGCCGCGCTCGGCGGGATCCTCTACGCGTACTACCGGCCCGGCGTCACCTTCAACATGGGCCAGCAGATCCTCCTCATGATATTCGCGGCCGTCACGCTCGGCGGTCTGGGCACGGTGTTCGGCGCCCTCGTCGGCTCGATCATCGTCGGGATCTTCGTCGAGGTGTCGACGATCTGGCTGCCCGCGGACCTCAAGTACGTCGGAGCGCTCTTCATCATGATCATCGTCCTGGTGTTCCGACCCCAGGGGATCCTGGGACGAAAGGAGAGGATCGGCTGACGCCGGTCCGAGGTCAGAATCATGGATTTCTCCAGCATTGTCACCAACGCCCTGTGGGAGTTCTTCAACCCCATCACCGCGGCCTATGCGCTCGGCGCGCTCGGCCTCGCGGTCCACTTCGGCTACGCCGGCCTGCTCAACTTCGGCCAGGCGGGCTTCATGGCGGTCGGCGCGTACGGCTTCGCCATCGCGACGCTGACGTTCGGCGCCCCGCTCTGGCTCGCGTTCCTCATCGCCCTCCTCGCCTCGCTCGCGCTCGCCGCGCTGCTCGGCATCCCGACCCTGCGGCTGCGCGCGGACTACCTCGCGATCGTCACCATCGCCTCGGCGGAGATCATCCGCTATGTCGTGACGACGAACGAGCTCACCGATGTCACCGGCTCGGCGAACGGTCTCGCGGCCTTCGAGAGCGGGTTCTACGCGCTCAGCCCGATCCCGTCCGGCAGCTATTCGATCGGCTTCACGGTGATCTCCTCGCGGACACTGTGGATGCTCATCGTCGCGTGGGCGGTCGTCGTGATCTGCGCGGTCCTCGTGTGGCTCCTCATGCGCTCGCCCTGGGGCCGGGTCCTCAAGGGCATCCGAGAGGACGAGGACGCGGTCCGCTCGCTCGGCAAGAACGTCTTCTCCTACAAGATGCAGGCGCTCATGCTCGGCGGCGTGCTCGGCAGCCTCGCCGGCATGATCTTCGTCCTCAACACCGGCTCGGTGCAGCCGGCGAACTTCGGCACGGAGCTTACGTTCTTCCTCTGGACCTGCCTCCTGCTCGGCGGCATGACCACGGTGCTCGGCCCGATCCTCGGCGCGATGATCTTCTGGGTGGTGCTCTCCCTCACCCAGGGCGTGCTCACCGGCCTCGTCGAATCCGGCACGGTGACGTTCATCACCACCGTGCAGGCCGGGCAGCTGCGCTACATCCTCGTGGGCGTCGCGCTCATGATGCTCATGATCTTCAGGCCGCAGGGCATCCTCGGCAACCGGAAGGAGCTGGTGTTCTCGTGAACGCCCCGACCCCCACCTCCGCGACCGGCTCGCACGCCGCGGACGGGACCGCCCCCCACGACGAGTACGCGCACTGGGCGACGAGCGAGTACATGCTCGACGAGCGCCCGATCGCCGCCGGCGAGGACACCGGACCCGGCTGCGCCAAGCGCGACCCGATCATCGTCGGCGATTCGATCACCCGGCAGTTCGGCGCGATCACCGCCGTCGACGTCGACCACGTCGAGATCCCCCGGCACAAGATCACCGCCCTCATCGGGCCCAACGGCGCGGGCAAGACCACCCTGTTCAACCTCCTCACCGGGTTCGACACCCCGCAGTCGGGGAAGTGGTCGTTCGACGGGCACCAGATCGCCGGGATGCGCCCCCATCGCGTCGCCCGGCTCGGCATGGTGCGCACCTTCCAGCTCACCAAGGTCCTCGGGAAGCTCTCGGTCATCGAGAACATGCGCCTGGGCGGATCGAAGCAGTCCGGGGAGCGGATCCACACCGCGCTCCTGCCGTGGTTGTGGCGGAAGCGGGAGGCCGAGATCACCGAGCGGGCCGACGACCTGCTCCGGCGATTCAAGCTCGACGCCAAGCGCGAGGACTACGCCGCGAGCATGTCCGGCGGCCAGCGCAAGCTCCTCGAGATGGCGCGGTCGCTCATGACCGATCCGGTGCTCGTCATGCTCGACGAACCGATGGCCGGCGTCAACCCCGCTCTCAAGCAGTCCCTCCTCGATCACATCATCAATCTCAAATCGGAGGGGATGACCGTCCTCTTCGTCGAGCACGACATGCACATGGTCCGCCACATCGCCGACTGGGTCATCGTCATGGCGGAGGGACGCATCGTCGCCGAGGGCCCGCCCGACGCGGTCATGCAGGACCAGGCCGTCATCGACGCCTACCTCGGGGCGCACCACGATGTCGACCTCGGCGACCAGACCGGGATCGCCCAGCTCGAGCAGGATCTCGCCGAGGACGAGGAGTCCGTCGTCGGCACCGCCGATGCCGGTGTGCTCGCTCCCGAGGCGGACGCCGCGCCCCCCGGGGCGCCCGCCGCCGATGCACCGCCCGCCGACCGGAAGGACGTCCCATGACCGCCGCCCCGCACGCCGCACCCGCCCCCGATCCGGGCGCCGCCGGGGAGCCGGTCGTCACCGTCACCGACCTCGTCGCCGGCTACCTCCCGGGGGTGAACATCCTCAACGGCTGCAGCATCGAGGCCCGGCCGGGCGAGCTCATCGGCATCATCGGGCCGAACGGCGCGGGCAAGTCGACGCTCCTCAAGGCGATGTTCGGGCTCGTCAAGGTCCACTCCGGCACCGTGCGGGTGCGCGGCGAGGATCTCACCGGGCTCAAGGCGAACGTCCTCGTGTCCCGCGGGCTCGGCTTCGTCCCGCAGACGGAGAACGTGTTCACCACGCTCACCGTGGAGGAGAACCTCCAGATGGGCCTCTTCCTCCGCCCCAAGCTCTTCGCGGAGCGCTTCGAGTACGTCACGTCGATGTTCCCCGAGCTCGCGAAGCGGCGCTCGCAGCGGGCCGGCTCCCTGTCCGGGGGCGAGCGGCAGATGGTCGCGATGTCGCGCGCGCTCATGATGGATCCGGCCGTGCTCCTCCTCGACGAGCCCTCGGCCGGCCTGTCGCCGGTCAAGCAGGACGAGGCGTTCCTCCGCGTCCACGAGATCAACCGCGCCGGGGTGTGCGTCATCATGGTCGAGCAGAACGCTCGCCGTTGCCTGCAGATCTGCGACCGCGGGTACGTCCTCGACCAGGGCCGCGACTCCCACACCGGGACCGGCCGCGATCTCCTCAATGATCCGAAGGTCATCGAGCTCTACCTCGGCGACCTCGCGGAGAAGGTCGACCACCGGGAGTGACCGGGCTCCCGCCCGGCGAGCGCTGAGGGCGGGACGACGAAGGGGGCGGCCACCGTACGGTGGCCGCCCCCTTCGGGCTGTGGAGCTCGGATCACTCGAGCGAGCCCTGCTCCTCCATGTCCGGCTGCGGCACATTGTCGCCGTCGAACTTGTAGATGCCCATCGTCGCCTCGGTGACGTCGCCGTTCTCCGACATCGTCACGGGTCCGGAGATGCCGTCGTAGTCGATGTCCGTCCCGGCCTCGATGAGTTCGAAGCACTCGGCGACCTCGGTGCACTTCTCGCCGTCGCGCGACACCGCCTGGAGCTCGTCGCGGATCGCGGCGGGGTCGGTCGAGCCCGCCTGCGCGGCGGCGAGCGCGAGGAGGACGGTGGCGTCGTAGGA
The DNA here is from genome assembly GCF_900184225.1 of Brevibacterium ihuae. Lineage (NCBI taxonomy): Bacteria > Bacillati > Actinomycetota > Actinomycetes > Micrococcales > Brevibacteriaceae > Brevibacterium > Brevibacterium ihuae. Next base: position 338,749 of record NZ_FXWZ01000002.1, on the reverse strand, counting down.
CTCGCCCGCGTAGTTCCACACGGTGAGCGAGTCGTCGACCTCCGCCAGCCGCTCCTTGAAGTCGTCGGCGGCGAAGGAGCCGGGCTGCGTGCCGTAGGCGCCCTCGAGCGTGCCGGGATCGAAGTCCTCGCTGTAGTCCGCGACGTTGCCGTCGACGAAGTACAGCTGATCGGCGCTGATCCCGCGTGAGGTCAGCAGCGGGACGATCGACTTCGCCTGGTCGAAGGTGATGACGGCGATCGCGTCGGGGTCCGCGCCGACGACCTCGTCCACCTGGGAGGTGAACTGGGAGTCGCCCTCGTTGAACATCGATTCCGCGACGATCGTGCCGCCGGCGCCCTCGACGGTCTCGCGGATGTTCGCGGCGAGGCCGGTGCCGTAGGCGTCGTTGAGGACGATCATGCCGACGTTCGAGGCGCCCTGGGACACCATGAAGTTGCCGAGGACCTGGCCCTGGAGGACGTCCGAGGGAGCGGTGCGCCAGTAGAAGCCGTCGTCGTCCCAGTCGGTGAAGTCCGGAGTGGTGTTCGCCGGCGAGAACTGGATGACGCCGGCACCGGTGATCTGGTTGATGACGGTCTTCGCCACGCCCGAGGAGGCCGGGCCGACGACCGCCGCGACGCCCTCGTTGAGCAGCTCCGTCGTCGACTGGGTCGCGAGGTTCGTCGTCGTGTCGCCGGAGTCGCGGTGGAGGACGGTGACGTCCTCCCCGTTGACGCCGCCGGCTTCGTTGATCTCCTTGATCGCGAGATCGACGCCGGCGATCTCGGGGGGACCGAGGAATGCGAGAGCGCCCGTCTGCGGGAGGAGCGTCCCGATCGAGAGCGCACCGCCGCCGCCCTCGCCGCCGCCGGTCTCGCCGCCGCCGGACTCCTCGCCGCCGCCCGTCGCGCACGCCGAGGCGACGAGCACGATCGCCGCACCCATCGCCACCGATGCCGAGAGACGCGAACCGCGCCTCGCCCACTGTGTCACAGCCATGTTCAGCCTCCTGTCGATCATGGGCTCCGTGCCCATGCCAGCCCCTGGGGGGATGTGATGAATATCACCACAGATTCGCTCCGAAAGGCGGACGGCGCGAAGGAAATTTTCCCACCCGTTACATTCGGGGCGGGCAGTAGAGTGGAAGCGGGCCCGCAGGGCCCTCACCCACCCGATCCGAGGAACGAGGAATCCATGGCACCCGCAGCGCACCCGATCGTCTCGAAGGCCCACACCACCTGGCAGGGCACCCTCGCCGAGGGCACCGGCACGGTCTCGCTCGACACCTCGCAGGCGACGACGATGACCCTGTCGTGGGCCGGCCGCGCAGAGACGGCGATCACCGGGGTGACGAACCCCGAGGAGCTCATCGGCGCGGCGCACTCCGCGTGCTACTCGATGGCCCTGTCGAACGCCCTGACCCAGAACGGCACGCCTCCCGAGGAGATCACCACCGGTGCCGACGTCTCATTCACCGCGGAGAAGGGGATCACCGACATCCACCTCGTCGTCGTCGGCCGGGTGCCGGGGATGTCCGTCGCCGATTTCGAGACGATCGCGCAGAAGGCGAAGAAGGACTGCCCGGTGTCGAAGGCCCTCAAGGGCGTCGACATCCACCTCACCGCGTCGCTGGGCTGATCCGCACGTCGACCGGCCGCCCGGGGTCCGCATTCCGATGCAGGCCCCGGGCGCTCTGCTGTCCCGTGGCATCCGGGTCCGAGCCCTCCGCCGCCGGGTAGCCGGCCGCGGTGAGCGCCGCGGCGAGGGCCGCGCTGTCCGTCCCGGCGCCCAGGTCGAGGGTCACTGTGACGAGATCGGCCGCGGGGTCGTCGNGCCGCCGATGCACCGCCCGCCGACCGGAAGGACGTCCCATGACCGCCGCCCCGCACGCCGCACCCGCCCCCGATCCGGGCGCCGCCGGGGAGCCGGTCGTCACCGTCACCGACCTCGTCGCCGGCTACCTCCCGGGGGTGAACATCCTCAACGGCTGCAGCATCGAGGCCCGGCCGGGCGAGCTCATCGGCATCATCGGGCCGAACGGCGCGGGCAAGTCGACGCTCCTCAAGGCGATGTTCGGGCTCGTCAAGGTCCACTCCGGCACCGTGCGGGTGCGCGGCGAGGATCTCACCGGGCTCAAGGCGAACGTCCTCGTGTCCCGCGGGCTCGGCTTCGTCCCGCAGACGGAGAACGTGTTCACCACGCTCACCGTGGAGGAGAACCTCCAGATGGGCCTCTTCCTCCGCCCCAAGCTCTTCGCGGAGCGCTTCGAGTACGTCACGTCGATGTTCCCCGAGCTCGCGAAGCGGCGCTCGCAGCGGGCCGGCTCCCTGTCCGGGGGCGAGCGGCAGATGGTCGCGATGTCGCGCGCGCTCATGATGGATCCGGCCGTGCTCCTCCTCGACGAGCCCTCGGCCGGCCTGTCGCCGGTCAAGCAGGACGAGGCGTTCCTCCGCGTCCACGAGATCAACCGCGCCGGGGTGTGCGTCATCATGGTCGAGCAGAACGCTCGCCGTTGCCTGCAGATCTGCGACCGCGGGTACGTCCTCGACCAGGGCCGCGACTCCCACACCGGGACCGGCCGCGATCTCCTCAATGATCCGAAGGTCATCGAGCTCTACCTCGGCGACCTCGCGGAGAAGGTCGACCACCGGGAGTGACCGGGCTCCCGCCCGGCGAGCGCTGAGGGCGGGACGACGAAGGGGGCGGCCACCGTACGGTGGCCGCCCCCTTCGGGCTGTGGAGCTCGGATCACTCGAGCGAGCCCTGCTCCTCCATGTCCGGCTGCGGCACATTGTCGCCGTCGAACTTGTAGATGCCCATCGTCGCCTCGGTGACGTCGCCGTTCTCCGACATCGTCACGGGTCCGGAGATGCCGTCGTAGTCGATGTCCGTCCCGGCCTCGATGAGTTCGAAGCACTCGGCGACCTCGGTGCACTTCTCGCCGTCGCGCGACACCGCCTGGAGCTCGTCGCGGATCGCGGCGGGGTCGGTCGAGCCCGCCTGCGCGGCGGCGAGCGCGAGGAGGACGGTGGCGTCGTAGGACTCGCCCGCGTAGTTCCACACGGTGAGCGAGTCGTCGACCTCCGCCAGCCGCTCCTTGAAGTCGTCGGCGGCGAAGGAGCCGGGCTGCGTGCCGTAGGCGCCCTCGAGCGTGCCGGGATCGAAGTCCTCGCTGTAGTCCGCGACGTTGCCGTCGACGAAGTACAGCTGATCGGCGCTGATCCCGCGTGAGGTCAGCAGCGGGACGATCGACTTCGCCTGGTCGAAGGTGATGACGGCGATCGCGTCGGGGTCCGCGCCGACGACCTCGTCCACCTGGGAGGTGAACTGGGAGTCGCCCTCGTTGAACATCGATTCCGCGACGATCGTGCCGCCGGCGCCCTCGACGGTCTCGCGGATGTTCGCGGCGAGGCCGGTGCCGTAGGCGTCGTTGAGGACGATCATGCCGACGTTCGAGGCGCCCTGGGACACCATGAAGTTGCCGAGGACCTGGCCCTGGAGGACGTCCGAGGGAGCGGTGCGCCAGTAGAAGCCGTCGTCGTCCCAGTCGGTGAAGTCCGGAGTGGTGTTCGCCGGCGAGAACTGGATGACGCCGGCACCGGTGATCTGGTTGATGACGGTCTTCGCCACGCCCGAGGAGGCCGGGCCGACGACCGCCGCGACGCCCTCGTTGAGCAGCTCCGTCGTCGACTGGGTCGCGAGGTTCGTCGTCGTGTCGCCGGAGTCGCGGTGGAGGACGGTGACGTCCTCCCCGTTGACGCCGCCGGCTTCGTTGATCTCCTTGATCGCGAGATCGACGCCGGCGATCTCGGGGGGACCGAGGAATGCGAGAGCGCCCGTCTGCGGGAGGAGCGTCCCGATCGAGAGCGCACCGCCGCCGCCCTCGCCGCCGCCGGTCTCGCCGCCGCCGGACTCCTCGCCGCCGCCCGTCGCGCACGCCGAGGCGACGAGCACGATCGCCGCACCCATCGCCACCGATGCCGAGAGACGCGAACCGCGCCTCGCCCACTGTGTCACAGCCATGTTCAGCCTCCTGTCGATCATGGGCTCCGTGCCCATGCCAGCCCCTGGGGGGATGTGATGAATATCACCACAGATTCGCTCCGAAAGGCGGACGGCGCGAAGGAAATTTTCCCACCCGTTACATTCGGGGCGGGCAGTAGAGTGGAAGCGGGCCCGCAGGGCCCTCACCCACCCGATCCGAGGAACGAGGAATCCATGGCACCCGCAGCGCACCCGATCGTCTCGAAGGCCCACACCACCTGGCAGGGCACCCTCGCCGAGGGCACCGGCACGGTCTCGCTCGACACCTCGCAGGCGACGACGATGACCCTGTCGTGGGCCGGCCGCGCAGAGACGGCGATCACCGGGGTGACGAACCCCGAGGAGCTCATCGGCGCGGCGCACTCCGCGTGCTACTCGATGGCCCTGTCGAACGCCCTGACCCAGAACGGCACGCCTCCCGAGGAGATCACCACCGGTGCCGACGTCTCATTCACCGCGGAGAAGGGGATCACCGACATCCACCTCGTCGTCGTCGGCCGGGTGCCGGGGATGTCCGTCGCCGATTTCGAGACGATCGCGCAGAAGGCGAAGAAGGACTGCCCGGTGTCGAAGGCCCTCAAGGGCGTCGACATCCACCTCACCGCGTCGCTGGGCTGATCCGCACGTCGACCGGCCGCCCGGGGTCCGCATTCCGATGCAGGCCCCGGGCGCTCTGCTGTCCCGTGGCATCCGGGTCCGAGCCCTCCGCCGCCGGGTAGCCGGCCGCGGTGAGCGCCGCGGCGAGGGCCGCGCTGTCCGTCCCGGCGCCCAGGTCGAGGGTCACTGTGACGAGATCGGCCGCGGGGTCGTCGACGGCGGCGAGCTCCACGGAGCCGAGGCCGGCCTCGTCGAGCGCATGGCGCAGCCGCGCGACGACGCGCTCGGAGACCCACGCCCGCTCCCCCGGGTGCTCCGGGGCCGGCGCAGCGGAACCGGCGGCCGCGGGTCTCCGCTCCGCGGGGCGTTCCGCGGCGAGGTTGCGGGAGAACGGCAGCAGGCGCTCGGCGACGAGCCGTTCGACCCGGGCGGCGGTGTCCGCCGGGTCACCGGTGTTGTCGACGACGACATCGCACGCCCGATAGCGCTCGGGGTCACCGGCCTGAGCGGCGATCCGGCGCTCGGCGTCGGCACGGTCCATCCCGCGGGATTCGACGAGACGCGTCAGGCGCACCGGTGCGGGGACGTCGACGAGGAGGGCGAGGTGGTAGCGGGGGCTCATCGCGTTCTCGACGAGGAGCGGCACGTCGTGGACGACGAGGTCGCGGTCGGCGTGGAGGGCGAACAGCTCCGCGGCGCGCTCGGCGATCGCCGGGTGCATGATCCCGTTGAGCCGCGCGGTCGAGTCCGCGTCGGCGAAGGCGACGGCGGCGAGCGCGGGACGGTCGAGTCGCCCCTCGGCATCGAGGATGTCCGCGCCGAACGCCTCGACGAGGCGGGCGAGGGCCGGGGCCCCGGGGGCGACGACCTCGCGAGCGATCGCATCCGCGTCGACGATCGCGGCGCCGGCACGCTCGAGCACCCGGGCGACCGTCGATTCCCCGGCGCCGATCCCGCCGGTGAGTCCGATGAGCAGCATGGCTCCACCCTAGCGCGCCGTCAGCGCAGGTCGATGACGTAGACGCCGCCGACCTCGAGGTACGGCGAGCCGGCCGCGCGCGAGGTGTAGGAGGCGATGTCGAGGGCGCTGCGGGGCAGGAAGCGGCCGTCGACGGCGACGACGACGAACTCCACCCCGTCGGCCCGGAGCGCGTCGATCGCCTCGCGCCCGCGCGCCTCGGCGCCGTCGGGCAGCGGTTCCCCGCTCTCCTCCTCGAGGATCGCGTCGAGGGGGTCCGGGGGTGCGGAGTAGATGATCGGCTGCTCGGGGGTCGAGCCGATGAAGTAGCCCCCGGTCTCCCGGTAGTGCATGCCGGTGACGGCCTGCCACACCATCGCCTCGTCCGCATGGGGCGTGGCCATCGCGAGCGGCCGCGGCAGCGTCTTGACCACCGAGCCCTCGGGGATCACCGCGGCGTAGGCCTCCTGGTAGAAGGCGGGCACGATGACCGGACGGGCCGGCACCGCGCCGGGTGCGATGAGCAGCAGGGAGGCGAGGACAGCGACCGGGGCGAGCACGCGGACCCGCCGCCGTCGGCTCCGCAGCCCGGCATGGAGGCCGATGGCGAGGAGCACCGCGAGGGCGAGCGTCGAATGGACGGCGAGCCGCATCGGCAGGACGTTCCCGAGCACCGGCAGGAGCTCGACGGCGCGGAACGGCGTGACCTCCCAGAAGGTCCGCCCGGCGGCGTACCACGGCGCACCCATCGAGAGGAGCCAGGCGAGGAGCCCCGCGACGGCGGTGACCCGCACGGCCCGGGCCCACCGGGGCGAGGACCACAGCGCGATGACGGTGACGAGCGCGAAGCCGAGCCACACGATCCCCACGTAGCCGCCGATCTCGGACGGGTCGAGCGGGACCTGCCGGGGGATCGGCGTCTCGCCCCCGCCGAGGAGCGTGTAGCGGCCGGGGACGACCGGATCGAGGAGATCGTTGTTCCACACCCCGTGCGGGCGGATCGCCTGCCCGGGCGCGCCCGGCAGGGTGAACATCGCGAGGAGCAGCGGCGTGCCGATCAGGACGGCGATGCCGGAGGCGAGGAGCCCGCCGCCGAGGAGCCGCAGCCCGCCGCGCACGAGGACGGGACGGGCGAACAGCGCGAGCGCGAGCAGCAGGCACAGCGCGGCGAGGAACGTGCCGGCGAGGAGCTCGGTCGAGAGGTAGAACTGCCAGCCGATCGCGCATCCGAGCCACCCCGCGGTGAGGAGCGGCCGGGCGCGCGGGCCGGGCCGGAGGAGGTCCACGATGCCGAGCGCGACGAGCGGCGGGAGGACGGCGAAGGCGAGGTTGAGATGGCCCGAGGACTGCGACACGAGGTACGTCGAGAAGCCGTAGGCGAAGCCGCCGACGAAGGCGGGGAGGCGGGGGACGAACCGGTGGGCGAGCGCTGCGGCCGCGAGCGCGGAGGCGACCGGGGCGGCGATGATCGCGAGGTTGAATGCGACGATCGGGCCGGCGATCCAGGTCACCGGGACGAGCGGGAGCGAGAGGCCGAGGACCGAGGTGTTCCATCCCCCGTTGACCCCGGCCGGATGGTGCATCGAGGTGCTGTAGAGGAGGTGCCGCTCCCCCGAGCCCTGGCCGAACCACCCGGCGACGACGTCCGCGGCGTGGGCGAACCACCAGATGAAGAGCGAGGTGTCGTCGTTGTCGGCGAACACCGTGCTGCCGGGGTGGGCGATGACGCCGCCGTAGACGGTGAGGCTCGTGAGGACGAGGAGGAGGAGATAGAGAAACCAGGAGCGCAGCGGACCGCGTGCCGGGCGGGGACGGCCGAAGGGCCCCCGGACCGGAGTCCGGGAGCCCTTCGGCGCAGCGGTGGTCGAGCTCAGTTGCCCGCGAGCTTCTCGCGGAGCGCCGCGAGCGCCTCGTCGCTGGCCAGGGTGCCCTCGTCAGCGCGGTCGTCCGAGCTGTAGGAGGCCTGGGGCGCGGACTCGGGGGTCGACTCGGAGCCGGCCTCGGCGTCGGCCGCGATGGCCTTCGCGACCTGCTTCTTGTGCTCCTCCCAGCGCGACTGGGCGGCGGCGTACTGCTGCTCCCACTCCTCGCGCTGGGTCTCGAAGCCCTCCATCCACTCCTGGGTCTCCGGATCGAAGCCCTCGGGGTACTTGTAGTTGCCGTCCTCGTCGTACTCCTGGGTCATGCCGTAGAGCGCGGGATCGAGGAACTCCTCGGCCTCCGGGTCGACGCCCTCGTTGGCCTGTTTGAGCGAGAGCGAGATGCGACGGCGGTCGAGATCGATGTCGATGACCTTGACGTAGATCGTCTCGTCGACGTTGACGACCTGCTCGGGCAGATCGATGTGGCGGACGGCGAGCTCGGAGATGTGCACGAGGCCCTCGATGCCGTCCTCGACGCGCACGAACGCGCCGAACGGAACGAGCTTGGTGACCTTGCCCGGCACGATCTGGCCGATGACGTGGGTCCGGGCGAAGTGCTGCCACGGATCCTCCTGGGTCGCCTTGAGCGACAGGGAGACGCGCTCGCGGTCCATGTCGACGTCGAGGACCTCGACGGTGACCTCGTCGCCCACGGTGACGACCTCGCTCGGGTGGTCGATGTGCTTCCACGAGAGCTCGGAGACGTGGACGAGTCCGTCGACCCCGCCGAGGTCGACGAAGGCGCCGAAGTTGACGATCGAGGACACGACGCCCGGACGGACCTGGCCCCTCTGCAGGGTCTGGAGGAAGTCGTGGCGGACCGCCGACTGGGTCTCCTCGAGCCATGCGCGGCGCGAGAGGACGACGTTGTTGCGGTTCTTGTCGAGTTCGATGATCTTGGCCTCGACCTGCTGGCCGATGTACGGCGCGAGATCGCGCACGCGGCGCATCTCGACGAGGGAGGCCGGGAGGAATCCGCGGAGTCCGATGTCGACGATGAGGCCGCCCTTGACGACCTCGATGACGGTGCCGGTGACGACACCCTCCTCGTCCTTGACCTTCTCGATGTCGCCCCACGCACGCTCGTACTGCGCCCGCTTCTTCGACAGCATCAGACGCCCGTCCTTGTCCTCCTTGGTGAGGACCAGGGCTTCGATGTCGTCGCCGACCTCGACCACCTCAGCGGGATCGACGTCGTGCTTGATCGACAGCTCGCGCGAAAGGATGACGCCTTCCGTCTTGTAGCCGATGTCGACCAGGACTTCGTCGCGGTCGACCTTGACGACCGTACCCTCGACGATGTCGCCGTCGTTGAAGTACTTGATGGTCTCGTCGACAGCCGCGAGGAAATCTTCTGCAGACCCGATGTCGTTGACTGCGATCTGCTCGTTCTGCGCCGTGCCCGGCGTGGTGGTGGTCATAAAGGTAGGGACTCCGTAATGGACTGATGCCCGGCGACCGGGGCCGCCGGTCTCGGTGTGGACTGGACTGATGATGCTCACATGCACGTGCTCGTCGACCGGGGAGCCGGGATGCGTCATCGGATGACGGAGCCGGATGCCGACCGGATGTGACACGATAGGGTTTCGACCACCGCGCACGAACACAGCGCATACAGCAACTAATCGTAGCACCTGACTGCGCTCCCGTGAACCGGGCGGCCGCATCCGGCCGGGCGGCCGGGCGAAGGAGACGGAGACGGCATGACCGACAGCGACTACTCCCCCGAGATCATCAGCGGCGGGTACCTCGCGATCGACGAGGAGGCCTCGGTCCGCGCCAACCGCACCTACTGGGACGGCTCCGCCGCCGACTACCTCGCCGAGCACGGCAGCTTCCTCGGCGCGAGCGAGTTCATCTGGTGCCCCGAGGGCATCCACGAGTCCGAGGTCGGCCTGCTCGGCGACGTCGCGCGTCGGCAGATCCTCGAGGTCGGGTGCGGCGCCGGGCAGTGCTCGCGCTGGCTCGCCGAGCAGGGCGCGCTCGCCACCGGCGTCGACCTGTCCTCCGGCATGCTCGAGCAGGCCTCCCGCCTCCAGCGCGAGCAGCCGCTCGCCCCGGACGCCGTCCCGCCGACGTTCCTTCAGGCCGACGCCCGCAGCCTGCCGTTCCCCTCGGGCAGCTTCGACATCGCCTTCTCCTCGTATGGCGCACTGCCCTTCGTCAAGGACGCCGAGGTCGTCCTCGGCGAGGTCGCCCGCGTCCTCCGCCCCGGCGGCACCTGGGTGTTCTCCGTCACCCATCCGGTGCGCTGGATGTTCCCCGACGTCCCCGGCGAGGCGGGGCTCACCGTCGAGTACTCGTACTTCGACCGCACGCCCTACGTCGAGCTCGACGCCGAGGGCCGCCCGGTCTATGCCGAGCACCACCGGACGATGGGCGACTGGATCTCGCTCCTCGTCGAGTCCGGGTTCGTCCTCACCGGGCTCACCGAGCCCGAATGGCCGGCCCACAACACGACCGCGTGGGGCGGCTGGTCGCCGCTGCGCGGTGAGGTCATGCCCGGCACCGCGATCTTCTCCACCCGGCTCGCCGACCGTCCGGAGGGGTGAGTCCGCGGGCCGGCCGGGTCAGTGGGCCGCCTGCTGCCAGCTCGCGCCGCGCCCGATGTTGACCTCGAGCGGCACGTCGAGCTCGGCGGCCGCGCCCATCGTCGCGGCGATGAGCTCCGACACCCGGTCGAACTCGCCGTCGGCGAGCTCGACGACGATCTCGTCGTGCACCTGGAGGAGCACCCGGCTGCGCACCTCGGCCTCCCGCAGCGCGGCGTCGACCCGGAGCATCGCGATCTTCATGATGTCGGCCGCCGAGCCCTGGATCGGGGCGTTGAGCGCGGCGCGCTCGGCCATCTCGCGGACCTGGCGCCGGTCGCTCGCGAGCTGCGGGAGGTAGCGCCGCCGGCCGTACATCGTCTCGGTGTACCCGACCGCGCGCGCGTCCTCGACGACGGAGTCGAGGTAGTCGCGCACCGCGCCGAAGCGCTCGAAGTACTCGTCCATGAGCCCCCGCGCCTCGTCGACCCCGATCCGGAGCTGCTTCGAGAGCCCGTAGGCGGACAGCCCGTAGACGAGGCCGTAGGACATCGCCTTGACCTTCGAGCGCATGGCCGGGGTGACCGCGGAGGTCTCGACGCCGAACACTCGGGCGCCGACGAAGGAGTGGAGGTCCTCGCCGGCGCGGAAGGCGTCGATGAGCCCGGCGTCGCCGGACAGGTGGGCCATGATCCGCATCTCGATCTGCGAGTAGTCGGCGGTGACGAGGTCGGTGAAGCCGGCGTCGGTGTCGGGCACGAACACCTCGCGGATGCGGCGCCCGGCGTCGGTGCGGACCGGGATGTTCTGGAGGTTGGGATCGATCGAGGACAGGCGGCCGGTGGCCGCGACGGTCTGCTGGTAGGTCGTGTGGATCCGGCCGTCGTCGGCGACCATCCGCTCGAGGCCGACGACCGTCTGCTTGAGCTTCGTCGTGTCGCGGTGGCCGAGCAGGTGCTCGAGGAACGGGTGGCCCGTCTTGACGAAGAGCTCGGCGAGCGCGTCGGCGTCCGTCGTGTACCCGGTCTTCGTGCGCTTGGTCTTCGGCATCCCGAGCTCCTCGAAGAGCACGACCTGGAGCTGCTTGGGCGAGCCGAGGTTGACCTCGTGGCCGATCGCGGCGTACGCGGACTCGGCGCTCGTCTCCGCCTGCCGGCCGAACTCGTCGATGAGCGCCGCGAGCTGCGACCGGTCGACGGCGATGCCGGCGAGCTCCATCCGGGCGAGGATCGTCACGAGCGGCATCTCGATCTCGTCGAGGATCCGGGTCATGTCGGCGGCCTCGACGGCCGGGCGCAGCGCCTCAGCGAGCCGGAGCACCGCCGCCGCGCTCCGTCCGAGTCCGCGCCGCTCGGCCTCCGCGTCCCCGGAGCCGAGGTCGAGGGTGCCGGGCTCGGTCTCCTCCGTCTCCTCGCCCAGCGTGATCCCGCAGTGGCGCAGGCACAGATCGGCGAGGTCGTAGGACCGCTGGTCGGGGACGAGGAGGTAGGCGGCGATCTCGGTGTCGACGGCGGGCCGGGCGAGCGGGTGACCGGCGTGGACGAGCGCCTTGAGCTGCGGCTTGGCGCCGTGGAGGACGAGGCCCGGGTGGGATCCGAGGAGCGTCGAGAGCGCCTCGCCCGCAGGCCCGTCGAGCGTCGAGAGGTCGATCGCCGCCGCCCGCTCGCCCTGCGCGATGCCGAGGACGTCGACGGTGCCGAGCCCGACCTCGAACCGCGCGTCGGTCGCGATCCCCACCGGGTCGGCGGGATCGAGGTCGGCGAGCAGCGCGGCGAATCCCGCGGCGTCGAGGAGCTCGACGGCGGGCAGGTCGTCGGCGACCGGCGCGACCGGCGCCGTGCCGAGGAGCGGTTCGAGCCTGCGGCCGAGCACCTGGAACTCGAGCTGGTCGAGGAGCGCGTCGACGGCCTCCCGGTCGGCCTCGCCGCGGACGGCGTCGGGCGCCTCGATCCCGAGCTCGAGATCGGTGACGAGGCGGTTGAGACGGTGGTTGCGCTCGACATCGCCCCGGTGCGCGCGGAGGTTCTCCCCGGCCTTCCCGCCGATGTCCTCGGCCGCGGCGAGGACGCCGGGCAGGTCGCCGTGCTTCGTCAGCCACTTCGCGGCGGTCTTGTCACCCACCCCGGGCACGCCCGGGAGGTTGTCGGCCTTCTCGCCGACGAGCGCGGCGAGGCCGCGGTAGTTCTCCGGCGTCACGCCGTACTTCTCCTCGATCGCGGCGGGCGTCATCCGCGCGAGCTCGCTCACCCCGCGCTTGGGGTAGAGGATCGTCACCGCGTCCGAGGCGAGCTGGAACGAGTCCTTGTCGCCGGTGACGATCCCGGTCTCCATGCCGGCGGCCGTCCCCTGCGCGGCGAGGGTGGCGAGGACGTCGTCGGCCTCGAAGCCCTCCTTCGTCACGACCGGGATCGCGAGCGCCCGCAGCAGGTCCTGGATGAGCTCGACCTGGCCGTGGAACTCCGGCGGGGTCTTCGCCCGTCCGGCCTTGTACTCCGGGTACTCGGCGAGCCGGAAGGTCCCGCGCCCGAGGTCGAAGGCGACCGCGATGTGGGTCGGCTCCTCGGAGGCGAGTACATTGATGAGCATGGACACGAAGCCGTAGACGGCGTTCGTGGACTGACCCGTCGTGGTGGAGAAGTTCTCCACCGGGAGCGCGTAGAAGGCGCGGTAGGCCAGGGAATGGCCGTCGATGAGCAGCAGTCTCCGGGTATCCGTAGTCACCCTGCCAGCCTAGCGTCTCGAGCGCCGCCGACATCGGGTCCGCGCCGACATCCGCACATGAAGGAGACACGATGACCGCACAGGACCGACCGCGCATGGAGCCGGGCCTCACCCCCGAGGACTACCGCCGCCTCATGGAGTACAACCGGGGGCGCACCCCCGGGACGCTCGTCGAGCGCTGCGGCATCGAGTTCCTCGACATGGGCTACGACTGGTTCGAGGCGCGGATGCCGGTCGACGGCAACCGGCAGCCGGCCGGACTGTTCCACGGCGGCGCCCACGTCGTCCTCGCGGAGACGCTCGGCTCGATGCACTCGTACCTGCTCGCGAACGGCCACGACGTCGTCGGCGTCGATCTCAACGCGACCCATCTGCGGCCGATCCGCGAGGGCTGGGTCCACGGCCGGGCCGAGGTCCTCCACCACGGGCGCACGCTCATCAGCCACGAGGTGAAGATGACCGACGAGGACGGCAGGCTGCTGTCGATCGTGCGGATCACGAACTTCGTCCTCGCCCAGCGCTCGCGGAGCTGAGGCGGCTCAGCCGCCGATCTGGCTGAGGACGGTCTCGGCGACCTCGCGCATGGTGAGGCGGCGGTCCATCGAGGTCTTCTGGATCCAGCGGAACGCCTCGGGCTCGCTCAGCCCCATCGAGGACATGAGGAGGCTCTTCGCGCGGTCGACGAGCTTACGGGTCTCGAACCGGTCGGTGAGATCGGCAATCTCCGATTCGAGAGCGCCGATCTCGGCGTGCCGGGACAGCGCGATCTCGAGCGCCGGAGCGAGGTCGGCGGTGGTGAACGGCTTGACGACGTAGGCCATCGCGCCGGCGTCGCGGGCACGCTCGACGAGCTCCTTCTGCGAGAACGCGGTGAGCAGCACGACAGGGGCGATGCGCGCCCGGGCGATGCGCTCGGCGGCGGAGATGCCGTCGAGGATCGGCATCTTGATGTCCATCACCACGAGATCCGGCCGCAGCTCCTCGGCGAGCCGGATCGCGGACTCGCCGTCGGCGGCCTCGCCGACCACGTCGTACCCGATCTCGCGGAGCATCTCGACGATGTCGAGGCGGATGACGGCCTCGTCCTCAGCGACGACGATACGGCGGACCGGGCCCTGATCGGGGGCGGGAGCGTTGTCTGAAGTAGGCACGCGCCCAATCCTAGTCCCCCGGCCGGGCGGACTGCCACCCGCCCCGGGCCGGGGACGCGCCCGCCGGCCCGCGTGCTCTACGATGGTCGGGTATGCCGGATTGGCGGAATTGGTAGACGCGGCGCACTCAAAATGCGCTGTCGCAAGACGTGCGGGTTCGAGTCCCGCATCCGGTACTCCCACCGCCGGCGCGGGCGGGCCTCAGGCCCCCGTGCCCTCGCGGATCTCCCCGTATCCCTCAAGCGGGTTCTCCCCGTTGTCCGACTCGTCGCGGTAGGCGGCGGCCAGCCCCTTCGAGGCGTCGCCGATCCGGTGGACGCGCAGCGCATTCGTCGACCCGGCGATCCCGGGTGGGGAGCCGGCGACGATGACGCACAGCGCACCCTCCTCCGCGCGCCCGTTCCCGAGCAGCACCGCGTCGACCTGACGGGCCATCTGGTCGGTGTGCCGGACCTCCTTGACGAGGTACACCTGCGCGCCCCAGGTCAGGGCGAGCTGGTGCCGCACCCGGACGTCGGGCGTGAAGGCGAGGATGGGGTGGGGCGAGCGCAGCCGGGACATCCGCCGCACGGAGTCGCCGGACTGGGTGAAGGTGCAGAGCAGATCGATGTCGAGCTGCGCGGCGATCCGCACCGCGGCAGCGGTGATCGCGCCGCCGCGGGTGTGCGGCTCGGTGCCGAGCGCGGGGATGCGATCGAGCCCGTGCTCCTCCGTCGAGGTGATGATCCGGCCCATCGTGCGCACCGCCTCGAGCCAGTGCGTGCCGACGGAGGTCTCGCCGGAGAGCATGAGGGCGTCGGCGCCGTCGAGCACCGCGTTCGCGCAGTCGGACGCCTCCGCGCGGGTGGGCCGCGGCTCCTCGATCATCGACTCGAGCATCTGGGTGGCGACGATGACCGGCTTCGCCTGGCGGCGGCACAGCTCGACGGTGCGCTTCTGCACGATCGGCACCTGCTCGAGCGGCAGCTCGACGCCGAGGTCGCCGCGGGCGACCATGATCCCGTCGAAGGCCTGGACGATGTCCGGCAGCACCTCGACGGCCTGCGGCTTCTCGAGCTTCGCGATGACGGGGATGAGGATGTCCTCCTCCCGCATGACGTCGCGCACGAGCTCGGCGTCGGCGGGCGAGCGGACGAAGGACAGGGCGACCCAGTCGGCGCCGAGGTGCAGGCCCCAGCGGAGGTCCGCGACGTCCTTCTCCGACATCGCCGGCACGGACACCGCGACCCCGGGCAGGTTGATGCCCTTGTGGTCGGAGATCGTGCCGCCGACCTCGACCTCGCAGCGGACGTCGGTGTCGTCCACCTCGATCGCCCGCAGCCGGATCCGGCCGTCGTCGACGAGGAGCGGATCGCCGACCTCGACGTCGCCGGGGAGACCGGAGTAGCTCGTCGAGACCTCGGTGTCGGAGCCGTCGACGTCGCGGGTGGTGATGGTGAAGACGTCGCCCTTCGACAGCGCCGGGCGCTGTCCCTCGGCGAAGCGGCCGACCCGGATCTTGGGTCCCTGGAGGTCGATGAGGACGCCGACGGTGCGCGCGGTGTCGGTCGCGGCCTGGCGGACCCACCGGTACCGCTGCTCGTGGTCCTCGCGCGTGCCGTGGCTGAGGTTGAACCGGGCGACGTCGACGCCCTCCTCGATCAGGGCGCGGATGTCCTCGTAGGTCGATTGGGCGGGGCCGAGAGTGGCGACGATCTTTGCATGCCTCATGGCATCCACCCTAGTCACCCGAACCGTGCGACGTCGCACGCGCAACGAGGAATTCTCCCATCCGTCACACGCCCGACCCCAGCGCGCCGTCTGAGGCGCGCCCGGCGGCGCGCCTCAGACGGCGAGCGCGGCCTCGGTCGGGGCGACCGGCTTGGGCAGCAGCGTCGATCCCATGAGGTAGGCGTCGACCTCGGCGGCGGCGGCGCGCCCCTCGGCGATCGCCCACACGATGAGCGACTGGCCGCGACCGGCGTCGCCGGCGACGTAGACGCCGGGCACCGCGGTCGAGTAGTCGCGCTCCCGGACGAACCGGCCGCGCTCGACGGCGAGTCCCCAGTCGGCGAGCGCCTCGGTCTCCGGTCCGGTGAAGCCCATCGCGATGAGGACGAGGTCGGCCGGGATCTCCTTCTCCGTGCCCGGCAGGGGCTCCCGGCGGCCGTCGACGAACCCGGTCTCGGCGACCGAGAGGGCGCGCAGGCGCCCCTCCTCGTCGCGGAGGAACTCGACGGTCGAGGCGAGGAACGAGCGCTCGCCGCCCTCCTCGTGGCTCGTCGAGACCTCGAAGATCCGCGGCGTCGTGGGCCAGGGGCCGTCGGCGGGGCGGTCGGTCGGCGGGCGCTTGCCGATCGCGAGCGTCGTCACCGAGGCGGCCTGCTGGCGCAGGGCGGTTCCGAGGCAGTCCGAACCGGTGTCGCCGCCGCCGATGATGACGACGTCCTTGCCGTGCGCGTCGATGATCTCGACGTCGTCCCCGGCCTGCTGCCGGTTCACCGGCACGAGGTAGTCCATCGCGAACTCGACGCCGGGGGCCTCGCGGCCGGGCAGCGGGAGGTCGCGGGGAGCGAGCGCCCCGGTGCACACGACGATCGCGTCGAAGCGGTCGTGGAGGTCGTCCCAGGTGATGTCGACGCCGATCTCGACGCCGGTGCGGAACCGGGTGCCCTCGGCGCGCATCTGCGTCAGACGTCGGTCGATGTGGTGCTTCTCGAGCTTGAAGTCGGGGATCCCGTAGCGCAGCAGACCGCCGATCCGGTCGTCGCGCTCGTACACGACGACGGTGTGACCGGCACGCGTGAGCTGCTGGGCGGCGGCGAGCCCGGCGGGGCCGGAGCCGACGACGGCGACCCGCCGGCCGGAGATCCGCTCCGGCACGAACGGGGTGATGAGCCCCTCCTCGAATCCCCGGTCGACGATGGTGACCTCGATGTTCTTGATCGTCACCGCCGGCTGGTTGATGCCGAGCACGCACGCGTTCTCGCACGGGGCGGGGCAGGCGCGACCGGTGAACTCCGGGAAGTTGTTCGTGCTGTGGAGCAGCCCGACGGCGCGCTCGAGCTCGTCGCGCCACATCGCGTCGTTCCACTCGGGGATGTAGTTGCCGAGCGGGCAGCCCTGGTGGCAGAACGGGATGCCGCAGTCCATGCAGCGTCCGGCCTGCGCGATGAACGCCTGCTTGTCCATCGTCGTGTTGATCTCCCGGTAGTCCATGAGCCGGACCGGCACCGGACGCTTGGGCGGGAGCTCGCGCTCGGTGACCTTGAGGAATCCGCGCGGATCAGCCATAAGTTGCCTCCAGTATCTTGGTCCAGGCCTCGTCGCCCTCGGGGTCGAGGCCGGAGTCGGCGCACAGCGCCTGGATCTCGAGCACCGCCGCGTAGTCGGCGGGGACGATGCGCGTGAAGCGCCCGAGCATGTCCTCCCCCGCGTCGTGCGCCGCGAGGAGCTCCGCGGCGAGCGGCGAGCCGGTGTGGTGGACGTGCGAGGCGAGGAGCTCGAGGAGCTCCCCGGCCTGCTCGGCGGCGACCGGTTCGAGCCGGAACCGGCCGGCGGCCATGTCGGCCTGGTTGATGCGGTCGACGTCGAGATCGAGCATGTACGCGGTGCCGCCGGACATCCCGGCCCCGAAGTTCCGCCCGATCGCGCCGAGCACCACCGCGGTGCCGCCGGTCATGTACTCGAGGCCGTGGTCGCCGATGCCCTCGACGACCGCCCGCGCACCGGAGTTGCGGACGAGGAACCGCTCGCCCACCTGGCCGGACACGAAGAGCTCGCCGCTCGTCGCGCCATAGCCGATGACGTTGCCGGCGATGACGTTGTCCTCCGGCCGGCCGGACACGCCCGGGGCGGTGCGCACGGCGATCCGGCCGCCGGACAGGCCCTTGCCGACGTAGTCGTTCGCGTCCCCGGTGAGGTGGATGCTCACCCCGGCCGGGAGGAACGCGCCGAGCGACTGGCCGGCGTTGCCGGTGAGGCGCACGGTGATCGTGTCGTCGGGCAGCACGTCGACGCCGAAGGTCCGCGTCACCGTGTGGCCGAGCAGGGTGCCGACGCTGCGGTCGACGTTCGTCACCTCGGCGTCGATCTCGACCGCCTCCCGCTCGCGCAGGGCGGGGGCGGCGGCGGTGATGAGGCGCTGGTCGAAGTGCTCCTCGATGCGGTGGTTCTGGACGGTGGTCTGCTTGCGCACCGTGGCCGTCGACCCGTCGATGAGCGTGGGCACCGCGAGGATCGGCGAGAGATCGAGGCCCTGTGCCTTCCAGTGGCCGATCGCGCGCTGCATGTCGATCCGCTCGACCTGCCCGATCGCCTCGTCGAGGCTGCGGAAGCCGAGCTCGGCGAGGTACTCGCGGACCTCCTCGGCGATGAACTCGAAGAAGTTGACGACGAACTCCGGCTTGCCGGTGAACCGGCTCCGCAGCACCGGGTTCTGGGTGGCGACGCCGACGGGGCACGTGTCCTTGTGGCACACCCGCATCATCACGCAGCCGGAGACGACGAGGGGCGCGGTCGCGAAGCCGAACTCCTCGGCACCGAGCAGCGCGGCGATGACGACGTCGCGGCCGGTCTTGAGCTGGCCGTCGACCTGGACGCTGATGCGCTCGCGGAGATCGTTGAGCAGGAGCGTCTGCTGCGCCTCTGCGAGGCCGAGCTCCCACGGGGCGCCGGCGTGCTTGAGCGAGTTGAGGGGGCTCGCACCGGTGCCGCCGTCGTGGCCGGACACGAGCACGACGTCCGCGCTCGCCTTCGCCACGCCCGAGGCCACAGTCCCGATGCCCATCCCGGCCACGAGCTTGACGTGGATCCGGGCCGCGGGATTGGCCCGCTTGAGGTCGTGGATGAGCTGGGCGAGATCCTCGATCGAGTAGATGTCGTGGTGCGGCGGCGGGGAGATCAGCCCGACGCCCGGGGTCGCGTGGCGGGTCCGCGCCACCCACGGGTACACCTTCGACGGCGGGAGCTGACCGCCCTCGCCGGGCTTGGCGCCCTGCGCCATCTTGATCTGGATGTCGTCGGCGTGGGTGAGGTAGAGGCTGGTGACGCCGAAGCGCCCGCTCGCCACCTGCTTGATCGCCGAGCGCCGCTCGGGGTCGAGGAGCCGCTCGACGTCCTCGCCGCCCTCACCGGTGTTCGACTTGCCGCCGATCCGGTTCATCGCGATCGCGAGCGTCTCGTGCGCCTCCTGCGACAGCGAGCCGTAGCTCATCGCGCCGGTGGAGAACCGCTTGACGATCGCGCTCACCGGCTCGACCTCCTCGAGCGGGATCGGTCCCGAGTCGAGGGGGCGGAGGTCGAACAGCCCGCGCAGCGTCATGAGCTCGGCCGACTGGTCGTCGATGAGCTTCGTGTACTCGCGGAAGATGTCGAAGCGCCGGGTGCGGGTGGAGTGCTGGAGCTTGAACACCGTCTCCGGGCTGAAGAGGTGGGTCGGTCCCTCGCGGCGCCACTGGTACTCGCCGCC
This sequence comes from Brevibacterium ihuae, assembly GCF_900184225.1. Taxonomy (NCBI): domain Bacteria; kingdom Bacillati; phylum Actinomycetota; class Actinomycetes; order Micrococcales; family Brevibacteriaceae; genus Brevibacterium; species Brevibacterium ihuae. The sequence goes on along the minus strand of NZ_FXWZ01000002.1, from coordinate 319,394 downwards.
GATCTCGAGGCGGCGGTGCGGCAGCGGCGGGTGCTGGGCGGGGTAGGCCATGGTGTGGCGGGCGTCGACCTCGGCGGCGACGCCGTCGATGCTCATCCCCTCGAGCCGGGACACCGTGCCGGTGAAGTACCGGTCGACGAACGACTTCGCGAGCCCGATCGCCTCGAAGGTCTGCGCGCCCTGGTACGACTGGACGGTCGAGATCCCCATCTTCGACATGATCTTGAGCAGACCCTTGTTGAGCGCGGTGAGGAGGTTCCCGACCGCCTGCTTCTCGTCGACGCCGGTGATCCGTCCCTCCCGGACGAGGAGCTCGGCGGTCTCCATCGCGAGGTAGGGGTTGACCGCGGAGGCGCCGTACGCCATGAGGGTGGCGACGTGGTGGACCTCGCGCACGTCACCGGCCTCGACGAGCAGCGAGGCCCGGGTGCGGGTCTTCTCGCGGATGAGGTGGTGGTGGATCGCCGAGGTCAGGAGCAGCGAGGGGATCGGGGCGAGCTCGGCGTTCGAGTTCCGGTCGGACACGATGAGGAAGCGCACGCCGCGGGCGATCGCGCTGCTCGCCTCGGTGCACAGCTCCTCGATCCGGCGGGCCATGCTCACTCCCCCGCCGGCCGGCGCGTAGAGGCCGCTGAGCACGTGCGAGGACGGGTGCTCGTCCGTGCCGCGCCGCCGACGCCGGGTGAGGTGGAGGAACTTCGCGAGCGCGTCGTTGTCGATCACCGGGTACGGCAGGAGGACCTGCCGGGCGTGCTCGGGTCCGGCGGCGAGCAGGTTGTGCTCCCGGCCGAGGCCGGTCGCGAGGCTCGTGACGAGCTCCTCGCGGATCGCGTCGAGCGGCGGGTTCGTCACCTGCGCGAAGCTCTGGACGAAGTAGTCGAAGAGCATCCGCGGGCGCTGCGCGAACGCCGCGATCGCGGTGTCGGAGCCCATCGCGCCGATCGGCTCCGCGCCGGTCTCGGCCATCGGCCCGATGAGGAACATCAGGTCCTCGTCGTTGTAGCCGAAGGTCCGCTGCCGGCGGTCCACCGAGGACTGCGGGTGGACGACGTGCTCGCGGTCGGGCAGGTCGCCGAGCCGCGAGCTCTCCGCGTCGAGCCACTCCGCGTAGGGGTGCGCGGCGGCGAGCTCGCTCTTGATCTCCGAGTCGGAGATGATCCGGCCGGCGGCGGTGTCGACGAGGAACATCCGGCCGGGCTTGAGGCGGCCGCGCTTGATGATCCGGTCGTTCGGCAGGTCGATGACCCCGACCTCGCTCGCGAGCACGACGGTGTCGTCGGTGACGACGTAGCGGGCCGGGCGCAGGCCGTTGCGGTCGAGCACGGCGCCGGCAAGGGTGCCGTCGGTGAAGGACACGCACGCCGGTCCGTCCCACGGCTCCATGAGGAGCGAGTGGTACTCGTAGAAGGCGCGGCGCTCCTCGTCCATGAAGGTGTCGTTCTGCCACGCCTCGGGGATCATCATCATCACCGCGTGCGGCAGCGAGCGCCCGCCCATGACGAGGAGCTCGAGCACCTCGTCGAAGGAGGCGGAGTCCGAGGCGCCCTCGGTGACGACGGGGAAGAAGCGGCTGAGATCGCGGGTCGAGCCGTCGGACCACGGCGAGGCGAGCACCTCGGCGGTGAGCTGGCTCTCGCGGGCGCGCATCCAGTTGCGGTTGCCGCGCACGGTGTTGATCTCGCCGTTGTGGGCGATCATCCGGAAGGGCTGGGCGAGCGGCCACGACGGGAAGGTGTTCGTCGAGAAGCGCGAGTGGACGAGCGCGATCCGCGAGGTGAAGCGGTCGTCCTGGAGGTCGGGGTAGAACTTCTCGACCTGCGCGGTGGTGAGCATGCCCTTGTAGGTCAGGGTCTTCGAGGACAGCGACGGGAAGTAGACGCCCTCGTGCTCGCTCCGCTTGCGGGTGGCGAAGCAGCGGCGCTCGAGCTCCTCCTGCAGCGGGCGGCCCGTGGCGTCGGTGCTCACCGGGATCTGCGGGTCGAGAGCGAGGAACACCTGGGAGAACTGCGGCATCACCGCACGCGAGGCGCGACCGACGACGTCGGCGATGATCGGGACCTCGCGCCAGCCGAGGACGCGCAGGCCCTCCTCGGCGGCGAACCGCTCGACGACGGCACGGCCGGCGCCGGGGTCGGCCGGATCGAGGAACGCGGTGCCGACGGCGTACTCGCCGGCCTCCGGCAGGGTGAAGTCGAGGACGTCGGCGAAGAAGCGGTGCGGCACCTGGACGGTGATGCCGGCGCCGTCGCCGGTCCCTTCGTCGCCGCCGACCGCGCCGCGGTGCTCCATGTTGCGCAGGGCGGTGAGCGCCTGGACGACGACCTCGTGGTCGGCCTCGCCGCGGTACCGCACGATCATCGCCAGGCCGCAGGAGTCCCGCTCGGCCTCGGGGTCGTAGAGCCCCTGGGCGGGCGGGAGCGCGCTGAAGCGCGGTGCTGGCGTTGTCGTGCGGGAGGGGCTCATGGCACCGTCCTTCTCACCTCGGCGGACACGGTTCTGCGGACGGCGCTGTCAGCATCGCGCTGCGACGCATGATCGCGCAGCGACCGCGGCCGGTGACCTCGGTCACCGTGCGCGGGTTTGCAGTGTACATGATCGCTCAGTCGGGCTGCGGCGGCCGTTCGGATCGTGTCCGACCGCCCACCTGGGGGACGATCGAGATCGCGGAGGTCACTGCGCCGAAGAAGCCGAAGCTCCGCTTCGACATCGACGATCCCGTACCCTCGTCGTCGGCACCGCGGGCGGTCTGCTGACCGCGCTCCCCAGTCTCCCCGGCGGGCCGGGCGCCGTCGCCGTCCGCGGAGGTCCCGCCCGTCGGTCCGTCGTCGGCGCGGTCGTCGTGGTCGTCGCCGGCCTGTGCGGCCTCGCGCTGAGCGCGCTCCGGGGTGTAGACGCTCTCCTCCGGCGTGCGGTGCCGCCGCCGGGAGAGGACGAAGAGGACCGCGCCGAGCGCGAACACGAGGATCGAGACCCAGACGTTGAGGCGGACGCCGAGGATGAGCTCCGCGGTGTCGATGCGGAGCGCCTCGATCCACACCCGGCCTGCGGTGTAGTAGCAGATGTAGAGGAAGAAGACCTGTCCGTGGCCGAGTGCGAACCGGCGGCCCGCCCACAGGAGGAGGACGAAGCCCGCGAGGTTCCAGATCGACTCGTAGAGGAAGGTCGGGTGGAAGAGGGTGTCGGCGGGCAGCGCGGCGTCGGGCCAGTTGGGGTTGGGCGCGCCGTTGATCTCGCGGTCGATCTCGAGCCCCCAGGGCACGGTCGTCGGGGCGCCGAACAGCTCCTGGTTGAACCAGTTGCCCCAGCGGCCCACGGCTTGCGCGAGGATGAGCCCGGGCGCGGCGGCGTCGAGAAAGGCGGTAAATCGAATCCCGTAGTGGCGGCACACGAAGTACACGGTGAGCACCCCGAGCGCCACGGCGCCCCAGATCCCGAGTCCGCCGTTCCAGATGTAGAGCGCAGCGACCGGATTCCCTCCCGGACCGAAGTACGGGTCCGGGGTGGAGATCACGTGGTAGATCCGGCCGCCGATGATCCCGGCGGGGATCGCCCACACGGCGATGTTCCACAGGTCGTCCTCGGAGCCGCCGCGGGCCTGCCAGCGCCGGTTCGTCACCCACAGGGCGAGGACGATCCCGAGCAGGATGCACAGCGCGTAGGCGTGGATCGTCAGAGGCCCGAGCGAGAACCCGCTCCAGCTCGGCGACGGGATCGCGGCGAGGATGTCGGTGAGCGGCTCAGCCACGGTCGCGCACCCCGGCGGCGAACTCGCCGGCGATCTGCTCGAGCCCGGCCGTCCCACCGGAGTCGAGCGCCTTGACGAGGGCGGATCCGACGATGACCCCGTCGGCGTAGGCCGCGACCTGCGCGGCCTGCTCGCGGGTCGACACCCCGAGTCCGACGCACACGTGCTTCGCGCCGGCGGACCGCGTGTCGGCGACGAGCTGCGCGGCGGCGGAGCCCACCTCGGCGCGGGTGCCGGTCACGCCCATGGTCGAGGCGGCGTAGACGAAGCCGCGCGAGCTGCCGGCCACGTAGGCGAGGCGCTCGGGCGTCGATGAGGGGGCGACGAGGAAGATCCGGTCGAGGTCGTGGGCGTCAGAGGCGGCGATCCACTCCCCCGCCTCGTCGGGGACGAGGTCCGGGGTGACGATGCCGCTGCCGCCGGCCGCGGCGAGATCCCGTGCGAAGGCCTCGACGCCGTAGCGCTCGACGATGTTCCAGTAGGTCATCGTCACCGCGGCGGCGCCGGCCTCGCGCACCGCCTCGATGGCGGTGAAGACGTCGCGTGTGCGGACCCCGTTCGCGAGCGCCTGCACGCCGGCGGCCTCGATGACCGGGCCGTCCATGCCGGGATCGCTGTAGGGCATGCCGACCTCGATGATGTCGACCCCGCCGGCGACGAGGGCGCGCATCGCGTCGAGCGAGCCGGGTACGTCGGGGTAGCCGACCGGCAGGTAGCCGATGAAGGCGGCGCGGTTCTCCTGGGCGCAGGCCTCCAGCACGGGCGCGGTGCTCATCAGTCCTCCTCGTTGTTCGCGTCGAAGTACCCGAAGTACTTTCCCGCGGTGTCGACGTCCTTGTCCCCGCGGCCCGACAGGCACACGGCGACGACGGATCCCGGGCCGAGCTCGCGGCCGACCTGGAGCGCACCGGCGAGCGCGTGGGCGCTCTCGATCGCGGGGATGATCCCCTCGGTGCGGGCGAGCAGCCGGAAGGCCTCCATCGCCTCGGCGTCGGTGATCGCGCGGTACTCCCCGCGGCCGGAGTCGTGGAGCCAGGCGTGCTCCGGCCCGACCCCGGGATAGTCAAGTCCGGCGGAGATCGAGTGGCTCTCGATCGTCTGGCCGTCCTCGTCCTGGAGCATCATCGAGCGGGCGCCGTGGAGGACGCCCTCGGAGCCCCGGGTGAGCGAGGCCGCGTGGAGGTCGCCCCCGTCCCCGCCGGGCTCGCAGCCGATGAGTCGGACCCCGGTGTCGGGGATGAAGGCGTGGAACATCCCCATCGCGTTCGATCCGCCGCCCACGCAGGCGGTGACGGCATCGGGCAGCCGGCCGACGAGCGCCTCGATCTGCGCCCGCGCCTCGATCCCGATGATCCGCTGGAACTCGCGCACGAGCATCGGGAAGGGGTGGGGTCCGGCGACGGTCCCGAACACGTAGTGGGTGGTGTCGACGCTCGCGACCCAGTCGCGGAACGTCGCGTTGATCGCGTCCTTGAGGGTGCGGGAGCCGGCCTCGACCGCGATGACCTCGGCGCCGAGGAGCCGCATCCGGGCGACGTTGAGGGCCTGCCGCTCGGTGTCCTGCGCGCCCATGTAGATCCGGCACTCGAGTCCGAGGAAGGCGGCGGCGGTCGCGGTCGCGACGCCGTGCTGGCCGGCACCGGTCTCCGCGATGAGCCGGGTCTTGCCCATCCGCTGGGCGAGCAGCGCCTGGCCGAGGACGTTGTTGATCTTGTGGCTGCCGGTGTGGTTGAGGTCCTCGCGCTTGAGGAGGATCCGCGCCCCGCCCGCGTGCTCGGCGAAGCGGGGGGCCTCGGTGAGCAGGCTCGGCCGGCCGGAGTAGTCCCGATGGAGGCGCTGGAGCTCGTCGACGAACGCGGGATCGACGGTCGCCTTGGCGAAGGCGTCGGTGATCTCGTCGAGGGCCCGGATGAGCGCCTCGGGGATGAAGCGTCCGCCGAAGGCGCCGAAGTACGGCCCCTGCGGGAGCGTGGAGTCGGGTGCGGAGAACAGCTCGTGTTCCATGGAGTCCTTCGGATCGGGATGCAGCAGGCGGCGGACGGCCGTGCCGATTCAGGCGCGTGGGGTCCGGGCGGCGCGGCCGGCGGCGGTGAATTCCGCGACGGCCTCCCGGGGCCGTCCCCCGGTGACGAGCGCCTCGCCGACGAGGGCGAGGTCGGCGCCGGCGTCGGCGAACGCGGCGACGTCCTCGGCCGTCGCGACGCCTGATTCGCCGACGAGCACTGCGCCGGGCGGGCAGTCGGCGGCGAGCGGGGCGAAGCGGCCGAGATCGACCGACAGGTCCTTGAGGTTGCGGGTGTTGACGCCGATGAGCGGGGCGTCGATCGCGGCTGCCGCGGCGACCTCGTCCGGCGTGTGGGCCTCGACGAGCACGGCCATCCCGAGTTCGGCGGCGAGTCCGTGGAACTCCGCGAGCTCCCCGGCGCTCAGCGCCGCGACGATGAGGAGGACGATGTCGGCGCCGTGCGCCCGCGCCTCCTGGATCTGGTACTCGGTGACGACGAAGTCCTTGCGGAGCAGCGGGACGTCGACGGCGGCGCGCACCGCGTCGAGGTCGGCGAGGCTGCCGCCGAACCGGCGGGCCTCGGTGAGCACGCTGATCGCGGCCGCGCCCCCGGCGGCGTACGCGGAGGCGAGGGCGGCGGGGTCCGCGATGTCCGACAGTGCGCCCTTCGAGGGCGAGGACCGCTTGACCTCGGCGATGATGCCGAAGTCACCGGGCGCCCGGGGCAGCAGCGGCCGCACGGGGGCGGCGGCGGCCGCCCGGGCGCGGATCTCGGCCAGCGGCACCGCGGACTCCCGCGGCGCGAGGTCCTCCCGGACCCCGGCCACGATCGCGTCGAGCACGGTCACCGGTGGTGGCCCGCCGTGTTCTTCCCGCCCTTGCCGGCGGCGCGCAGCACGAGGCCGACGATCGGGCCGATGGCGCAGACGATGAGGCCGCCCCAGAAGATCATCGAGTTCCCGGTGACGCTGCCGAAGGTGGCGATGACCGCACCGAGGAAGATGATGAGGACGCCGGTCCAGCTGGCGACGGTGTTGCCGTGTCCGGGATCCTGGACCGCGGTGTAGTCGATGGTCGACCGGTCGAGGTCTCCGGTGCCGTCGCGCGCGATGATCTCTGTCATGGTTCTCCTTCTCTGGGACTGCGTGCCGTCATTGTCTCATGGGCGCGGGACACTGCGCTCCCCGACCCGCGGAGCGGACGGGGGGTCTGCGCCGGGTGCGGTTCAGAGGTCCTCGCCGCGGGACAGCGCATCCCATGTGCGCGCCGGATCGTCGCCGGGATCGTCCGGGTCGGCGCCGGCGGCGCTGCGGTCGTAGCGGGCCGATGCCTGCCAGCGCCCGCTCGTCCACGTCACCCATGCCGCGGCCGCTGCGACCGCGCCGCCGAGCACGAGTCCGGCGGCGGCCCAGCCGGTGTGGGCGGCGGGGCCGAGCACGACCGCCAGGGCCGTCGCGGCGTAGCCGAGCGCCGCGAGGACGGCGAGCATCCCGACGACCCGCCGGCCGATCCGTTCGAGGAGCGCGAGCAGGAGGGCGGCGACCGCGACGATCGCGGCGCACGCGACGAGCACCGGGGAGTTCTCCGGGGACTCCGCCGCCGCCTGCGCGACCCCGGGGACGGTGCCCGTCGCCTCGGGGGCGGCCGCGATCCACGTCTGCGAGGCGACGATCCACAGCAGCGCCGCCGCGGCGAGCAGGAGGAGGACGCCGCGCGCCTTCGTCATCCCGTGCGTCATCCTGTGCCGCCGGGGGTGCGCAGCGTGTGGGCGGCAGCCGCGGCGCGCAGCACGGCGGCGGCCTTGTTCTGCGTCTCGATGTACTCGGTCTCCGGCACGGAGTCGGCGACGATCCCGGCGCCGGCGGACACGCTGATCGTGCCCGGCCGGATGATGCCGGTGCGGATCGCGATCGCGACGTCGAGGTCCCCGGTGAACGACAGGTAGCCGACGACGCCGCCGTAGACGCCGCGGGCGGTGGGCTCGAGCCGGTCGATGATCTCGAGCGCGCGCGGCTTCGGCGCGCCGGACAGGGTGCCGGCGGGGAACGTCGCGGCGAGCACGTCCACCCCGCCGCGGTCCGCATCGAGCGTGCCGGTGACCGTCGAGACGATGTGCATGATGTGGCTGTAGCGCTCGATCTCCATGAACTCGACGACGTCGACCGTGCCCGGCACGCACACCTTGGAGAGGTCGTTGCGGGCGAGGTCGACGAGCATGAGGTGCTCGGCGCGCTCCTTCTCGTCGGCGAGGAGGTCCCGGGCGTGCTCGTGGTCCTCCTCCGGCGTAGCGCCGCGCGGGCGGGAGCCGGCGATCGGGTGGGTGACGACGTGACCGGACTTGACGGTGACGAGCGCCTCCGGCGAGGAGCCGACGATGCTCAGCGGCCGCCCGTCGGGGGTCGGGATGTCGAGGAGGTACATGTACGGGCTCGGGTTCGTCGTCCGGAGCATCCGGTAGACGTCGAGCGGGTCCGCGTCGCAGGGCGAGTCGAAGCGCTGGCCGAGGACGACCTGGAAGATCTCCCCGTCGACGATCTCCTGCTTCGCGGTGAGCACCGACTCGAGGTACTCCTCGCGCGGGGTGCGCGGCTTGACCTCGGGTTCGAGCGGGGTGTGGACGGCGACGGTCGAGGCGGCGGGGGCGAGCAGGTCGTCGATCATCGCCGCGAGCCGGGCGCACCCGGAGTCGTAGGCGGCGTCGATCCCGGAGTCGCGCCCGTCGACGTTGACGACGTTCGCCACGAGGGTGACCCGGGCGGTCGAGTGGTCGAAGATCGCGACGTCGCCGGGGATCGAGAGGCTGAGCTCGGGCACCGCGTCCTCGGGCAGCGGGCCGTGGCCGAGCCGCTCGAAGCGGCGCACGACGTCCCAGCCGAGGTAGCCGACGAGGGAGGAGATCATCGGCGGCAGGTCCGGGTGCGGGACGTCGATGGAGAGGAGCGCGAGGGTGGCGCGGAGAGCGGCGAGCGGGTCGCCGGTCGTCGGGACGCCCGCGGGCGGGGTGCCGAGCCAGGCGACCTCGCCGTCGACCTCGGTGAGGGTGGCGACGGGGTTCCGGCCGATGAACGAGTAGCGGTTCCACACCCCGCTCGTCGCGGACTCGAGGAGGAACCCGCCGGGCCGGCCGCCGGCGAGTCGGCGGTAGATGCTCAGCGGCGTCTCGGAGTCGGCGAGGACGGTGGTGTACAGCGGGACGAGACGGCGGCCGGCGCCGAGCGCTCGGAACTCCTCACGGCTCGGTGTGACGGACATCGATCTCCCTCCCGGTGAAGCAGGTGGCGGTGTTCGTGTGGCAGGCCGGACCGGTCTGGTCGACCTCGAGGAGCACCGTGTCGGCGTCGCAGTCGAGCGCCAGCACGCGGACGTGCTGGACGTGACCGGACGTCTCGCCCTTGACCCAGTACTCGCCGCGGGAGCGGGACCAGTAGGTCGCGCGCCCGGTGCGCGCGGTGCGTCGCAGCGCCTCGGCGTCCATCCAGGCGAGCATGAGGACGGCGCGGGTGGTGTGCTCCTGCACGACGACCGGCACGAGCCCGTCGGCGTTGAAGGCGATACCGGAGGCGAGCACGTCCTCGATCGTCGGACGGGCGGACGGGGAGGATCCGGGGGCGGTCATCGGACCTCGATCCCGTCCGCGCGCAGGGCGCCCTTGACCTCGCCGACGGTGAACTCCCCGAAGTGGAACACGCTCGCCGCGAGCACGGCGTCGGCCCCGGCCCGCACGGCCGGCGCGAAGTGCTCGACGGCACCGGCGCCGCCGGAGGCGATGAGCGGGACATCGACGACGGCGCGCGCGGCCGAGATGAGCTCGAGGTCGAACCCGGCCTTCGTGCCGTCGGCGTCCATGCTGTTGAGGAGGATCTCCCCGGCGCCGAGCTCGGCGGCCCGGGCCGTCCACTCGATCGCGTCGATCCCGGTCCCCTGCCGCCCGCCGTGGGTGGTGACCTCGAAGCCCGACGGGGTGGGCCGGCCGCCGGCCGGCACCCGGCGGGCGTCGAGGGAGAGGACGAGGACCTGGTTGCCGAACCGGTCGGCGATCTCGGCGAGGAGTTCGGGGCGCGCGACGGCGGCGGTGTTGACCCCGACCTTGTCCGCTCCCGCTCGGAGCAGCCGGTCGACGTCGGAGGCCGAGCGCACTCCCCCGCCGACGGTGAGCGGGATGAAGACCTGCTCGGCGCACTGGCCGACCATCTCGAAGGTCGTCTCGCGGTCGCCGCTCGAGGCGGTGACGTCGAGGAACGTCAGCTCGTCGGCCCCCTCGGCGCCGTAGCGGCGGGCGAGCTCGACCGGGTCCCCCGCATCGCGCAGGCCGGTGAAGTTCACCCCCTTGACGACGCGTCCGGCGTCGACGTCGAGGCAGGGGATGACCCGTACCGACACGGCCATGGAACTCCTCACAGTCCGAGGTTGCGGTAGCGCTCGATGCGGCGGTGCCACCGGCGGTCCGCCGGCTGCCGCATGAGCGCGATGATCTCGTATTCGAGGGTAGCCGACACCCGGTCGACGAACGCCGCGGGCTCGACCGCGGCGTCGGGGGTCTCCGCGATGATCCGGTCCGCCACGCCGTCGGCGAGCAGCCGTTCGGCCTGCACGCCCTGGGCCTGCGCCATCTCGGGGGCATGGTCGACATCGCGGTGGACGATCGCCGAGGCGCCCTCGGGCGGGAGCGGGGACAGCCAGCCGTTCTGCGCGGTGAGCACCCGGTCGGCCGGGACGAGCGCGAGCGCGCCGCCGCCGGTGCCCTCCCCCATGATGAGCGACACCGTGGGCGCCTCGAGGGTGATGAGGTCGGCGAGCGAGCGGGCGATCTCGCCGGCGAGCCCGCCCTCCTCGGCCGACTGCGAGAGTGCAGCCCCGGGGGTGTCGATGACGGTGACGAGCGGCACGCCGAGCTCGCGGGCGAGCGCCATGCCGCGACGGGCCTCCCGCAGGGCGGCCGGGCCCATCGGCTCGTGGGAGCGCTGCCGGTAGCGGTCCTGCCCGAGCACGATGCACGGGGCGGTGCCGAACTTCGCGGTGGCGAGCAGCAGTCCGGGATCCTTCTCCCCCTGTCCGGTGCCGTTGAGCGGCAGGACGTGCGTGGCGCCGTGGCGCAGGAGCTCGCGGACACCGGGGCGCGCGGGGTTCCGGGAGGCGGTGATGATGTCCCAGGCGCGGGTGCCCCCGGCGCGGTGGGCGGGTCCGGGACGGGCGCGGGCACCTCGCGGCTGCCCATGAGCACGTCGAGGACCTTGGCCACGGTGTCGGCGATCCGCTCGGGACCGATGACGGCGTCGATGATGCCGTGCCGATGGAGGTTCTCCCCAGTCTGCACGCCCGCGGGGAACTCCCGACCGTAGAGCTGCTCGAAGACGCGCGGGCCGAGGAAGCCGATGAGCGCGCCGGGTTCGGCGACGGTGAAGTGGCCGAGCGATCCCCACGAGGCGAACACGCCCCCGGTGGTGGGGTGGCGGAGGTAGACGAGGAAGGGCAGCCCGGACTGCTTGTGGTCCATGACGGCGGCGGTGATCTTGACCATCGAGAGGAAGGCGACCGTGCCCTCCTGCATCCGGGTGCCGCCGGAGGCGGGTCCGGCGAGCAGCGGCAGGCCCTCGGCGGTGGCGCGCTCGATCGCCGACACGAGGCGCTCGGCGGCGGCGACGCCGATCGACCCGGCGAGGAACCGGAACTCGCAGGCGACGACGGCGACGCGGCGGCCGCGCACGAGTCCCTCGCCGGTGACGACGGCCTCGTCGACCCCGGACTTCTCCGCCGCGCGCCCGAGCTCGGCGGCGTAGTCCTCGTCGATGCCCGCCGCCGGGGTGACCGGGGTGGTGTCCCAGCTCGTGAAGGTGCCCGGGTCGACGACGAGGTCGATGAGCCCGCGGACGTCGAGTCGTGCTGCCACGCTGATCAGTCCTCCTCGAGCCAGGCGCGGATGGCCGCCCCGTGCTCGCCGAGCAGCGGCGGGGCGAGGTGCTCGGTGACGGTGGTCTCCGTCTCCCCGGCGGCATCGGCGTCGAAGAACCGGACGGGCGGACCGGGCAGGTCCATCTCCCCGACGACGGGATGGTCGACGGTGATCTTGAGCCCCTGCGAGAGCGCCTGCTCCCACTCGTACACCTCGGGCAGGGTGCGGACGATGCCGGCGGGGATCCCCGCGGCGGCGAGCTTCTCGAGCAGGGTCTCGGGATCGTCGGCGGCGAACACGTCCTCGATGGCGGCGGGGACGGCAGGCCGGTTGGCCACGCGGTCGGCGTTCGTCGCCCTCCCCGGGGTCGCCGGATCGAGGCCGAAGGCGACGCAGAACCGCTGCCACAGCCCCTCGTTGCCCACGGAGATCTGCACCGCCCCGCCGGCGCAGCGGAACAGCCCGTAGGGCGAGAGCGAGGGGTGGTGGTTCCCGCCGGGGCGGGGGTCCTCGCCGGCGACGGTGGCCCGGGTGCCCTGGAAGGCGTGGACGCCCACCATGCCGGAGATCAGCGAGGTGCGCACGACCTTACCGCGTCCGGTCCGCTCACGCTCGAGGAGCGCGGCGAGCACGCCGTAGGCGCCGTGGATGCCGGCGAGAAGGTCGGCGATCGGGACGCCGACCTTCTGCATGTCATCGGGTCCGGAGCCGGTGAGGGACATGAGCCCGGCCTCGCCCTGGGCGATCTGGTCGTAGCCGGCGCGCTGCGCCTCGGGCCCGTCGTGGCCGAACCCGGTGATCGAGAGGATGACGAGGCGCGGGTTGATCTCGAGGCACGTCGAGGTCGGGAAGCCGAGGCGGGCGAGCACGCCGCCGCGGAAGTTCTCGATGAGGACGTCGGCGCGGGCGATGAGCGCACGCAGGGTGTCGGTGCCGTCCTCGCTCTTGAGGTCGAGCGCGATCGACTCCTTGTTCCGGTTGCACGAGAAGAAGTACGTGGCCTGCGGGTCGTCGGCCGGCCCGACGAAGGGCGGGCCCCACGAGCGCGAGTCGTCGCCGGACTCCGGGTTCTCGACCTTGATGACGCGGGCGCCCAGGTCGCCGAGGAGCTGGCCGGCGTGGGGGCCGGCGAGCGCGCGCGAGAGGTCGACGACGGTGTACCCGGCGAGGGCTCCGACCGAGCGGGGATTGGGCGTGGGACGTGACATGTCTGCCTTCCTGGGTACGGGTCCGCGGGCGGACCTCAGTTGTCGCTGCCGTCGTGGGTGCCGTAGGTGTCCACGAGTCTACGCAATCGCTCCGCGGCCGCGGCCCCGCGCGCACCGTCCGCCGTCTGGATCGCCATGACCGCGTAGGTGGTGCCGTCGGCGAGGTCGAGCACCGGCCACGGCTGACCGCTGGCGGCCCGGTAGCTCACCCCGAAGATCTCCGGCCAGGCGAAGGTCCGGGTGCGGACGATGTTGCGCACGGTGAGCGACTGCGGGGTGGCGACGGCACGGACCGCGCCGAGCCGCCACAGGACGGCGGCGAAGAGGATGCCGATGCCGTTCATCCACACGACGTCGACCGGCTTCCAGGCGTCCCAGCCGATCGCGCCGAGGGCGTAGGACAGGACCGCGAAGGACACGAGGACCGCCGCCGCGGCCACCATCGTCAGGGGCCGCAGCACGGAGGGGCGGAACACCTCACATGCGGCAGGCATCGATCGCGGTGACGAGGATCGCGCGGGCGCCTGCGGAGTACAGCCGGTCCATGATGCGGTGCGAGTCCTTCGCCTCGACCATGGAGCGCACCGCGCACCACTCGGGGTCGTTGAGCTGGGAAACGGTCGGGCTCTCGTAGCCCGGGGTCACGGCCATCGCCTCGGCGAGGTGATCGCGGTGGATGTCGTAGTCGATGAGGACGTAGGAGCGTGCGACCATGACGCTCTGCACGCGGCGGAGGAACACGTCGGCTCCCGGCTTGTCGAAGCCGCTGCGGGCGACGAGCACGCCCTCGGAGACGAGGATCGGGTCGCCGAAGGTCTCGAGGCCCGCCATCCGCAGGGTGGTGCCGGTCTCGACGACGTCGGCGATCGCGTCGGCCACGCCGAGCTCGATCGACACCTCGACGGCGCCGTCGAGCTTGACGGTGGTCGCGTCGATGCCGCGGCGGGCGAGGTCCTGCTCGACGAGCACGGGATAGCTCGTCGCGATGGTCTTCCCGGCGAGCTCGGCGGGGTCGGAGTAGACCCCGGCCTCGCCGGCGTAGTGGAAGGCCGAGCGGCCGAACCCGAGCTGCAGGATCTCCTCGGCCTCGGACTCGGACTCGAGGAGCAGGTCACGGCCGGTGATGCCGATGTCGAGGATGCCGCGGCCGATGTACGTCGCGATGTCGCGCGGCCGGAGGTAGAAGAACTCGATGTCGTTCTCGACGTCGCGGTGGACGAGCCGCTTCGAGTTGAGGCGCAGCGAGTAGCCGGCCTCGCGGAGCATCGTCGTGGCCGATTCCGACAGTGCGCCCTTGTTGGGCACTGCGACACGGAGCATGGCGTCCTTTCGGTGCCCGGCGGTCCTCCGGGCGGCGGGGCAGGTTCAGGGGCGGGGCGGACCCGGGCGGCGGAGCGGGTTCAGAGCTTCCGGTAGATGTCGTCGAGGGTGAGCCCGCGCGCGATCATCATCACCTGGAGGTGGTAGAGGGCCTGCGAGATCTCCTCGGCGAGCTCCTCGTCGGACTGGTACTCGGCCGCCATCCACACCTCGGCGGCCTCCTCGACGACCTTCTTCCCGATGGCGTGGACGCCGGCATCGAGCTCGGCGACGGTCGAGGATCCGGTCGGCCGTGAGGCGGCCTTGTCGGTGAGTTCTGCGAACAGCTCGTCGAAGGTCTTCACGGTGCCCAAGCGTAGTGCATGGGAGCGCGCATCCCGGGCGGCGTCCGCACCTCGGGAACGTGACCTCGGTCGCTCACTCGGTGCGGCCGGTGACCGTCTGGGTCCCGGCGATCGGCGAGGAGATCGTCTGCCGCGAGCGCTTGGCCCAGTCGACGATGCCGACGACGACCATGATGAGGAAGATGAAGTAGACGATGCCGGAGAACGCGAGACCGCCCATGATCGCGAGCGGGATGCCGACGAGGTCGACGGCGAGCCAGACGAACCAGAACTCGACGATCGCACGGCCCTGCGCGTACATCGCGACGAGGGACCCGATGAAGATGTAGGCGTCCGGGTACGGGTTCCACGACCAGCCGCCGGCGGACAGGATCGCGCCGAAGCCCACGGTGCCGACGAGGAGCGCGAGGATGAGGAGGATCCGCTCCTTCCACGTCGCCCAGCGGATCCGGATCTCCCCGGTCTGCTCGCGGGACCGCTTCCACTGGCTCCAGCCCCAGATCGCTGCGACGACGATGACGACCTGCCGGGAGGCGTTTCCGCCGAGGCCGGCGGAGACGCTCGCGGAGAACAGGAGGATCGAGCCGAGGATCTGCACCGGCCAGGACAGGATGTTCCGGCGCAGCGCGAGGAACACCGTGGCGAGCGCGCAGACGTTGCCGAGGAAGTCCGACCATGGGACGGGATTGCCGAAGAGCTCGAAGATCGGTGCGTTGAGCCAGCTGAGGAAGTCCATCGCGATCCCGTCGATCAGTGGGCGTGCTGCGCGGCGAGAGCCCGGAGGTCCTCGATCGCAGTACCCGGGTTCTCCGCACCGTAGACCGCGGATCCGGCGACGAGGACGTTCGCCCCGGCGTCGACGACGCGCTCGACCGTCGAGGTCGACACTCCCCCGTCGACCTGGAGCAGGATGTCGAGCCCGGACGCGCTGATCGCCTCGCGGGTGCGGCGGATCTTCGGCAGGCACACGTCGAGGAACGACTGACCGCCGAATCCGGGCTCCACGGTCATGATGAGGATCTGGTCGAACTCGCCGAGCAGGTCGACGTAGGGCTCGATCGGGGTCGCGGGCTTGAGGGCGAGGCTCGCCTTCGCGCCGAGCCGGCGGATCTCGCGGGCCAGCCGGACGGGGGCGGCGGAGGCCTCGGCGTGGAACGACACCGAGGCGCAGCCGATCTCGGCGTACACCGGGGCGTGGCGGTCGGCGTCGGCGATCATCAGGTGCGCGTCGATCGGCACCGGGGAGACCGCGCGGATGCGCTCGACGACGGGCGGGCCGAAGGTGAGGTTGGGGACGAAGTGGTTGTCCATGACGTCGACATGGGCCATGTCGGCACCGGCGATCGCGGCGAGCTCGCCGCGGAGGTCGGCGAAGTCGCAGGACAGGATGCTCGGATTGATGTGGATGGTCACGGGGGAATCCTACTTCTTCCGCAGCAGGGCGAGGAACATGCCGTCGGTGCCGTGGACGTCGGGCCACAGCTGGGCGCAGCGACCGTCGGCGACCGCGGCGGAGGCGAACTCCGCGGCCGGCCGGCCGGTGACCTCGGCGAGGACGGCGGCGGCGTCGAGCACCTCGACCGGCGCGCTTGCCCCGCCCGCGATCTCCTCGACGACGAGCACGGTCTCGACGTGGTGGGGCGAGCACGTGGTGTAGGCGATGATCCCGCCGGGCATCGCGGCGCTGATCGCCGCGCGGAGCAGCTCGCGCTGGATCGGGCCGAGGGTGTTGACGTCCTTCGGCGTGCGGCGCCAGCGCGCCTCGGGGCGGCGGCGGAGGGCGCCGAGGCCGGAGCACGGGGCGTCGATGAGCACCCGGGTGAACTGCTCGGCGTGATCGACGCCGAACTCGCGGCCGTCGGCGGCGAACACCTCGACGACGTCGGCGAGCGCCCGGGTCGAGTCCTCGACGAGGTCGGCGCGATGATCGGAGGTGTCCACCGCGATGACCCGGTCCCCCGTGCCAGCGGCGACCGCGCCGAGGACCGCGGTCTTGCCTCCGGGCCCGGCGCACAGGTCGAGCCAGGCCCCGGAGGGCGCCTCGGGTCGGGTGAGTGCGAGGGCGACGAGCTGGGAGCCCTCGTCCTGTACGCGCGCGGTGCCGGCCCGGACCTCGGGAACGTCGAGCGGCGCACCGTGGTCGAGGTGGACGCCGAGTGGCGACAGCGGCGTCGGGGTGCCGAAGTCGCGGGTCACGGCATCCCGGTCGGCGAGGCCGGGGAGCACGCTCAGGCACACGGCGGCCGGCGTGTTGTCCGCCGCGAGCAGTGCTTCGAGATCGGCAGCGTCGCGGCCGTGGGCGACGAGCGCCTGGCGCAGCGCCCGGACGATCCAGCCGGGGTGCGAGGTGGTGATCTCGAGGGCGCGGGTGGGATCGACGCCCTCGGTGACCGCCTCGATCCACTCCTCGCGGGTGCGCTCGGAGACGCGGCGGAGCACGGCGTTGACGAAGCCGCCGGCGCGCGGATCGTGGTGGGCCTTGACGACGCCGACGGTCTCCGAGACCGCGGCGTGGTCGGCGACCCGCATGTTCAGCAGCTGGTGGGCGCCCATCCGCATCGCGGCGCGCACGGGCGGGTCGATGTCGGCGGCCGGGCGGCCGGCGGCGACGGTGATGACGGCGTCGTAGAAGCCGATCCCGCGGAGCGTGCCGTAGGTGAGCTCGGTCGCGAGCGCGGCATCGGGGCCCTCGAGGCGGGTGCGGGCGATCTTGCCGGGCAGGAGCAGGTTGGCGTAGGCGTCGTTGAGTTCGACGTCGCGGAGCACCTCCCACGCGAGCGTGCGGGGCATGTTCGCGCGCGGCGGGCGCGGTCCCCGGCGGTCGCCGCGCTGGCCGCGGTCACGTCGTGGCGCCCGGTCGTGGCGCGCATGCCGGTCGGAGAAGGGTCGTCGGCCGGAGCGGTCGTCGCGGCGGCCTGCGGCGGTCGACCGGTCGTCGGGGCGGCCGTCGCGGCCGCCTGCGGTCGTGCCGTCGGGGCGGCCGCCGGCAGTCGTGTCGTCGGGGGTCACGCGTTCTCCTCGAGATCGAAGTCGATGTCGCCGCGCCCGCGATGGAAGTCGAGGGCGGGCATCCGTGGCTTGCCGAAGGGCTGGATCTCGGTGATCGAGATCGCTCCGTCGCCGGTGCCGACGACGATGGTGTCGCCGATCCGGGTGAGCCGGCCGGGCGGCGGGACAGCGGTCGCGGCCGGTGCGGCGTCGGAGTCGTCGTGGTGCTCAGGTGCGTCGGACGCGTCCAGCGGGGCCACGGAGTCCCGCGGGTGCCCGGCGGCGTCGGAGCCCTCCGGGCGCGTGGGGGCGCTCGGAGCCGCACTGCGGAAGGCGCGGATGCCGAAGAGCTTCGTCCGCGCCCCGTCGAGGAGCGCCCACGCGCCGGGCTGCGGGGTCACTCCGCGGGCGAGCGCGGACACTGCGGTCGCCGACCGGGTGAAGTCGAGCTGCGCCTCGTCCGGGGTGATCTTCGCCGCGTGCGAGGCCTCTCCCGACTGGGCCCGGAACTCCGCGGTGCCGGCCGCGACCGCGTCGAGCGCCTCGACGAGAACGGCGGATCCGCGCACGGCGTAGTCCTCGAGGACAGCACCGGCGTCGATCTCGGGAAGCGGGAGCTCGGCACCGGCGACGACGTCCCCGGTGTCGACCCCGGTGTCGAGGCGGAACACGGTGACCCCGGAGACGGTCTCACCCGCCATGATCGCTCGCTGGACGGGAGCTGCCCCGCGCCAGGCGGGAAGCCTCGAGAAGTGGAGATTGAACCAGCCGTGGCGGGCGGCGGAGAGCGCGCGCGGACCGGCGACGGCCCCGTAGGCGACGACGGCGACGGCGTCGGGCGCGAGTGCCTCGATCTCGGTGAGGATCTCACCCCGCAGGCGATCCGCCTCGAGCACCGGGATCCCGGCGTCCTGAGCGCGGACCTTGACCGGGCTCGGGGTGAGCACCCGCTTGCGCCCCACCGGGGCGTCCGGGCGCGTGAGAACGGCGACCACCTCGTGCTCGGATTCGAGCAACGCCTCGAGCGAGGGGACGGCGGCCTGGGGCGTTCCGGCGAAGATCAGTCTCACGAGGGACCAGTCTACGGCGCGGGGTGCGGCAGGTGTCGGGCGGCGAGGCCTCCTGCCCCACCGCCCGGTGTCGTCGTGCGCGTCGCGCCGCCGCGTCAGAAGCTGAACGTCGCCGTCCCCTCGTCGATCCATTCCCAGAGCTGGACCGTGCCGCCGACCTTCGCGTTGCCGAGGAAGCCGGCGGGGTCGAGGACCTTGGACTGCACGCAGATGCCGCAGACGAGGTAGGTCCCTCCGGCGGCGGCGTAGCGGTCGAGAAGCGTGGTGAGCGGTGGACAGCCGTCGCACGCGACGGCATGGACGAATCCGTCGGTCGCGAGGCGGACGGACTCCTTGGTGAGGAACATCATGGTCTCCCGGCCGCTCTCCGCGGCGCCGACAGCGACGAGGAACGCCACCGTCACCTTCTCCGCGTCTTCGAGGCCGGTGGTGAGTGAAATCGCTGCCTTGGGCATCAGTGCCCTCCCTGCTGATCCGGGACCTGCTGGCTCCGGACCCTAATAGTACGACCGGTCGTGCTATTATGTCAAGATGACCATCGAGAACGCCCGCCGTGTCCGCGCCGACGGAGCCCGCACCCGTTCGACCGTCCTGCGCCAGGCGACCGAGCTGTCGACGGTCGTCGGACTCGACGGACTGTCGATCGGCGCCCTGGCGACCGCGGCGGGGATGAGCAAGAGCGGGATCTACGCCCACTTCGGGTCGAAGCTCGAGCTCCAGCTCGCGACGATCGACGAGGCCGACAGGATCTTCCGCGCCCATGTCATCGAGCCCGCCCTCGCGCTGCCGGGTCCGCATGCGCAGCTGCTCGGGCTGTGCGATCG